>NZ_CP045871.1:1800000-1965000 GCF_009650135.1 Litorivicinus lipolyticus
CCGACGCGGGCAGTATTAGATACGCAAGTGCAAAAACAAGATTTTTCACCCAGCGACTGTAGCCGATCCCGCGGGCTGGCGAAATGTTTCTTAGGGAACTGCGGGCCGGTCCGCAAGCAGCCAAAAAAAACCCCGCGGCACATTGCTGTGGCGGGGTTCAGAGCATCGCTGAGGATTAGGCGACGGGGTGCTTAACGCCCGCTACAGCGGCCTCGGTTTCAGCCAACAGCAAGGTTTCAACCGCGGCTTTTTCCGAACGCAGTTCGTCGTCGGTGTGGGTCATCAGACCCCGGCTGAATTCACTGATTTCAACGCCGTGAACGATTTTGTAATCGCCACCTTCACAGACCACCGGAAACGAATAGATCACACCCGGCGCGATGCCGTAGGCGCCGTCCGAAGGCACAGACATGGAAACGGTTTTGCCGTGGGTACCCAATACCCAATCGTGGATGTGGTTGATCGCAGCCTGGGCAGCGGACGCTGCCGACGAAGCACCGCGTGCGTCGATGATGGCGGCACCACGTTTAGCGACCTGCGGAATGTAGGTCCCTTCGTAGTAGTCGCGATCGATCAGGTCCAGCGCAGGTTTGCCAGCAACGGTGCAACCGTGCAGGTCGGGGTACTGAGTCGGGCTGTGGTTGCCCCAAACAATAGCGCCCTCAACGTCCGACGCTTGTGCGCCGACCTTGTCCGCCAAGATGCCGACCGCACGGTTATGGTCCAACCGTGTCATCGCGGTAAACTGGCGCGGGTCCAAATCAGGCGCGTTACGCGCGGCGATCAGGGCGTTAGTGTTAGCCGGGTTACCGACGACCAACACCTTGACGCCTTTGGCGGCGTTGTCGTTCAACGCTTTGCCCTGACGGCTAAAGATCTGGGCGTTGCCCATCAACAAGTCCGCACGCTCCATGCCCGGTCCACGGGGCTTGGCGCCGATCAAGAACGCGATGTCCGCATCTTTGAAGCCGTCTTCGGGGTTGTCGGCGGTCTGAATGCCAGCCACCAAGGGGTATGCACAGTCGATCAATTCCATGACCACGCCTTCGAGGGCGCCCATTGCCGGGGGAATTTCTACCAATTGCAAAATCACGGGCTGGTCACTACCCAACAATTCGCCGGCGGCGATTTTGAACAGGATGGTATAGCTGATGGCGCCAGCGGCACCGGTGACTGCTACGCGAACAGGTTGCTTCATGCGTCTCTCCTTGGAGGCCGAACGGGTCGTTCTGCCGATCACTGATAACACCGGATACGGTGTTTGTTCGGGGCGCAGATTACCAGAGTGCGGGGCGCGGCCCAAGCCGCTGACACCCCCACATTCGTATCACCTGCTGTGTTCGTTCAACCATTGACCAATGGCCGTCAACTGTTCGGGCAGCACGCTGTGCGCCATCGGCCAGGTTTGGTAACTGACGGCACACCCCAGCGCCGCGACACGGGCCTGGGTGCGCTGCCCTAATACCTCCGGCACTACCGGATCCTGCGTACCGTGGTGAATGCTGACCGCGATCGAGTTGGCCAACGGGCTCGGTGCCGGTTGGTCCAAATTTGGACTGTAGGTCGACAGCGCCAGCACGCCGGCCATCTGGACGCCACTTTCTAACAGGTACAACGCAACCGCCCCACCCTGGCTGAAACCGGCGACAAAGATATTGGCCCGGGCGATGCCGCGCTCGACTTGCTCATCAATCAGCGCAGCAATGGCGTCGGCTGAGGCTTGAATGCCGGCGCGGTCGATTTTGCGTTCGATCTGCATCTCGTAAATGTCGTACCACGACGGCATCGCCATACCCCCGTTGACCGTGACCGGTTGGACCGGGGCATTGGGAAAAATAAAGCGCGTCGGGCAGGTCAACCCCAGCATCGGGATGACCGGTACAAAGTCGGTCGCATCGGCGCCCAAGCCATGCAGCCAAATCACAGCATGGGTGGGGTTTTCGCCGGTCTCGCGGATCAGGGTGTCTAGCATGGTGCTCCTTGGGTGTCAGTCACGTATGATGCGGGCAAATTTTACAGGAAAACCCATGCATCTGTTGTTGGGCGTTGTCAGCGCCGTCATCTTAGTGTTTTTGACCATTGCATGCGGCGGTCCCGCGGCGATTTTGGGCCTGATCAAACTGGCCTTTCCGGCCACGGGTAAGACCTTTGCGCCGGCTTTTGAATGGCTGGTAGTGTGCTGGTCGCGTGGCTTTACCGGCTGGCTGTCACTGTTCAGCCCGGCCATCACAGTTGAACGCGAAGGCCAGTTCTCGCGCACCAAAAACTACCTGATCATCGCCAACCACCAATCCTGGGTCGATATCTTCGTGCTATTAATTGGCACCAATCGAACCATCCCCAGCACGCGCTTTTTTATGAAGCGAGAATTGCTGTGGATTCCGCTGGTCGGCTTTGTCGCTTGGAGCATGGACTTCCCGGTCATGCGCCGCCACAGCCGCGAATACCTAGCCAAGCACCCGGAAAAACGCGGATCGGACCTGGCCACGGTGCGCGCCGCCTGCGCCAAATTTCAACAGATCCCGGTGTCGGTGGTGAATTTCTCGGAAGGCACCCGCTCAACCGTCCAGAAACTGGCCGCCAGCAAAAGCCAATACACACACATACTGCCACCCAAAGCCGGCGGGGTCGCGACCGTGCTGGCTGCGGTTGGCGATCATCTGGATGCCGCCGTCGACGCCACCATTCACTACCCCGACGGCGTACCGACCTTTTGGCAGTGGATGTGCGGACGCGCCGGGCGCATGCACATTCACATGAAAACCGTTGAGCTGCCCGAAGTCGGGGCCCTCAATGACAACGGCCAAATCAGCGCCGAATCGCGCGAGCGGGTGAAGCGTTTTCTGGAGCAACGCTGGACCGAAAAAGATCAGCGTTTAGGCGCCCCGCCGGCCTAAAGCCTGGACAAAAAAAAGGCAGCCAATCGGCTGCCTTTTTCGTTCCCGCTCCGGACTATCCGTAAACCGGGAAGCGCGCACACAAGGCCTGAACCTTGGTTGCCACGGCTGCGATTACGGCCTGGTCGTCGACCGAGTCCATGACGTCACACATCCAGCCGGCCAGCTCGGTGCATTCGGCTTCGCCAAACCCACGGGTGGTGACCGCCGGCGTGCCGACACGAATGCCGCTGGTAACAAATGGGCTTTGCGGGTCATTCGGGACCGAGTTCTTGTTGACCGTAATGTGTGCATGCCCCAGCGCCGCGTCAGCCGCCTTGCCGGTGATGCCTTTGGCCACCAGTGACACCAACATCAGGTGGTTCTCGGTGCCGCCGCTGATGACGTCATAGCCACGCGCCATAAACACCGCCGCCATGGCCTTGGCGTTACGCACGACCTGCTGTTGGTAAGCCTTAAATTCCGGCTCCATGGCCTCTTTGAAGGCCACTGCTTTGGCCGCAATCACATGCATCAACGGGCCACCCTGGTTACCCGGGAATACCGCCGAATTAAGTTTCTTTTCGATGTCGGCGTTGGCACGCGCCAAGATCAAACCGCTGCGCGGCCCACGCAAAGTTTTGTGCGTCGTGGTCGTGACCACGTCCGCGTGCGGCACCGGGTTGGGGTAAACGCCCGCCGCGACCAGGCCGGCAACGTGGGCCATGTCGACCATCAGGTAAGCACCGACTTCGTCCGCTATTTCGCGAAACTTGGCAAAATCCAGAATCTGCGAGTAGGCGCTGAAACCGGCGATGATCATTTTCGGTTGATGCTCAACCGCCAACGCACGGACCTGCTCGTAATCAACAAAGCCCTTGTCATCGATGCCGTACTGCACCGCGTGATAGCTTTTGCCCGAAAAGTTAACGTGCGAGCCGTGGGTCAAGTGACCGCCCGCGTCCAAGCTCATACCCAAAATGGTATCGCCGGCATTCAACAGCGCCAAGAACACCGCCGAGTTGGCCTGTGAACCGGCGTGCGGCTGAACGTTGGCGTAATCCGCGCCAAATAACTGCTTTGCGCGTTCAATGGCCAAGGACTCGGCCACATCCACATGCTCGCAACCGCCGTAATAGCGCTTGCCCGGGTAGCCCTCGGCGTACTTGTTCGTCAGCACACTGCCCTGGGCTTCTAGCACGCGCGGGCTGGTGTAGTTTTCGCTGGCGATCAGCTCAACGTGGTCTTCCTGACGCTGGGCTTCGGCGGCCATGGAGGCGGCCAATTCAGGATCGTAGTGGGCAATCGACGAGGTTTCACGGAACATTGCTATCTCCTAACGGTGCGGGCCATAAACAAGCGCCACAGTATACGTGTTTTTTTGCGATTGTAGGGCCACCGGATCGAATGACTTGCGCAAATGCGGCGACCACTTGAATCAGCCGCCGGCGGTGGCACACTAGCGCCAAATCCAGAGGGTATCCGCATGCACGAATTACGTTTTTCCGAAGAACACCAGTGGGTTCACAACGACCACGGTGTTGCCACCGTTGGCATCAGCGAATTTGCCCAGTCCGAGTTGGGTGACATTGTTCACGTCGAGTTGCCCGAGGAGGGCAGCGAAGTCGAAGCCGGCGAACAAATTGCCACGGTCGAGTCGGTCAAAACCGCCAGCGACATCTTCGCGCCGATCAGCGGCACCATCGTCACCGTCAACCGCGAGCTGGCCGACGCACCCGAGTCGATCAACGAAGACCCCGAATCCAGCGCCTGGTTCGTCAAGATCGAAATGAGCGAGCCTGGCGAATTGGACAGCCTAATGAGTCTGGACGAATACATGGACTTCGTTGGCGACGACGACTGACACGGGCGATATACTGTGGCTATGACCGAATCGAACAAAGTCGCCAGTGGCGCAAAGCACGTCACCCCCGAGGGCATCCGGGCCATTAAAAACGGCCAAAAAGTGACTGAGGGTGCGGACGCACCGCGCGGCGACAAACCCGAATGGCTGCGCTTCCAAGCCCCGGGCGGCGAGCAATACAGCGACGTCAAAAAACTGGTCAAAAAGCACAAACTCAGTACCGTCTGCGAAGAGGCCATGTGCCCCAACATCGGCGAATGCTGGAGCGCTGGCACCGCGACCATCATGTTGATGGGCAGCGTGTGCACCCGGGCCTGTAAGTTCTGCGCGGTCGACACCGGCAACCCCAAGGGTTGGCTGGACCGTGACGAGCCGCATAACACCGCCGAGGCGGTCCGTTTAATGGGCCTGAAATACGTCGTGCTGACCAGCGTTAACCGCGACGATTTGGATGACGGTGGAGCCCGGCACTATGCCGACGCGGTCCGGGCCATCAAAACGGCCACCCCAGAAACCGCGGTCGAGGTGCTGACCCCTGATTTTCAGGGCGTCATGGCGGACGTCGAAATTTTGGTCGATTCGGGGATCGAAGTATTCGCGCAAAACGTCGAAACGGTCGAGCGGCTGACCCATCCAGTGCGCGATCCGCGCGCCGGCTACCAGCAGACCTTAGATGTGCTGAAACACGCCAAGGCCCACCGCCCCACCGTGCTAACCAAGACCTCAGTCATTTTGGGTCTGGGCGAAAGCGACGACGAAATCATGCAGGTGCTCAAAGACCTGCGCGCCCACAACGTCGACATCGTGACCTTTGGCCAGTACCTGCGACCGACCAAAAACCACTTGCCGATCGCCCGTTACGTGACCCCGGGCGAGTTCAATCAGTACCGCCAATGGGGCCTGGACATGGGCTTTTTGGAGGTCGTCAGCGGCCCCATGGTGCGTTCCAGCTACCGCGCCGAACAGGCACTGGCGAAAAACAACGCCGGCATCAACAGCGGCGCAATTCCGGTTATCAATCTGTAAACGCCGCGCATAAAAAAAGCCCCGCACCTGTGTAGGTCCGGGGCTTTTTTATGGCCGCGGGATTAGCCCTTGGCTTTCAGCTCGATCCGACGACGGTGCAGTACCGGTTCGGTGTAGCCGCTGGGCTGGGAGACCCCTTCCATAACCAATTCCTTGGCCGCTTGGAAGGCGACCGAATCGGCGAAGTTACCCGCCATTGGAATGTACAGCGCGTCACCCGCGTTTTGCCCATCAACCACCGCCGCCATGCGTTCCAGCGTTTCGGTGATTTCAGCTGCGCTGACAATACCGTGCAACATCCAGTTGGCCATGTGCTGGGCACTGATACGCAAGGTCGCGCGGTCTTCCATCAAACCGACGTTGTTGATGTCCGGTACTTTTGAGCAACCCACACCCTGGTCGACCCAGCGCACGACATAGCCCAGGATACCCTGCGCATTGTTGTCCAGTTCCGCTTGAATGTCCGATGCACTCCAGCCGGTGTCCGCCGCCAGCGGTATGGTCAAGATGTCGTCAACCGATGCGCGGGTACGGTTCTTTAGCTCGTTCTGGACGTCAAACACGTTGATCGCGTGGTAGTGCATCGCGTGCAGCGTCGCCGCGGTCGGCGACGGCACCCACGCGCAGTTAGCGCCGGCCAGGGGGTGTGCTTTTTTCTGTTCGATCATGGCCGCCATCAAATCCGGCATGGCCCACATGCCCTTACCAATTTGGGCACGCCCTTGCAGGCCGCATTCCAAGCCAATATCGACGTTCCAGTTTTCGTACGCCGCAATCCAGGTGGCGCCTTTCATTTCGCCCTTGCGGATCATCGGACCGGCCTGCATCGAGGTGTGAATTTCGTCACCCGTGCGATCCAAGAACCCGGTGTTAATAAAGACCACGCGGTTAACCGCTTCATTAATACAGGCCTTGAGGTTGACCGTGGTCCGGCGTTCCTCATCCATGATGCCCATTTTAATGGTGTTGACCGGCAAGCCCAGCAGGCTTTCGACCTGACCGAAGATACGGTTAGCGAAGGCGACTTCTTTGGGCCCATGCATTTTCGGCTTAACGATGTAGACGCTGCCGGCGCGGCTGTTGGTGTCGGTGTCGCGTTTCAGGTCGTGCATCGCGCACAGCACGGTAAAGATACCGTCCAAGATCCCTTCCGGGGCTTCGTTGCCGTCTTTGTCCAAGATCGCTTCGTTGGTCATCAGGTGGCCAACGTTCCTTACGAACAACAGGCTACGACCGGGCAAGCTGAGCGTATCGCCATCGGCTGCGATGTATTGACGATCCGGGTTCAGGGCGCGGGTAAAGGTCTTGCCGCCTTTGCTGACCTGTTCGGTCAAATCGCCGGCCATCAATCCCAACCAGTTTTTGTAAACCGCGACTTTGTCCTCGGCATCGACCGCTGCGATTGAATCTTCGCAGTCCATGATCGCGGTCAACGCGCTTTCCATCAGCAGGTCTTTGACGCCGGCTTTGTCAGCGCTGCCAATTTGATCGGCACGATCAATTTGAATTTCAACGTGCAAGCCGTTGTTAACCAGCAGTACCGAGGTCGGATTAGCCGCGTCACCCAGGTAGCCTGCGAATTGAGCCGCATCGGCCAAGGCCGGAACCAGCGCCCCATCAACCACTTGATAGCCTTCAACGTCCGCATGGCTGCCGCTAGCCAGCGCAAAGTTGTCGTTTAAAAATGCCTTGGCATAGTCGATGACTTTTTGGCCACGCACCGCGTTGTATTGACCGCCGGCAGCCGCGCCGCCTTCGTCCGAGATCGCATCGGTGCCGTACAGCGCATTGTAGAGGCTGCCCCAGCGCGCATTGGCTGCGTTCAGCGCGAAGCGCGCGTTCATAACCGGGACCACCAACTGCGGACCGGCAATGCGTGCGACTTCGGCGTCAACGTTTTCAGTCACGACGGCAACGCTTTGCGGCTCCGGCAACAGGTAGCCGATTTCCTGCAGGAAGGCTTTGTAGCCGGCAGCGTCATGCGCCTGGCCCTGGCGTTCAATGTGGTAGCCGTCAATTTTGCCTTGCAGGTCGTCGCGCTCTGCCAACAATGCACGGTTGACCGGCGCTAACTCGTGAATCATGGCGTCGACGCCGGCCCAAAATGCGGCCTGATCCAAACCCGTGCCAGGCAAGGCTTGGTCGTTAACGAAGTTATACAGTGAGGTGGCAATTTGCAGGTTGCCGCTGGTAACGCGCTCGGTCATTTGAGACTCCGGTAGGTAAGCTATCGGGGCAGTCTAATCAAAAATGGAATGTGATTCCAAAAAAATCTGCGCGAAAGTTATCAGTCTGTCAAAACCACATAGGCCAGGGCCATGCCAGCATCGTCGCTGAGCGATAAGTGCCAGCATGCACCGGCGCCCGCGGACTCGGCGGCCGCCCCGGTGACGACCAAAAACGGTGCGCCGGCGGCGGTTTTCATCACCGCAAAATCGGTCAACGCGGCGTGCGCCCCAATACCCGTACCCAGCGCCTTCGCAGCGGCTTCTTTGGCCGCCCAGCGCTTGGCCAGCCAGGCCGCTTGATTGGCGCCGTCGGGCATCAGCGCACGCTCGTCCGGGTGCAGCACGCGCGCAATGAACCGGTCCCCCGTGCGCGCCAGCGCCGCGGAGATGCGCTCGACCGCGACGATGTCGGTGCCGATCCCTCGAATCACCCAGCCAACCCGCAGGCTCGGTCAATCGCGGCCTTCATTTCAGCGACCGCCGGGCCCAACCCAATGGTCAAGGCGCGCCCGACAATGGCGAAACCAATATTCAGTTCGTGCATGCCATCCAGCCGCGCGACCGGCCCGACATTGGCCAAATCCAAACCGTGACCGGCGTTCATGACCAACCCCATGTCACGTCCCGTGCGCATGGCATCGGCCAGCACTTGAATGCCCTCATGGCCCTCGGCGTAACTGCCGGTGTGCAACTCGACGGTGCTGGCACCCGCATCACGACTGGCGGCCAGCTGATCGGCATTCGGGTCAATAAATAACGACACCTCGATGCCGGCGTCATTCAGCCGTGCCGTCGCAGCTTGGATGCGGGCAAACTGGCCGACCACGTCCAATCCACCCTCGGTGGTCAGCTCTTCGCGCTTTTCCGGAACCAAGCAGACATACGCAGGCTGCACCTGACAGGCCAGGTCGACCATCTCGTCAGTGACCGCCATCTCGAAGTTCAGACGCGTCGCAATCTCGGCTTTGAGGCGCCGGATATCGCCGTCTTTGATGTGGCGACGGTCCTCGCGCAGGTGCGCCGTGATGCCGTCCGCGCCATGCGCTTCGGCCACCAAGGCCGCTTCGACTGGGCATGGGAAACGACCGCCGCGGGCGTTACGGACGGTTGCGATATGGTCAATGTTGACACCCAATAAGACGCGGCTCATTGGCTTACTCCTTGAATCAGTAATCGGGATTGCAGCGGTTTGTCTCCCAATAGTGCGTTCAATCGGGCACGGTTCAAGCGCTTGGCCAAATTCAAGGTAGTCGGATCTTCAAACGCTTGCTGCTGGACGCGTTTCAGGTCGCGTCCAAACGGCGCATCACGTGCCCCAGGCGGGGCCAGTCGAGGGCCGGACTCGGGATGAACCCAATAACGCAGTTCGTCCTCAACAGGCGCGCCATCACTGGTATGCGCGACCGAGAAATCGAACCCTAACTGGTTTAACAATGACGCCTCAAAGCGCCGCAAAATAGGCTGAGGATCACCACTAGCTAGCGCCAGCAGCGTACGGCCATAGTCGGCCATCAGCCCCGGACAGGCCTCGTCCTGGGGCAACAAGCGCACGCACAGCTCGTTAATGTAAAGCCCACACAGCAATGCATTGCCCGTCAGCGTGATCGAGGGTCCAAGCGGTTCCAAGCGGTTGATTGCGCGCAGATCTCGGACTGGCCCCCACTCGATCAGCAGTGGCATGAAAGCCACCAGTTGGGCGGTTTTAGCCTGACCGCGGACGACGCCCCGCTGACGGCCCTCGGCCGTCAATACGTCGACCAAGGCGCCGGTTTCACGATACGGGCGGCGGTGCAAAACCCACCCGGGCGTCACCTACGGGTCCTTATATCCAAGCTGGGCCAGGGCCGCTTCGTCATCGCTCCAGCGATCGCGAACCTTAACCCACAGCTCCAAGTGAACCGGCAAGCCGATTAATTCGGCCGCGTCCATGCGCGCATCGGTGCCGATTTGCTTGAGGCGTGAGCCTTGATGACCGATCAGAATCGGTTTTTGGCTCTTGCGCTCAACAAAGATCACCGCGTTGATGTAGACACGGTCGGGCTGTTCATCGAACTTTTCGATTTCAACCGTGGTCCGGTACGGCAATTCATCGCCGCACTGGCGAACCAGCTTTTCACGCACAATTTCAGCGACCAAAAAGCGCAGGCTTTTATCCGTCAGCTGATCGGGGTCAAACATGAAGGGCCCCTCGGGGATCCGCTTACCCACCAGCGCCATCAGGGTGTCCTGGTTGTGCCCTTTGAGCGCGGACAGCGGCACCACCTCGGCATCCGGAAAACGCATTTGCATCTTTTGTGCAACCGGCATCAATTTGGCCTTGTCGTGCACCTGATCGACTTTATTCAACGCAATAATTAGCGGTTTGCCGGATTCACGAATCTGTTTTTCGACGAACGCGTCCTCGCCGGTAAAGCGATCACGCTCCAACAGCCAGACCACCAAATCAACGTCCTGCAAAGCGTTCGAAGCGGCTTTGTTCAGGTAGCGATTGAGTGCCCGTTTACCGCCGATATGGATGCCCGGCGTATCGACGAACACCACCTGCATGTCGCCCTCGGTCCAAATGCCCATCACCTGGTGACGGGTGGTCTGGGCCTTGCGGCTGGTGATCGACAGTTTTTGGCCGATCAAATGGTTCATTAAGGTCGACTTGCCGACATTCGGCCGCCCTACAATGGCAACAGTCCCACAATGGGTCATTTAACGGCCTCCAGTGCCAATTGTGCGGCGGCTTGTTCGGCCCGCCGGCGCCCGGTTCCCTCGCCCGCAAAGGGCACGTCGAACCCGGCGATCACGCAATGAACGACGTAAAAGCGCTCGTGCGGTTCGCCGGACTCTTCGATCACTTGGTAACTCGGCAGCGGCCGTGAGCGGGCTTGCAGGTACTCTTGCAGTTGGGTCTTGGGGTCTTTCTCAAGTTTTTGCGGATTCATCTCATCCAAACGCGTGGCGTACCAACTGAGCACCACATCACGCACATGCATGAAATCTGAATCCAAGTATATCGCGCCGATCAGCGCTTCGACCGCGTCCGACAGGATGCTGTCACGCTGGCGACCGCCGCTTTTCATTTCGCCGCTGCCGAGCGCCAACTGGGAACCGACGTCTAGGTCGCGTGCCAATTCCGCCAAGGTCGGTTCTTTAACCAAACGCGCCCGCGCCCGGGTCAAATCGCCCTCCTTGGCGCCGGGAAAACGTTCGAATAGGGCCTGACCAATGATCAAGCCCAGCACCGCGTCGCCCAAAAATTCCAGGCGTTCGTTGTTGGCCGGACCAATCGAGCGATGCGACAAGGCCAGTGTCAACAACTCCTCGTCCGCAAAGCTGTGACCTAAACGGCGACTCAGTTGCAGTGCGCTCAAGGCTCACCCACCGCAGCCACGGCTGCGAAGCTGACCACCAGGTCGACCTCGGCCACGAACGGCGTGCGCCGTTCGTAATCCAGCGACAGCAACCACTGGTTGCCGTTGCGCTCGATACCCAAAGCATCGCGAGCGACGAATTTGGACAAATTATTAACGCGAAGTTTAGTGTCGATATCGCGGCGAATTTGGCGACTGGATTGCCCTTCTAGGGCCTCGGGCGCGGCTTCCAAATCGGCAAAGACCTCTTGGATGACCCAATGATCGAAATACAACGGGCCGACGCGCAACGCGAACAAGCCTGCAAACCCCAGCAGCCCAACCAGGACTGCGACCAACACTAACGAAAAACCAGATTGCTGACGCATTATCGCCCCCTACGGAATCGAGCGAACATCTGCAAAACTCGGCAGGCTGAAAAACTCGTCCCAGTGCATCCAAACCGAGACCGCCTGACCAATAATCAGGTGATCCGGCACAAAGCCCCAAAAGCGCGAGTCATTGGAGTTATCCCGGTTGTCACCCATCATGAAGTACTCGCCTTCGGGGACAACCCAGCGTCCATCGCGCGCCGGGCGTAGTTTGTCGCGCCAGGTCGGGAACTGGTGCATCCCCATCGTCTCGGTGAACTGGTCAACACGAACCGGGATTTCAGGTCCCGTTACGCCTTGCAACTCAACCGCCTGGCCGTTGACCGTCAGACGCTTGTTGTTCAGCTCGATGACGTCACCTGGCAACCCCACCACTCTTTTAATGTAGGCCACGTTGGTCTGTTTGGGGAAACGGAAGACCATCACGTCGCCACGCTCGGGCTCGCTGATGGGAATCATGACGTCGCCCGACAACGGCGCCCGCAGGCCATAAGTCCAGCGGTTGACCAAAATAAAGTCGCCCACTTTCAAGGTCGGCATCATCGATTCGGACGGTATTTGGTAGGGCTCGTAGGCAAAGCTGCGGACCGCAAACACCACGAACAAGACCGGGAAAAAGCCCGCCCCGTATTCAACCCACCAAGGATCCGAGTCTTGGGGCACGCGTTTTTTCGCGGTCACCAATTTGTCGAAAATCCACAGCACCCCGGTGGCCACCACAGCCCAAAATAGGGCCGCTGCAAAATCAAAATTTTCCACTTAATTGTCCACTTTCAGTACCGCCAGGAAGGCATCCTGCGGAATCTCGACACTGCCGACTTGCTTCATGCGTTTTTTGCCGGCTTTTTGTTTTTCAAGCAGCTTTTTCTTACGCGACACGTCGCCGCCATAGCACTTGGCCGTGACGTTCTTACGCAGCGCCTTAACCGTCGAGCGCGAAATGATATGCCCACCGATGGCGGCCTGAATGGCCACGTCGAACATCTGACGCGGAATCAGTTCTTTCATTTTTTCGCACAGGTTACGACCACGATTGGTGCTGTGGTCACGGTGCACGATGGCCGCCAACGCGTCGACGCGTTCACCGTTGATCAACACATCCAAGCGCACCAGTTTGGCTTCTTGGAACCGTACAAAATGGTAATCCAATGAGGCAAAACCTCGGCTAACGCTTTTCAGGCGGTCAAAGAAGTCCATGACCACTTCGGCCATTGGCAGCTCCCAACTGATCTGCACCTGGTTGCCCAAAAAGCGCATGTCTTTTTGCGTGCCACGCTTTTCAACGCACAGGCTGATGACGTTGCCCAGGTAGGCCTGGGGCACCAGAATATTGGCCTGGACGATTGGCTCACGCATTTCGTTGATGCGCCCAAGGTCAGGCAAGCGTGACGGGTTGTCGACCTGAACCACCGAGCCGTCGTTCATTTCCACTTCGTAAATTACGGTCGGCGCCGTAGTGATCAAATCCAGGTTGTACTCGCGCTCCAAGCGTTCCTGGATGATTTCCATGTGCAACATGCCCAGGAATCCACAGCGGAAACCAAAGCCCAGCGCATCCGACACTTCCGGCTCGTAGTGCAACGAGGCGTCGTTCAAGGTCAGCTTTTCGAGCGCCTCGCGGAAGTCTTCGAAATCATCCGAACTGACCGGGAACAAGCCCGCAAACACGCGCGCCTGAACCTTTTGAAAGCCTGACAGGGCTGGGGTATCCGGCTTCGCCACGCTGATCAGGGTGTCACCGACCGGGGCGCCGTGAATGTCTTTAATGCCGGCGACCAAAAATCCAACTTCGCCAGCCTTGAGGCTATCGGTGATCGTACGTTTCGGCGTGAAAATGCCGATTTGATCCGCCTGGTGCGTGACCCCGGTGCTTTTGATCACGAACTTGTCTTTCTTGCGGATTTGGCCTTCAGTGACGCGAATCAGCGACACCACGCCGAGGTAGTTATCGAACCAAGAATCGATAATCAGCGCCTGCAGCGGCCCATCAACGTCCCCCACAGGGGCCGGAATCACCTCGACCAAGCGCTCGAGCACCTCTTCGATGCCAAGGCCAGATTTAGCACTGCACTGGACCGCGTCGGTTGCGTCGATGCCAATAATGTCTTCAATTTCTTGCTTGACGCGATCGGGCTCGGCCTGGGGCAAATCCATTTTATTCAGGACCGGCATGACCTCCAAGCCCTGTTCGATGGCGGTATAACAGTTAGCCACGGACTGTGCTTCGACGCCTTGACCGGCATCAACGACCAATAATGCGCCTTCGCAGGCCGCCAACGAACGCGAAACCTCGTAACTAAAATCAACATGCCCGGGCGTATCAATGAAGTTCAATTGATAGACTTGGCCGTCGCCGGCGGTGTAGTTCAGGGTTACGGATTGGGATTTAATTGTGATCCCACGCTCGCGCTCAATATCCATAGAATCAAGGACTTGCGAAGCCATTTCACGCTGAGTCAAACCACCACAGTGCTGAATAAAGCGATCAGCCAGTGTGCTTTTGCCGTGGTCAATGTGGGCGATGATGGAGAAGTTACGGATGTGCGAAAGGTCGCTGCTCAAGCTGAAGTCCTCATGAATTCGGGCGAAAGTATAAAGAGGAACGGGCCTGAACGCACCCGATAAAGGTGCGGCCAAGCCCGCGAATGGCTTGAGTGGGGTGCGTTTACAGGCGCAGCGACACGAAGGTCGGGTTACCGTCACGCACCAGCAGCACCGGCACGCGACCACGCCCTTCTAGATCTTTCATCAGTTGCCGGAAGCCCGCGACGTCGGCGATCTCGGTACCGGCCATCTGTAAAATCACGTCACCGACGCGAATGCCCGCGGCTTGGGCGCGCCGCGAGGTAATGCCTTTAATCAGTACGCCACCGGCGATATCCCATTCTTGCTTCAGGGTGTCCGGCACACTTTCGACGGACAAGCCGGCGACCGATGCACTGGTATTGCCGCGCCCAAAGGCCTGTGCAATGCCGCGTTCATCCGGCAGTTCGCCGACGGTCACACTGATGGTCTGGCGTGACCCATCGCGCCAGACTTCAACGGGGACACTGGCACCGGCACGAACACGACCAACCAGGGGCGGCAACTCGCTGGAGCGCATCACGTCGTTGCCATTAAACGTCAGCACCACGTCACCGGCTTTGAGCTCCGAGTTTGCCGCAGGACCGTCGGCAATGACCTGGGCAATCAGCGCGCCCTGGGGTTTAGGCAAGCCAAAGGATTCCGCCAAGTCGCGGTTAACTTCCTGGATCAACACGCCCAACCAACCGCGCTTGACCTCGCCGGTGTCGCGTAACTGGGCCACGACGTCCATCGCCATGTCGACCGGAATCGCAAAGGACACACCCATGAAGCCCCCAGAGCGGGTATAGATTTGACTGTTGATACCGACCACTTCACCGTCCAAGTTAAACAGCGGTCCGCCCGAGTTACCCGGGTTGATGGCGACGTCGGTCTGGATGAAGGGAACATAGTTTTCACGCGGCAGTGAACGGCCAATGGCGCTGACAATGCCCGCCGTCACCGAATAATCGAAGCCAAACGGGGAGCCAATCGCCAACACCCACTCGCCTTGTTCGAGTTTGCTGGCCTGGCCCATTTCAACCGCCGGGAAATTGTCGCCGTCGATTTTCAACAGCGCCAAGTCCGAACGCGGATCCGTTCCGACCACTGTCGCGACCAGCTCGCTGCGATCATTCAAGCGCACGATAATTTCTTCGGCGTTTTCGATCACATGGTTGTTGGTCAGCACATAGCCGTCTTCGCTGATAATAAAGCCCGACCCGAGCGAGCGCGGCTCCGGGCGGTTGCCACCGGGCGCGTCAAAGCCCCGAGGTCCCTGGGGGTTACCGAAAAACTCGCGAAAAATATCGGGCAGCTGATCCATACGCGGATCGTCGGCACTGGTCTGTTCGATGACGTTGGTGGTCGAGATATTAACCACGGACGGGGATACCCGCTTTACCAGTTCAGTGAATTCAGGCAGTGCGGCCTGGACCGCGCCCACCCAAAGCGACAGCGGAACCAGCAGAGTTAAAATGCGTTGCATGCGTCTTCCTTTTGTTTGCAGGGTTGCCCCAGTAGATTCTAATTTGGGGCTAGGGTTCCGGCAGTCCAAGGATCCGGCGGTTACGATTTGTTAACCGGGGTGATCCACATCTGTGGCGCCAATCGATGCGAGCGCAAACGAACATACCCCAGCCCCAACCACAGACCCGCCAATCCCAGCGCAACCGACACCGCATCGCCAAAGGCGACCCCAAGCCCGCCGCCGACGATTAAACCGGCCAAGGGAATCCCGTAGGCGCTCCAGGCGGCTTTTTCCAGGGCCGGTGTTGCCACATTCAATTCGACCGCATCACCGACCTCAAAGCCGGCCTCGTTGTCGATCCAGGTCGTGGTCGGGCGTTCGTCCATCGGACGGCCACAACCTCCGGGCTGGCGGCAACGGCCGCAGCCGCCACGGGCGTGGGTCATCACCGCGACCTGCCCTGGGCGCTCGGCGATAATTTTACCCGGTTGGGTGTCGCAGTGGTTGACTGGAGTCATGAAGCGTCCTGTTTAAAAAGTAGCGGGATGCGGGTCACATCAATAGCACCCAAAAGGGCTTCCAAGGTCCGCATGGGCACCTCGCCGACCGCGGTAACCTTGATCCATCCGAGCGCAGTTTCGACGGACTGACTCAGCGCATGGGTCGGGCCGTCTTCGGCACGCACGCGCATCGAGGCGTTGCTGACCGGCTCGTAAAATATCGACACCAAGGACACTCCGTCACTGACCAGCTGGCTAACACCGGTATCCGGGTCCGTGCTCTGACTGATCGGCATAAAGCCCTTAGGGAGTTGATCGATGTTGCTCAGCAGGTCCGAGGCACTGGGGACCAAGGGGTGGCGAAACACCTCCATTCCCTGCGCGTCGACCACCAAACGGTCGTCGGCCAGCGGCTCGCTCATAGTCACATCCAAAAACTCGAACTGCTCCAAAATACGCTCGCCGTCCAAGGTCTGACTGCGCAGCATCAACCCCGTTTCGGCATCACACCAATAAATGCGATCAAAGCGCAGGTCATCGGTGGCGGTCAACTTGACCGGCACCGCGGTGCGATTGGCCACCCGCGCATCCGCCAGTATCGATAAGGTGTAATGACCTTTGATGTGAGTTAGCCGCTGTCCCAGCGGCGGTAGCGCAGCGCTCGGAACCGGGTAGCCTTGACGCAAAACTTCTTTGCCCGGGTACAGCCCGAGCAACCAATTACCACGGCGCATCATTTGCACCGGCTCGCCACTCAGCCGCTCCAGCCGCTCGACCGGTTGGCCGGCGACAATGTCCCGATACACCCGCAACGACACCATCTGCTGGCCCTTGGTGTAGACCAGGCTACCGGTCCAGGCACGGCTATTGAAGGCGCTGCTCATTTGCGCCATGACTTTGTCGGCCATGGGGTCGGTGGCCATCGGTGCTGCCATGACGGCAGGCACAAAAAGGGCGGCTAATGCCGCCCTTTGGATCCATTGGGTCAAACGCCTCAATTGGTGTCCTCGGGTTTGGTTTGCATCACACGCGCTAAGGGTAACAAACCTTGGCCACCACTGGCCGCGGCATTTTCAGCGTGGCGTACCAGATATCCATCGATTTGGGATTTAAGCTGCGCTTGTAGATTTTCGTTAATCGGCGCCACCGGTGCGCTTTGGCGCACAAAGGTCGTCGCAGGCAGTGCCAACGGGTTTTGGTTCGGCGCTACATAAATCGGTGCCTGCGACTGGTTGGCCAGCACATCGTGCGTCGCCACCGGGCTGGTCACGTTAACACCGACCAGCACGGCCGCCGCCACACCCGCCGCGACCGCAACCTGACCGGTCCAACGCTGGATCCAGCGCGTCTGCACCGGCGTTTGAGGCGATACGTCGTCGCTCACTACCTGGCCGCTGATCTGGGCCATAATGCCGGCGCTCAAATCGATTTCCGCGTCAGCGCTGGCGCGCATTACCCGGCCGATTCGTTGGTACGAATCCCAGGCCGTATCAACCGACGCGTCTTTGTCAGCTTCCTGCAGCACACGGCGCGTTTGGAAGGCATCCAATTCGCCGTCGACCAGTGCCGACAAAGATTCTTTAATTTTATCGTTCATTCGGGCGACTTCCCTAGCTGGCAAAATAATCGTTTCACGGCTCATTGACCCTGACCCTCACGGAAAGTTCCCTCCATGTAGGGTTCTATTTTCGCAGACACCGTGTCGCGTGCCCGAAAGATGCGTGAACGGACGGTGCCAACGGGGCACGCCATGATCGCCGAAATTTCATCGTAGCTTTTGCCTTCCAGTTCGCGCAGGGTCAATGCAACCCGCAGGTCTTCAGGCAATTCGGCGATCGCCTTGCGCACCGCCAACTCTAGACGGTCACGGCGATCATTCGCTTCCGGCGAATCATGGCTGCGCAAGGCATCGGCAGAGTCAAACTGTTCAGCGTCGGCAATGTCGATGTCGGTGGTCGGCGCGCGCCGACCGCGCGAGACCAGGTGATTTTTCGCAGTGTTGACCGCGATTCGATACAACCAGGTGTAGAACTGCGCATCACCACGAAAATTAGGCAGCGCCTTAAAGGCCCGAACAAAGGCGTCCTGAGCGACATCCTGGGCCTCGTGTGAGTCACGAATGTAGCGCCCAATTAACGCCAGCACGCGGTGCTGGTATTTTTTGACCAGGTATTCGAACGCGCGCGCATTGCCCTTGCCGGCTTGGCTGACCAGCACGTCATCGGGATCTTCGGGGCTAACTTTCATTAGGGGCAAAACAGTCGCCGTGGCCGTCATAAGGATTCCTTATCGCTTACCCCCATAGACCGGGGCGGCGCAGGAAAGTTCCGACAAAGCATAGGCCCAAATTGGACAAAAGTCCGGTACCGGTTAGTTAGTCGACTGGTTCGCAACCCCAATGCCGCGGCTGTGGCATAACCTGCGCATGAAACGACAGCTTCCCCTCCTAGTGCTGCCGCTACTGTGCTCGTGGGCCACGGCCGACACACTGACATTCGTAGGCAACGCACACCTGGAACCGATGATTTACGTCGATCGACAGCCGCGCGGACTCGTGGTTGACCTGACCTAGGCCATCACCGATGGCCGCCGATTTAGACGTTAAAATTGACGCCATGGACTGGGCCGAGGCGCAAAATCGACTGCTTGCCGGCAACGTCGACGCGCTGATGCAAATCAACCCAAACCCTGAACGCCTCGAACGCATGGCATTTTCCGATCCGCTGCTGGCCACCGATTTCACCCTGTTCCGGCGCACCGAACGGCTGGATTTGATTGGGGCCGACAGCCTCAACGGCCAACGCATCGGCGCTGAACGCGCCAGTTTTCCTGCCGAACTGGTGGCCCGCATTGACGGCGCCATCCCGGTCGATATCGATCATCTACGCGACGGTTTGCGCGCGGTCAGCGTCGGGACGCTGGACGGTATCCTCGTCGACAACTGGGTCGGGCTGCACCTGATCCAGCAACTCGGCATTGAAAACCTAACCCCCCCCCCCCCGGCCAACCGCTGGCGACCAGCACATCACGTATCGCGGTGTTAAAAGACCGCACTGCCCTGTTGACCGACATCAACCGCGGGCTGCGGCTGATCGACGAAAGTGGCGAGCGCCAGCGCGGGACCTGTTTCAACCTAAGCTTGCCGATCATCACAACCGACTAAAGATTTGATAGTGACTGGGGTAGACTCCGGCGACTTACTCGCGAGCCGGATCGATGCCTAAACCAACCAACCGCCCGTTCACCTTTGACGTCGTCATATTAGGGTCTGGCGCCGCCGGCCTTGCCGCTGCGATCGACCTGCCCGCCCACTTGAGTGTCGCGATACTGTCGAAAAACGCGGTTGGCGGCAGCACCCCGTGGGCTCAGGGCGGCATTGCCGCGGTCGTCGAATCGACCGATTCGCTCGAAGAACACGTTCAAGACACCATGATTGCCGGCGCCGGCTTGTGCGACGAGGCCGCGGTCCGCCATACCGTCAACGCCGGTGAGGACAGCATTCAATGGCTGCTTGAGCAGGGCACCCATTTCGACGAAAGCGATGGCAAATTCCACCTGACCCGCGAGGGTGGCCACAGCCATCGCCGGGTACTGCATGCGGCCGATGCCACCGGCGCGGAAATCCATCGCGCCCTGCTGGCCCAGGCACACAGCCGCTCCAACCTGCGCTTTTTTGATCAGCGCGTGGCCGTTGATTTGATTGTTGACCGCAGCCTGGCCCGCGATCAACGTCGCATTCAGGGTGTCTACGCCTTTCACTTGGGTAAAAACCAAGTCCAGACCTTTGCCGCCAAAGCGGTCATTTTGGCCACCGGCGGCGCCAGCAAGGTGTATTTTTATACCTCGAACCCGGCTGGCGCTTCGGGTGACGGCATTGCCATGGCCTACCGCGCCGGTTGCCGGGTCGCCAACATGGAATTCAACCAGTTCCACCCGACCTGTTTGCACCACCCCGACGCCAAATCTTTTTTGATCAGCGAAGCACTGCGCGGCGAAGGCGGACGTTTGACCTTGCCGGACGGCGAACCCTTTATGCACCGGCACGATTCGCGGGGTGAACTGGCACCGCGTGATGTGGTAGCACGCGCAATTGATTTTGAAATGAAGCGCTTGGGCGCCCAGCACCTGTACCTGGACATCAGCCACAAGCCGGCGGGTTTCATTCGCAAACATTTCCCGACCATTGCCGTCAAATGCGCCGAACACGGCATCGACATCACCCGCGAACCCATTCCCGTGGTCCCGGCGGCGCACTACACCTGTGGCGGGGTCATGGTTGACCGTAACGGCGCCACCGACATCGCCGGGTTGTATGCCGCCGGCGAAGTCAGCTACACCGGTTTGCACGGGGCCAACCGCATGGCCAGCAACTCGCTGCTTGAGTGCATTGTATGGGGACGCGCGGCGGCTCACGACATCGGTCGGGCGTCGCTGCCGGCGATCAACCTCGGGGCGATCAAGCCCTGGGATGACAGCCAAGTCAAAGACTCGGATGAGGACGTCGTGGTCAGCCATAATTGGGATGAAGCACGCCGCTTTATGTGGGACTACGTCGGCATCGTGCGGACCGATAAACGCCTATTACGCGCGCTGCACCGGGTCAATTTGCTGCAATCGGAAATCGATGAGTTTTATTCGAACTACCACGTCACCGGCAATTTGTTGGAGCTGCGCAACCTAGTCCAGGTGGCCGAGTTGATGGTGCGCTGTGCGTTGCAGCGCAAAGAATCACGCGGGCTGCATTACAGCCTGGACTACCCTGAGAACACCGGCGCCGGCGCCCCAACCATCATCGATCCAGCAGCCTAAGCGCCCGTGCCCAGGCCGCATCCACCGGGCAGGCGTGGCGACGCACGCGGATAACCGCACCGTCCGCAAACAGGGCAATGATTAAGCCGGCACTGACAAAGGCCCCCAGCACCGGGCGCCGTTCGCGCCCGTGCCGATCAATTAACGAGTCGCCACGCCAATGCAGGGTGCGGACATGCCCCCGCCAGCTGCGATAGCACAACGCGTTCAACGCACCAGGCCGGCCCCGACCTTTTCGTTGATCATCGCGACAATGCGGCCGATGTCCGCATCCGCAGGTGCCAATGTGCCCTGTAACCAGCCCCAGATATCCGCGTCCTCGCCCTCGATCAACCGCAAGTAGTGGGCCTGGTCAGTGTCGTCCAAAGTTTTGAAGTGCAACTGTGTAAACGGGCCCAGCAGCACGTCCAGCTCGAGCATGCCGCGGCGGCTATGCCAAATCAGGCGGCGAAATTCGACATCAGAAATCATGGCCTACTCCTTGTAAGTGGCCGCATTGTACCGATATAGATCAAGACGAAAACCACCTTAGGAAGCTGACCTTGTACGCATTGCACAACTGGCAACTGGTCCGAATACACGGCCGCGATCCGCTCGCTTTACTGCAAGGCCAGATCACCGCTGACGTACGCGCGCTGGATGATGGCACCGGCGTCAATGGCGCACTGTGCACGCCCAAAGGCCGTATGGTCGCCAGTTTCGGGGTCGCGCGCCGCGGCGACGACGTCCTCCTGAGTGTGCCCAAAGACCGCGTCCAGGCGCTGTCCGGCGCGTTGGCCAAGTACCTGCCATTCTTCGGTTGCTCGATCGAGGCGCTGGACTGGCATGGGGTCGGCCTGACCGAGCCTGGGAGCGAAGCTATCAGCATCGCCCTCGGCAACGGCTTGTTTGAGAGCTGGTCCGAAAGCCCCGCCGCTGACGCTGCGGACGGCTGGGAGGCGCTGCGAATTGAACACAACCTGCCGTGGGTCGACACCCTAACCGACCAGGCCTTCACCCCGCAGCAGCTCAACCTGCAGTCCACCGGGGGCATCAGCTTTACCAAAGGTTGCTACACCGGCCAAGAAGTGGTCGCCCGCACCGAACACTTGGGCAAGGTCAAAAAATTTGCACATCGGGTCACGCTCAGCGGTGACTGCAGGCCCGGTGATTTGAGCCTGGAAGGCCGCAAAGTCGGCACCCTATGTCACGTTGCCGGCGACCATGGCATTGCCGTGATGGACCCGAGCATCAGCGCCTGCGAGTGCCCCGGCGGGCGCGTTACCGAGCCGTCGCTGCCCTACCCCATCACGTCGCCGATTAAACGTCGCTCCAACGGATAGGCGTCAGGCCATGGGCCTGCAAATACGCATTGGTTTGGGAGAACGGTTTTGAACCAAAAAAACCACGGTAACTGGACAGCGGCGATGGGTGCGGCGCGCACAGTGCCAACTGATGCGCCGGGATCAACGATGCCAAGCCTTGGGCTGCCTTGCCCCACAGCCAATACACGCGTGGTTGCGGCTGCGCCGCCAAATACTCGATGGTCGCCTGGGTCAGCTGCTCCCAGCCCAGCCCTTGATGACTATTTGCTCGGCCGGGCGACACGCTCAACACCCGATTCAACAGCAGCACACCCTGCTCAGCCCAGCCCACCAACGACCCGCTGAACGGGGGCTGACAGCCGAGGTCATCACACATTTCTTTGAATATATTGGTCAAACTCGGTGGCCACTTCCCCGACGCCACCGAAAACGACAGGCCCTCGGCCTGCCCAGGACCGTGGTACGGATCTTGGCCGATGATCACAACTTTAGTCGCCCCCGCAGGGCACAGCTGATAGGCCCGCAACCACTGCGACTCGGGCGGAAAGCTGGGTGTCGGTAGGCGTGCCGCCAATTGCGCAAGGTAGTCAGGCGGCAGCCGATTCGCCACCGGATGCCATGATGTTGGTAAAAACATAGTCGGACGGGTACCAGATGCGTAGAATCGCGCCATCATAAAACAACGGACGGAACCGTGACTCACGATTTCTCGAATATCGCCCCCTACTCCGATGCCGACGTTAAACCCGCGCTAGCGCGTTTGCTCGACAGTCCTCCGTTTTTAGCCGGCGTCGCGCGCCTGGGGATGCCACGCCTGTCGATGATCGCACCCGGGGTCGCCCGGTTTTTGACGCGCAACCGACTGCGCAGCCAATTCAGCCGCATTAACACCATCGAGGACCTACAGAACCGGGTCGCACCCTTTATGACACGCGTGGTCAAGACCACCATCGACGATCTGGTGGTCGAAGGCTTGGATGCACTGCCACAGCACCCCTGCCTATTCATTTCCAACCACCGCGACATCGTCATGGATCCGGCCTTGGTCAATTGGTCGCTGCACAGCGCAGGCCGCGACACCGTGCGCATTGCCATTGGCGACAACCTGATCAAGCAACCCTTTGTCGAAGACCTGATGCGCTTGAATAAGAGCTTTATCGTTCGGCGCAACGTCGCCGGGCCGCGTGAGCTGGCGAAAGTCGTCGGCCAACTGTCGGCTTACATCGGCCACTCGATCACCCACGAAAACCAATCCGTGTGGTTGGCGCAAAAAGAAGGCCGGGCCAAAGACGGCATTGACCGGACCGATCCGGCGATTTTGAAAATGGTCTCGATGGCCGGCCGAAAGCACGCCGACGGCGTCGCCGGCTACCTGGCGACACTGCACATCGTGCCAGTTTACATCAGTTACGAAATTGACCCCTGTGACAGCGCCAAGGCCGTCGAGCTTTGGAAGACTGCCCTGGAGGGCGGTTACGACAAAGCCGACTCGGAAGACTTGGAAAATATCGTGCTCGGGATCAAGGGTCACAAAGGCCGCGTAAAAGTCGCTTTTGGCACGCCAATTACCGATCCGGCGACGCTGGCCGACCCAAGCGTGTTAGCGGCGGCCATCGACAATCAGATGCGCGACCTTTACGAACCCTGGGAAACCAACCAAGCCGCCGCGTCACGCCTGCGCGGGCACACCAGCCCATCGTCAAAATTGGACGAACGCTTGGCCCACTGTCCAGAAGCGGCCCGGGCGCAGCTGATCAAGAACTACGCTGCACCCGAGCTATCCGCCGACGAACTGGCGCATTTAGCGTAGTTCGAGCACCGCAACCAAGTCGCCTTGCGAGGCGGCCAGTTGATGATCGGCAACGATATTGTCGGCCTGCGCATTCACCAGCGCAGCACGCGCATCAAACAGCTCGACCTCGGCATCCAGCACTTCCAACAACGAACGCCGGTTAATCGTGAACTGCTGTGCATAGGCCTCGCGGCTTTGCGCGGCAGCATCCACGTAACGACCCAAGTAGTTCAATTGCTGAGTGGTCGAGGTGTACGCATGCCAAGACTGGTGCGTGGCATCGACCACTTCTCGCTGGGCATCGTTGAGCAAATGTTGCGCCTGGGCCAAGCGATCTTCACCGGCGCGCGCGCCGGCGCCATTGGCGCCACCCGCGTATAGATTCCAATTCATCCGCAGCATCGCGAGTTGATTGCGATTACCGCCTTCGACCCCGGCAATATTCTCGTTGCGGTTAGTCCCCAACTCAACGGTGAACTGGGGCAGGTTAGCCGCATCCGCGACTTTTAACTGGCCCATCGCTTCGCGAATGTCCGCTTGACCCTCGGCAATCACCGGGTGGTTTTCAAATGCACGATCGACCGCCGCATTTAGCGTCGCCGGCCGCGTCCACTGCATCACCGGCATGTTGATGTTTTGTTCAGGAATGACGCCGATGACGCGATGATAGTTGGAACGCGCATCCTGCAGATTTGCCATCGACGCAGTCTGATTGGACAGGGCCAAGGCCAGTCGACCCTGGGCCTGAACCAATTCAGAGCCCGTGCTGACGCCATTTTCGACACGTCTCCCGATTTGGTCGACCAAGGTTTCGTGGGCGCTGCGTGATTGACTGGCGATCGCCAGCTGCTGCTCGGCGCGCCACAGATTGGTATAGGCCTCGGCGGCCGACAACACGACCTGTTGCTCAACGTCGGCCAATGCGGCCGCGACGGACTCACTAATGCCCATGCGGCGCGCAACTTCACCGCGCTCGACCGGCGAGTAAATTGCCCAGATTAGATTCAACCCCAACTCTTTACGGGGCAGGCTGACATTGTCAAAACCAGTGCCGCGTGAGTTGGTTCGCTCGCGGCCGACGCCGGCGTTTAAGTCCAAGCGCGGACGCAAGCCACCCTTGGCCACGTTGATGTCTTGCTCGCTGGCGCGGCTACCCGCGCGGGCCGCCTGCAGGTCCGGATGCGAGGCCAGGGCCTCGCTCACCGCGTCGGTTAAGGTTGTCGCCATGGCGCCACCGGACAGGGTGATCGAGATTGCGATGGCTAACAGCTTTTTCATGTTGTTTCCTAGATAACCGTCTCAATTAAACGATTTTGATTATGTTCTCGTCCACGAGCTGTTGGAACGACGTACTTCCGTCCAAGTCGAGCCCCTCAAGGGTAACGGATGCCAGCAACTCACCACCAACACCGGCATTGACCGTTACCACGGTGTCGGTTCCCGATGCATCAACCGAGCCGACGGCGGTGTCGTCGGTGAACAATGACGACAAGTCGAGGCTATCGTCACCCACCGCCGAATCGTCCCCCAATAGTGCTTCGAAGTCGTCGATCACCGCCTTGATGGGGTTGCCACCAAGATCCCGATCAATCGCCACAAACAGATCGTCGCCACCGTTGCCGCTCAGCAACAGGCTGTCGTTTTCATACGCCCCGCCGTTGGCATCCCCGGCGATTGCCGCATCGGTCATGTCGCTAAACACGATCATCTCGGTGGCGCTGGTGCCCCCGTGGTCGCCGTCGGCTAGGTTGCCGGCGCCGCTATGAATATTGTCCTGTCCGCTGTCGACCAATTGAGTGCCGACCCAAACATCCGAGGTTAGGTCATCAAAGGCGCGTGCCGTGGTATGCGCGATGTCGCCGGCACTACCGGTATCGGACATGCTGTCAATGGTGATGCTGCGCAAACCGATGGTCTGAGCGCCGGCGTCGGTGTGGACGTAGCACAGGTTGCCGATGAAGTCCTCGACATCTGAGACCAGCCATCCCGACGACGCCGTCGGCTTCAGCGTTACAGTCAACAGGCCGTCAGCACTCGCTTCAACGTTGAAGCCATACCCGACGGATTTGTAAACGATCGATCCCGCCGCGCCATCGAGCAACGGAATCTTGCCGTACGCCTGCAGCACTTCGGCGGCGCCATCGACCACGCCTTCGACGCTCAACACCAGCTGGTTAATGCTTTGGCCACCCTCGACCGTGTTGATACTGATGCTATTTTCCCACAGCGCGACGCCACCCGTGGACGCCTGCGGCGCATCGTAGCCGGCATTGCGCGCGACCGGATCGACTTCGAACACTGGACCGTCATTGGTGCCGGCAACATTGATCACAATGTCCTGGGTCACCGTTCGCACGCCATCCGACAGGGTCACCGTGAAGGTTGCCTCAGCCGACTCGCCGACATCCAGGTCGTCAAAGGTTTCGTCGCCCGAGTCATAGCGGTAGCTGACACTGCCGTCGCCCGCCACATCCACGCTCAGGTTATCCGCATAAAAGGTAAAGCCACCGGCCTGGCTGACATCGGTCAATTCGATGCCAATGCCATCACCGTCAATCAACGCACCCGGGGCCGCCAACAGCGAGCTGGTAACGATCTCACCGTTGTCGACGACTAGGGCTTCATCACCCTCGATCAAGGACTCGACGATGGGGTCGTTCGAGTGGGTTGCGATCACCAACCCGCCCTCGACCCCGTCGATAGAGACGGTCGCGGTATTGCCCGCGAGCCCGCCGGAATCCACCGGCGCATAATCAAAGCTGTCACTCAGATCCAAGTCCGCATCAAGGTAGCGCAACTCCCAGTTGCTGCCGTTATAGATGCCACTGGTATCGGTACCAAATTCGACCTTGTCGATCAGCAATCCGCCGGTGTTGATAAACGCGGATGCGGAGTTGCCGACCACAACCTCGTGGAACAGATCGACCGAGGCCGCCGGCTTTTGGTAGCTGGCGCTGTCGGACGTGCCATCGGTATAGGTCACCGTGACCACGACCCACGAGCCGGTTGGAACAAAGTGATTGCCCATGCCGTCCAAACCGGCACTGAAGCCGGTGGCCATGGCACCAACAAAATCGACGGTGATCACTTCACCCGAGTTCAAGCCGGAGCCAGTGGCGTCGGCCACACCAAACCCGATGTGGCCCGACCCCGTCGAGTACTGCGCCAAATCCAGCGCACCGTCGCCGTTGGCAACCGAGGTCACGACTTTGACGCCGGCCCCTAAGTCGAGTTCGCGTGCTTGGCCAACTGCCATGCCCCAGCTGTCTAGCCCCGCATTGACGAGCGCGGTCGCGCCCAGCATGACGCTGCCATCCGTGATCAACTGTGGGTCCACCGCGTAGGTCAGTTCGGATAACGAGACGGTATCACCGACGCCAACCAGGTTGCCCTGCCCGTCAATTAAAACGCCCAAACTCGGGTCGCTTTGTATCACCACGGTCGGCGTATCAGCCGGGTTGCTGTCGTCTTCGGCATCGGTGACACGTTGATCGATGGCAAAATCGACCGCCGCGTTGTCCGCACTGCCCAGCGCCACACTAAAGTCCTGAGCTACCGGCGCGTCATTGGTGCCGGTAATGCTGACCACGATGTCGTGCTCGGTGCCGTCAATCGACGTCACCGTGAAGGTTTCGCTTAACACCTCGCCGGCCGCCAGACCGTCAAAGGCACTGGCCGCTGTATAGGTCCAGGCTCCGCCGTCCGTTATGGTCAGGCTGCCGTTGGCACCGACCAGGGTTTCAGCGCTGAAACTGTCGTCTAGGTTGTCAACATCCGTCGCGGTCAGGGTGCCGCTAATCACAACCGGCACGTCCCCTTCAATGGCCGAACCACTCGAATCACCACCAATGATCGCCGCCTCGTTGGTGCCGACAATCGTAATCACCACGTTTTGGGTCACGGTCGCGGTCCCATCGGTGATGCTGACGGGGTAAGTCAGGGTCAGCATTGCGCCCTCAGGCAAGAAATCAAATGCTTCATTGACGCTGTCAAATTCGAAGTCGACCCGACCCTCGGTGGCGTCATCACTGACCACCGGTGACGATCCGGTCAGGCTCAGCATGGCTGAAACATCCAGTGCACCAATATCAAAGCCCGAGGTGGTGACTTGAGTCGTATCAATCGTCGCGCTGACTTGGTTCGTCAAATCGACATCGCACACCTCAAAGCTACCAACGGTGGTCAGCCCAGTGTCGCTCTCGGTCAAGACAATGTCCGAGCTCATGGCGAAGTTATCCGTAGTGAAGGCGACAAACTCACCGCCGTCTTTGGACACGCCGACTTCCAGCACATAGCGCCCGCCCTGGTCCCACCAAAACAGCTCAACAGGCACATAGCCCGCTTCGGCAATCACCACCGGCGTGGCGTCAATTGTGGTGCCCGGCGCACGATTGCCCGCATAGGTGCCGGCGTTTTCGCCATTGATCGTCAGCTCGAGGCCATCATCGGTATAGGACTTAAAGGTGTAGCTGCCGGCCTCTAGGTAGACCTGGCCGTGCATATAAAGTCCGCCATCGCTGGTGGATGCTGGGTCGTTACTCAACGACGCCGCATCACCACCCATCCAATTTTGCAGGTGGTTGCCGCTACTAACCGTGCCGGAGCCCACTGCGTAGTTGGGGCCGGACGATGTGAAGGTGGCATCCGCAGGATTGCCACTGACGATAGATTTAAACTCGCTCAAATTGTTGATTTGACTGTCAACGCCATAGTACTCAACGGCTAATCCCGTGGTGCTCAGCGCGGTTTTGATGATCGGCGCATCATGGGTGCCGGTCACGGTGACGCTGACGGTCTGGGTTGCGCCCGCGTTGGCCGCACCACTGTCGTCGGTCACGCTGACGTCAAAGGTCACGATGCGGGTTTCGCCCGCGGCCAAATCTTGGAAACCCGTGCCGGCGGCAAAGGTGTATTCGCCGGTTTCGGTATCGATGGTGACGGTGCCCTCGGCCGGCTGGGTGACGGTGAAGCTGTGTTCGTCGCTGACATCCACATCGGCAAAGGTCGGCGTGCCGCTGACGCCGGCGCCGTCTTCACTCGCGGCCAGGTCAGTGATCACCAAAGTCGGCGCATCATTGGTGCCGGTCACGGTAACGCTAACGGTCTCGGTTGCGCCCGCGTTGGCCGCACCACTGTCGTCGGTCACGGTAACGTCAAAGGTCACCACACGGGTTTCGCCCGCGGCCAAATCTTGGAAACCCGTGCCGGGCACAAAAGTGTATTCGCCGGTCTCGGCATCGATGGTGACGGTGCCCTCGGCCGGCTGGGTGACGGTGAAGCTGTGTTCGTCGCTGACATCCACATCGGCAAAGGTCGGCGTGCCGCTGACGCTGACGCCGTCCTCGCTGGCGGACAGGTCAGTGACCGCCAAAATCGGTGCATCATTGACAGGCGACACGTTAATCGTCACAGACCCCGTATCACTGGCACCGCTGGGATCTTCGACGCTGTATGCCAACACGATCGGGCCGCCCGTCTGCTCATTATTCGAGTCCGGCGATGGCGTAAACAGCAATCCATTAAAATCGTTGCCGCTGACTGACGCGGTCGAGCCCGGTGTCAGCGGCGTGCCATCCGGCAACGAGAACTGACCGACGTCAGCGCCCGGGACCTCAAAGGTCACAAGCAGATCCCCGGTCACGTTATCCGGATCCGAAACCACGGTCGCGCCGCCAAACAAGGCCAGCGCGACGCCCTCACCCGCACCTTCCAGCAAGCCCAAGGTGATGTTGGCACCCACCGGTGCCAGGTTGCCGCCCTCAAGGGTGCCAGCGCCGAACCGCAAACCCGCGCCATCCGCGCCAAAGGTTTCGAAGTCGGTGCCCGGTTGGGTCGTCGGCCCGGTGCGGTCAACCGAATTGGTGTCCGTGCCGCCCGCATTGTTAATCGAGCCTGCCGCAGGACCGGCCGCCGTCGCATCCAACAAGTCGAATGGGTCGGCCCCAGCCGCGATCAAGGCCTGGATTAGCTCAACATTGTCCAGCTCATCCTCGGCGGCCACCTGAAGCAACAAGGCTTCGTTGGCGCCGGTTTCTTCGAGCACAAATTCAGAGTTTCGGCCGACGTCGAATCGCAGCCCGTTCGCCATCACCACGGTGACGGACGACAGATTGTCGGTTTGAATCGTCGCACCCAATGGCACTGCGTCGCCCGGCCGCAAAATACTCTGCTGGCCGTTGACGTCGATCAAAATGGGTTGGCTGACGAGCTGCTCGGCAATACCGATTTCGCTGCTGCTTATGGCCACGGTCAATCCTCTATCAAACGGTAAAAGTAGTACCGTCCTACAATACGAAAAAGGCGCCTATCGACGTTCGTACCTAAGTACTGTCAATGGCGCCTTTGTGGACCTAGGTCACGGTTTTTGGTCGCGAACTACATTACGAAGCGACCGGCTGATTGCTGCCGTGGCAACTGGCCTTTGATCAACAGTGCCAACTCCAAGCGGTCACGAGTTCCGGTCTTCTGAAACGCCGACGTCAAATGCGCCTTAACCGTTCGCTCCGTCACATTCAGACGCGCTGCAATGACCTTATTGGACGCGCCTTCGGCGACGATCTCTGCGATCTCTCGCTCGCGCGGGGTCAAACTATCCAGACGCGGATCATCAGCCGCTTCACGCTCGTTGCCGTCGATCAGGTCTTCGACCAATCGCTGCATCAAACGGCGCGAAACCCAAACGTCGCCGCGGGTTATGGCTTGAACGGCAGCTTGTAACAAGCGCGGCTCGATGCCCGAATTGGCATACCCACGAACGCCCGCTTTCAGGAGGACCAACCCATCTTCGTCGTTCGGGTTGTCGTCGATCACAAAAACGTGGAGGGGGTCTTTTTCCAGGATCAGCGACACCGCCGCATCAATGTTGCATTCGCGGCCATCCATATGAAGCACAACCAGGTCCGGGCTCGCCGCGGCCAGATAGGCACCCAAGGCAGCCAGCGAAGGCGTTCGAAATACGTCCGTCACTGGTTGCAGTGATTGGATCCACTTGTTGCACAATCGATCGTCAGTACTGCACGCGACTACTTTCATTACTACACCTACTTGCGCAATCAAGCGCTAAATTACCAGGCGTTGGCTGCCCCACCCAATTGCGCCCGTTGAGGGCTACAAAGACTCGCTGGGTGTCACGAAACGCGCCAACCTTGGCTCAAAATCGCAGCGTGGTTACACCAAAACTGGCGGCACCATATAGTCCCTATCTCTGTGAGCACGGTACCAGAGTTACGACCACTGGGAAGGAAATGAATTAAGTACTTTCACCTACGCGTCTTTAATATACACATACGTACTACTGCGCACTCGCAACCAATGGACGCAGTCTGTTGTTTCATATCAATTAATTTAAAAAAAATAACACCAAATTTAGGCCCTGCACCCTGGTACAAGATGGACTATATTTTCGCACTATCGCTCAGTGAACGCTTCGTAGCGAATTTTACTGAGCGGGGTCAGAAAATAACCCAATACCGTACGCTGGCCGGTAATAATATCCGCGGTCCCGCGCATACCCACCTTGATCGGCAACGGATTATCAGCGCCGCCTAAAAAGTCCGAATCCATCAGGATAATTGTTGGGTAGTAAGGCTCCGAATCGCGTTCCCCAACCGTATTTGCACCTAATTTTGAGACGCGTCCGGGCATCACACCGTAGCGACTAAAATCGTAAGTGCTGATGCGCAAGTTGACCGGCTGGTCCGGCGACACGAAGCCAATATCCGCCGGCAGTACCTTGGCGCGCGCCTGCAATCTGGTGTCGCTTGGAATAATTTCCATCAACACGTCGCCGGGCTGAATGACCTGGCCAATGGTGTTGACCCGCACTTCGCCCAGGGTGCCCGAGGTCGGCGCAAGTACCTCGGTGGCCTTGACCAAATCCGAAATCCCCGTGCTCAGGTTACGCAGTGAGCTGAGTTCGGTCTGGGCCCGGATCAGATCCTGCTGGGCCCCGGATCGAAATTCTGCGCCCAGTGAATTAATTTGCTCACTCAGTGCTTGGCGTTCGGACTGCAATCGTGGCCGTTCAGCCGTCAGCTGGGTCAGGCTAGATCGACGCTCGCGCAGCTCGCGCTCCAATCGCAGCACCTCGACCTTGGACACAGCGCCACTCGCCTGTAGGCGCTGGAACTGTTCCAGCTCTTCACGCGCCGATGACACGCCATCACGTGCGGCGGCGACCGCTGATTGATTAGCGAGGAGCTGTGCCTGGACGGAGCGAGCTCGCTCCGTCAGCACGTCCTGCTCACTGGCCAAGGCCTGGCGACGGGCGCGATGGGCCTCGAGTTGGTCGGCCATCCAGGGGTCGTCCGACACAAAGGCCTCACCGGCAGACTCGGCTCGCAGGCGTGCGATTTGCATGGCTAAGCTGCTCTGGCGCGCAAGGTTCTCGTCCAGATTGGATTCGGCCCGAGTGCGGTCAATGCGCAACAGCACCTGCCCTTTGACCACTTGATCTCCCGCCCGCACCATCAATTCCGACAACCGCCCGCCATCGGGGTGCTGCACGCGCTGCACTTCACCGACCGGTTCGATAATGATGGTCGCGCGGACCACACGTGGCAGCACGGTAAAATGGGCCCAACCTAAGCCCACCACGATCGCGGCCAAAATCAACCACAGTCCGAACCGCAGCCGATGTGATGGGCGCTCGGTCAGTAACGCGTCAATGGTTAAGCTCATGCTTGAGCCTGCTTCATCATCAACATGGTTAACACTTCATCCTTGGGTCCGTCCGCCACGATACGCCCACCGTCGACGACGATAATACGGTCCACCCAGCTCAGCATGGCGCTGCGATGGGTCACCAGAATCAATCCTTTAATGTCCAACCAAGGTTTGAGTTGGCCGCGCAACTCGACTTCACTGCGGGCGTCTAAATTTGAGGTCGGCTCGTCCATCACCACCACGGGCGTATCGCGCATGATCAACCGGGCCAAGGCGACCGCGGTGCGTTGCGAGCCCGACAAGGCACCACCGCCCTCGCCCACATTCTGGTCCCAACCGGCTGCCCAATCGGCTAGAAAGCGACTCAACCCACTCAGTTCGGCGGCCTGCTGCAAGCGCGCTTCGTCAATACCCTGCAATCCCCACAGCACATTATCGCGCACAGAACCGGCGAAGAAACCGGGCTGTTGAGGCAGGTAACCGATACCCTCGGCACGAGCCTGATTCGACCATTGTTTCATTTCGACCTGGTCTAACTTAACCAATCCGCGTTCCGGCACGATCAACCCTGCTAGCACCCGGGCCAATGTCGTTTTGCCACTGCCTCCGCGCCCCAACACAGCGATGCGCTCGCCCGGCTGAATGGTCAGCGAGATCGCGTGAAGCGAGGGTTTCGCGCTGTCCGGGTAACTGACTTCCACTCCATCCAGCTGCCACTGACCGGCGATTGTGCCCTGATGAGTGCCCAATTCGATCTCGCCGCTGAGCATATCTGAGACGCTGGCGAAGGCTTGCCGCGCCCGGTGCCAACCGTTGATTAGTCCGGCCAGGCCCGCAGCCGGCGCGACCGCACGGCCGGTTAATATCATCGCCGCAATGAGCGCACCCATGGTCGCCGCTTGATCCGCGACTAAATAAGCCCCTATGACCACCACAGCCACACTGGCGACCATCGACACCGCGCTGGCAAAGTAGCTGGGCATGGCGTTGTAGTGACGGGTCCGGTCCTGGGCCACGGAGCGCTCAGCGGTCGCCGATTCCCAGCGCGCTTGGACGCGCGGTTCTAGGGCCAAACTTTTGATGGTTTCGTACTGCGCAAAGCCCTCGACCAAGGCCGCGGATTGTTCGCGTCCGGCGTCCATCGCCGCCGGCTGATGCGCCGCGGCCAGTCGCCCAGCGATCATTGCGATCAAAACCAATACCGGCAGCGCAACCAGCGCAGGCAGTGCCAACCAGGGCGAGATCAGCGCAATGATGACAATAAACAAAGCCGCGAAGGGCAAGTCCACCAGCACCGTCAAGGTCGTGTTGCTGAGCAACCCGCGCAGACTTTCAAGCTCACGAAAACCGGCACTGACTTCGCCTAGCTGTTTCGGTCGCATGACATACGGCAAGCTGAGCATACGGCTGAGTAAGCGACGACCCAGCCGCAAATCGACACGCGTTCCCAAGGCCTCCAATAGCTTGGCGCGGCCGCGGCGGGCAATCACATCAATCGACGCCGCCAGCAGCACCCCAAGCGCCAGCGCCCACAGCGAGCTGTAAGCAAGGTTTGGCACCACCTTGTCATACGCCGTCATCACAAACAGCGGCAACACCAAGGCGGTTAAATTGCTCAGGATTCCTGCCAGCACGGCTTCGCGTAAAAACCCACGCTCAGCCCAAATCTCACGACCGATGCCTGCCTGACGCTTTGTCTGCGGTGTGCCTATACTGCTAGGACTGGATTCGGACTGAGCCACTTTAATGCCTTATATACAACGTAATACCCGCGACAAAATACTCGCGCTTTATGCCACCCCTAACTACGCCGGCCAGGAATTCCTGGACACCGACAGCGCAGAAGTCGCTGCGTTCCTTGGTACGAAGCATAGTCCAAACTTAGACCAAGCCCACGATCGGCTGGATTTGATTGATGAGTTGACGCGTTCGGACATGGAATCGATCCGAATTATTGACGATTTGGTCGAGCTACTGGTCAAGACGAATTCGATCCGACTGACCGACTTGCCGGAAGCGGCGCGCGCCAAACTGCTGGAGCGTAAACGCGCGCGCGCCGGGCTGACAGTGTTGCCGGATCTGTTGGACGACGAAGAGCCGCTACTCTGAGTGGGTCTTGACGGTTTCGAACTGGGCTCCTTGACTCAGTTCAACAATGTCCGCTTGGACTCGGCGGTTCAGCGCCAGCTCGCTAGACGTTTGACCGGCAGCTAAGGGCAGACTTTCAGAGTAGCCGACCATTTTGAGCTGCTCTGGATTCACGCCGTACTGACCAACCAGCACGTCAAATACCGCCTGCGCACGACGCTCCGACAGCCCTTGATTGTAATCCGCCGAGCCGCGAGCGTCGGTATGCCCGCTCAGTTCGATTATCCGCGCCTCACCGTTGATCCGCGCTGCAAAGGCCTGCAAGCGCTTCATGTAACGCGGTTTGACCGCGGACTCGTCGCTGTCGAATTGAACGTTGAGCTGCTGACCCTGGGCTCGTTGGACCCACAACGCACAGCCGTTGCTGGCGACAATCGCACCGAGCGTGCTGTGTGGGCAACGGTCGTCGTGGTCAACGATGGTGTCGCCGTCAGTGTCGGCCAACAACAGGTCCGCAATCACCCAGCTGGCCTCACGCTCAACCGCCAGCGCCAAAAACGGCGCCAACAGCCATCCCATCATTGCTAACTTTTTCATGGCCAATCCCTCGTGTCTCAGAGGGGCGTTGCTACTCGTCGGTGTTGACGAAGCGGCCTTGGCCACCATCGAACTGGTGTTTTACCGCCCATTCCCAGGTGGCCATATCACCCACGCCCTCAACCCAAACTTTGCAGTCAAGGCTGCGAAGTAGATGAGACGTGGTTCGCACAAATTCGGCGGTCGCCCTTCGGTGCATGGCACCTTGGATCAGACTGGGTGCGAGTTTTACCCCGCGTGGTTTGAAGCGCCGCACGGCCTCAACCGTGCCATTGGCCAAACCGGCATGTTTGAGCACCCAGTTGCCATGGCGCGTCAGCAAGGGTTCCAACATTCCCCAGCTATCGCGCGCCGCCAACAAGTCCTGCTCGGTGATTTCAAACACGATCCGGGCCCGTTGCAACGCGGTGGCGTCGAAATGAGCCTGCAATAGGCTCGGGTTATCGATCGCAGCCCGAGTCAGCGTCACCCCGATACGCCGGCGCGACTGGGCAACTCGGCGCAAAGCTTCGGCAACCGCGGCGCGGTCCAACTCGGCCAACCGATCGGTCGCCGCCAACGCCGGCATGAAGCTCAATGCCGACAGCAGCGCGCCGCCGTCCTGGGCCAGCTTGCCCAACAGCAGGTGATATTCGGGCTGCAAATTGACGTCGACCAAAGGCAGGCTTTGAAACACCAGCCGCCCCTGATCCCAAAGTGCATTGATCTGTTGGCTCCAAGCCTGGCGTCCGCCGGGCATGGCCATTTCATCGCCGACCACGGCGCCGTGGTCCGACTCATCCAACGCCCGGTCCAGTCGGCTCAGCACGTCCGCGCGCCGATCCGCCGGACGCACCTGTGTGGCGACCACCTTGAACATACCATCGCGCGCCACGCTCAGCGGCAGGGTACGCGCCAGCATGGCATCCAGCCCATCACACGCCGCCAGCAGGTGAGCGTGATCGGCACCGGGGGTAAAGCCGACTAGGTCGCTGCCGTTTAAGCGAGCGACCAACGCGCCGTCCCCTAGCACCTGATCCAGGACGCTGACGATCGCCCGAATAACGCCATCCGTCGTGGCCCGGCCCAGGTCATGGTTCAGGGCGTCCAGGCCGTTCAAGCGCAACATCACCGCCCCACCGGCGACGTCGTCATCGCTTAGCTGAGCATCCAATCGCTCGCAAAAGGCATCGCGGTTAAGCGCGCCGCTGACGGCATCGGTGTCAGCGGCTTCGCGCGCCAGGTCCAGGTCGCCCTCAAGGCTTTGAAACAGCTTGGCCAAGGCCGCATTAGAGCGGTTCAAACTGTCGACCAGCGGCGTCACCTCGGCAATACCCGGTGGCGGAATCACCGAAAAGCTGCCCAGTGCCCAGTGCTTGGACTGAGCGCAAATACGTTCCAACGGCCGAAATAAACGCGCCATCAACAGATAAACCAATCCGGTTGCCGCCAACGCACCAAGCAGCACCGAAACACAGGCGCGGATGAACCGCTCCCACAAATTGATATAGGCAAGACCCGGGTGCGGCTCAATTTCCAGCCGCGCCATGGTCCGCCATCCATCCGATACTTCGGCCAACCCCGCCGCCGGTGCCAATGGCAACCACTGCTGAAACCAAACCGGTACGCTCTGAATCGGCTGTCGATCAACGCGCTGCACCAGCACCACGCCGTCGGACTGGGTCAGCACCAAGCTGCGATACAGACCACGATCAAACAAGGCATCGCCCAAGCTGCGCAGCACCGGCACGTCTGGCTGATCACGCCAGCCGGCTTGCATCGACAACGCCAACGACGTCGCCGCGCCCTGCGCGTTGCGCGATAACTGCTCGTCCAAATAGCGCCGGGACTGCTGTGCATCGAACGCCGCAATCACTGCCAGCACGGCCAGCAACACGGCCCCAAAGGCGAGCGACAACTGATTTCTCAGGTTCACAATATAATCTCCTTGGCCATGCGCCGACGCAGGTCCTGCCAGTGGCCGACATTGGAGGCATCTGACACACGTTTCTCGCTGCCGACTTTGCTGATCCACAAACTGTCGGCGTTGAAGCTGTAAACCGGAATCAGGTCCGTGCGCGCGGACGCAGGCCGGATGTCGGCTATTAAATTATCCAAAACTAAAGGCATATCACCGCTCTTTGGGGCCCAGGTTAGGACCATGTGGGCCTGGCGTGGGCGCAGGGCTTTGACGTAGGTGATGCGTAACTGTGCGGTCGGCACGTCGGATTTGACTAAGGTCACGTACTTGGCGATCGCAAACTCTTCACAATCGCCGGCGCCGCGGCCTAAAAATTCGAGCGGCGTGGCCCAGTAGTCCCGGGAGCCCCATTGCTCACCGTCACTCAAGAACCGCAGCTGGTTAAAAAACTGGTTGGTCTGGGTCAAGCGCTCGGCCAACGGCAGGCCACTCAAACGCCCTGGCAAGGCTTCCCAGGCGGCCAACCGGCGCTGGGCCATGGCTGGGTATAGTGTCGAATACGCGGCGCGTGCTTCGGGACGTACCAGGCCCACCGCCAAGTCGGCCATGACCCAGCCGCCGACCGACGCGGCCGCACCCAGTGCCAGCGTGCGTCGCTTCAACGCTTGGCGCTCGCATCGGCTTCGAACAGCTTTTCCAGGTCCCGTGCCGCCTGTTGTGCCGACGCCACCAAGGACGATTCATCCGTGTGGAATTGGCTTTGCTCACGCAATAGCGACTCATCATACCGGCGCCACTGGCGAATGATCCCCTCCGCCTGGCCGACCGGGTAGCCTTCGTGCTCCAACACATGGCGCGCCAATTCAGTGCTCGACAACATGGTTTCCCGGGTCAGTTCCGTCACCCCTAAATCTAGTAGACGAAACGAGTGATTGCGATTGCGGGCACGCGCATAAATTGGCAAGTCCGGGTAGTGATGGCGAATCAGTTCGGCGCAGGCCACCGAGGTGTCGACATCATCAACCGCCAAAATAAACAGCCGAGCATTATCGATCCCCGCCGCTTTAAGCGTGTCCAACCGAGTCACATCGCCAAAAAACACCTTGTGGCCAAACCGGCGCACGAAAGCGACCTGTTCGAAGCTTGATTCAATGGCGGTGAAATTGATCCGTAACGAGCCCAGCACGCGCCCGACCATTTGGCCGAATCGACCGAAACCGGCAATGATGATCGGGCGTGCCTCGCCGGGCTGAATCGGTTCGTTGTCCATTGACGGCGGCCGTATGACGGCGCCAGCCGCCCACACCAATAGTGGCGTCAGCGCCATCGACAGGGTCACGGTAGCGACCAATACGCCGGCCATGCCGGGGGCCAACAACCCCAGGGCGCCGGCCTCGGCAAAGATGACAAAGGCAAATTCACCGCCCTGGGCCAGCAAACCGCCCAGCAGTAACGCATTCGCCAAGGGAATCCCGTTGGCACGCGCCACCGCCACCAAGACTGCCCCTTTAATCGCCACCAGCGCGACCGCGCCGGCCACAATCGTTAGCGGGTTGGCCGCCACCACCCCCAGGTCCAGGCCCAACCCAACGGCCATAAAAAAGGTTCCCAGCAACAGCCCCTTAAACGGTTCGATGTCGGATTCGAGCTGGTGTTTGAATTCGCTGTCGGCCAACGCAATACCGACCAAAAAGGCGCCCAATGCCATGCTGACGCCTGCCTCGGACATCGCCAGCGCGGCGCCCATAACCACGAACAAAGTCGCCGCGGTGAACAGCTCGGGCACCGCCGAGCGTGCCACGTAGCCCAGCAGCGGGCGCAGCCCGAAGCGCGCCACCACGACTAACCCGACCACCGCCGCGGCACTGATCCAGACCGGTGTATCGGGCGCCCCGCCACCCAAAAACGGCAGCAACGCGAGGATCGGGATGACTGCGATGTCTTGGGTCAACAGCACCGCAAAGCCGGCTTGGCCGTGGGCCGTCGAAAACTCGCGGCGCTCACCCATCAGCTGCAGCGCAAACGCCGTCGACGACAGCGCCAGCGCCAAGCCAATGACCAAGGCAAGATTGGCACTGACGCCCAACAGGTAAACCGCCCCACCAATCAGTGCCACCGTCACCAGCAGTTGCGGCAACCCAAAGCGCAGCATCGCGGTGCGGGTCTGACTGAGCCGCGGCCCTTCCAATTCCAGGCCAATTAAGAACAGCAGCAGCACCACGCCCAATTCAGCAAAGTGCAAAATACCCTCGGCTTCGGTAAATACACCGATCCCGTAGGGGCCCAAACACAGGCCGGCAATCAGATAGCCCAGCACCGTACCCAGTTTCAGTAAACGCGACAGCGGCACCACGACAACGGCGGCGCCCAGAAACAATAGGGTGTTAATTAACAGACTGTGGGTATCCACCACGCCCTCACTGGCTCAAAAATTAGATAAGATCGTGCCACATTCAGCGACGAGCCGACCATGGAACCTCTCAAGTTTGACATCCGCAACCTGCCCTTTGCCGGCACCGTGACGCGCTGGCACAGCGTTAATTGCCACCGCTACCCGTCGATCGCCGAGCACTCCTGCTTGGTGGCCTTGTACGCCCGTGAAATCGCCGCCCGTGTAGTGCCCCAGTTAAAGGCCGAGCAACAGGTGCTGCTTTACGAGCTGGCACTGTTGCATGATTTAAGCGAGATCGTCACCGGGGACATGCCGTCGCCGATTAAACGCGCCCTGCGCGAGCACTTTGAAGGCCAGGCGTCGCCAATCGACCAGCTGGAGCGGGCAATTTGCCCGGACGCGGCACAACGCGAAGACCTGGCCCAAGTGCCCGAGCAATCCTATCTGTGGCGGATATTAAAACTGGCAGACATATTGGATGCCCTTGTGGTTATTCGCCAGGAAGGCAAGGGGCCGGCGCGCGAGGTCATCAGTCAAGAACGCAGCGAAGCGTTCGAATCGCTGCTGATCAAAGCCCAGGCTGAGCACCCTGACCTGAATTGGGAGGGTGCACGCTGGGTGCGCGATAGGGTGTGTGAATTAAAGCACGTTCAGTTGGACGAGTTCGGGCGCGCCTAAGCGGCCCGGTAGCCCAGCCGCATACCGCCCCAGTGCTGGCCGGCGACCATAATCGGCACCGACAGGTCGTGCATGATTTCGCCGGTGTCGCGCATGTAGGTTTGAACCAGCATCCGTTCGGTGTGGGCGCCACAACGGCCCCCAGTCGGGTCATCAAATACCCGCTTGGTGCGATTGTGAACCAGGTCGTGATCCGGGTCGCCGGTCAAGGCCTGGCAGAACACATCATTGTGTTTGGCGACGTAGCCTACAGGGTCGGTGCAAATGGCATATACCAGCGCAGCGCGGCTGGCCAACACGGGTTCCTGTAGCGGCCCGATCACGCGGTCAAAAAAGCCGTCGTACTGGGTGGTGTAGCGAGCTGGATTGGTCCCCGGCGTGACCTGGTGGTTGCGGTCAAACAGCTGGCCCTCGGTCAACTCGCCCGTACGCAGGGCCTTTTCCAGTCGTGCTTGAACCTGATCGGCGGCGGCGCGCGCGACGTCAAAAATGTCGCCATGGGTGCTGTGCGGCGCGATCTGAGCGGCCACCGCATTACAGGTCTCGGCCTGGCTTGTCAGCTTGCCGCATTGTGCGGTCAGTGCACCAATCGCCTGCTGACTGCGGTGCATATCGCCGCCCATTTCACCCAGCGAGTTGGCCAGCCCGGCGACCATGTTCGAACTCGACCCCAGTGCGTCGGCGATGTCCGATACGCCATGCTGGATACTGTCCGCGCGCGCCGCCACATCCGTCAACACCAGGTTGATGCTCTCGACCTGCTCGGTGCCGTGTTCGACCGAAGCGGCCACCTGTTCTATGTCACCGGCGACTTGTTCCGTGCTGGATTGAATTTGCTGGACCATGGCGCCGACCTCGGTGGTCGCATCCGCCGTGCGCCGGGCCAGCGAGCGAACTTCGTCCGCCACCACGGCAAAACCACGCCCCTGCTCACCGGCCCGCGCCGCCTCAATCGCGGCATTCAGGGCCAACAAGTTGGTTTGTTCAGCAATTTTCTGGATGACCTTGGCGATGTCAGCGATGCGCGCACTCTGTTGACTGAGTTGCTGAACCTTCTCAACCGTGAGCCGGCTCAGGGAGCGCGCCTTGTGCATGTCCTTGACGGTGGTCACGACGGACTGTTTGCCGCGATCCGAACTTTGTTTACTTTCAATCGCACTGACGCGGACATGCTCCGCGGACACACTGATTTGTTGAACCCCGCTGGCGAGTGCGCCGGAGTGCTCGGAAATACGATCAATCGAGTGGACCTTGCGGCCAAAGCTAGCGTCCAAGGACTGGACTTCATTCCAGACCTGGGCGGTTGCGATGGCGCTGGCACCGGCAGCACTCGCCAGACGTTCCAGCGTCGCATCGTCTAAAGCCGGAGCGCTAGTAACCGGATCACTCGGCGGCGCTGACACAGCGCGCCGGGAGCCCAACCACCCGCCACCCACTAAACCCACGGCCAACGCCACGCCTATCCAAAATAGGGTCATCAATTCGCTCCAAAGCAAGGTCTTTTCTTTGAAGCTGTATCGACCGGTAAACGGTATTCTTTACGGCCGTCTAAACCACCGTGACCGACAGCGGGGTCAAGCCTTCAATGCGCCCTTCGAGGACGTCACCACGGGCCAAATCCGAGACCCCTGCCGGCGTCCCAGTAAAGATCAAATCGCCGGCTTGCAGCATTTGCAAGGTCGATAGATAGGCGATTAACTCGGCCGCCGAATGAATCATGTCGCCCAGGTCACCGGCCTGACGGACCTGACCGTTAATCAGCAACTCGATTCGGCCCTGTGTCAGGTCGTTGACTTCACTGCGCAGGTGCAGCGGACCAATCGGTGCGGAGCCATCAAAGACCTTGCCGATTTCCCACGGGCGGCCCTGGTCGCGATTGCGAATTTGCAAATCACGGCGGGTCAGATCCAAGCCGACCGCGTACCCGGCAATGCACTCCAGGGCCTGTTCGCAGGTCAGATCGCGACCGCCCAATTCCAGTGCCACCACCAGTTCGATTTCATGCTGCAATTTTTGCGTCTTAGGCGGGTAGCGGACGTCACTGGATTCGCTCAAATTCGAGGCCGGCTTCATAAAGTAGAACGGCGCTTCGCGGTCCACCTCAAAGCCCATTTCAATCGCGTGGTCACCGTAGTTTCGACCGATGCAGTAAATGTTGTGCACCGGGAATCGGCGTTCGTCGTTCAGGATGGTTAGGTCGATCAGGTCGTGCGCTTGAAACAGGTGCATTTTAATCCTCTGCGTGGGTGAATGGATCTGCGTGGAAATCATGCGGCGCCAGGCCCATCAGTGCAAGCTGCTGGGCGACGTCACGTACCATCTGGGGGTTGCCGGCACAAAACACTGTCCAGCCGAGCAAACTGGGGGCCAATGCGCGCAGGTGATCGGTCACCCGAGTGCCACCGGCGCCGGCGCTGAAGACCGGCAAAAACTGGGCGTCCTCGAACCCCTCGACCAGGGCCTCAAACGCAGCCATGTCATAGCAATCGTCCGGGCTTCGGTTGCCCCACAACACGCGCACCGGCGACCGATGCTCGCGCTGGCGCAAATACGCCAACACCGACTTCATCGGCGCCATCCCGGTGCCGGTCGCAATCAGTGCAATCGGACGATTCAAATCCGGGGCATAGGCGTCCCCCATCGGGGCCGTCAACTCAACCCGGTCGCCGCGTTTGGCCTGGGCGTATATTTGCGGTCCGGCCTTGCCGCCGGTGACCGCACGGATATGGAATTCAACTACGCCTTGGCCGGGCGGATTGGCCAGCGAATAGGGCCGCGCGGGCCCGTAATGGGTGCGCAGCAACCCGTACTGACCGGGGTGGAAGTCAAGCACACCTTCGAGGCGAACGCGCAGCTTGACCAGGTCCGGGGTCGGCCGCTCAACGCGCGTAATCGTACCGTTGTAGGTCTCGGCATCGCCGGCGGTTGGGGTCACGCTTTGGACACGAACATTTGAGCGCGGGCGTGCCTGACAGCTTAGAATCTCGCCCGCCGCGCGTTGCGCAGGCGACAAGGTCTGGGTGGCTGGGGCGTCGACCTCGCCCTCAATTAAACGCAAGCGGCAGGCGCCACATTGGCCTGATCCACAGCCGTAACTGACCGGTTTGCCGGCGCGCAGCAGTGATTTTAATAGCGAAGTGTCGGCATCGGCAGTCACCGATTGGCCGTCCCATTGGAGGGTGTAAGTACGAGTCATGGCGCGTGTTATCCCATCGACCATGAATAAACTCAAGCCGCATGCGTTTGGGTATACTGCGCGCCATGAGTGTATTCGTAACCCGAAAAGTATTTGCTGACTACCCCTGTGCCCACCGCCAATGGCGCCACGCCGGGCATTGTAAGTTCGTGCACGGCTACAGCCGTTCCTTTACCTTGGAGTTTGGCTGCGAGTCGCTGTCACCCGAAGGCTTTGGCGTCGACTTTGGTGGATTTAAACCACTCAAAACCTGGCTCGAAGACCAGTTTGACCACACCTGCTTAATCAACGCGGACGACCCTGAACTGGCGACCTTTGAAGACCTGCATGCGCGCCAAATTGTAAAGCTTCGGGTGCTGCCCAACGTCAGCATGGAAAACACCGCCAAGTACGTTTACGACTACGTCGCACCTTGGATCACCGAGAACACCCAAGGGCGCGCCTGGTTAATCAGCGTTGAGTGCCGTGAAAACCAAAAGAACTCAGGCGTCTACCGCCCCTGAGCGCGCACTAAACAGTACAACCCGGCGCCGCCAATCACCGCAAATGTGAGCATCAGCGCCGTCCAGCCGTAACCGTCATAGACATACCCAGGCAACCAGGTCCCGACCACCCCGCCGGCGTAGTAGTGCGCGACGTACAAGCCATTGACCACGCCGCGTAACTCAGGCTCGGCCTGGTTGACCTCGCCGACCGCCAAGGTGTGGACCAAAAACATGGCCAAACAAAACACCCACATCATCGCGAACAGCCCGTATACCGTCAGCCAAATACTGGCCACGATCGACAGGCTGACCAGCAGCATGGCGCCCTGCATGGTGCGATCAACGCCGCCCATGCGCCGGGCAATACGGCGTCCACCCAACGAGGTTGCAATGCCGCCGAGGTAGCCGACATACGCCAATCCAATCAATGCAGGCCCAATGGCACTGTCCAAGGTGCTGAGGCGCAGGGGCAAGAAATTCAAAAAGCCGGCAAACACCGCAAACAGGCAACTGACAGCCAAAAAACGCCATAGGTTGCCATTGATGCGCCAGGCCCGCAGCAACCCGGCGCGCGTCGGCAACGCCGCGTTCATAGCCCGGCGCGGGGCACGCTGCCACGGCAACGCCGCCGCCATCACCAGCGCCGCCGCCAGCCCCCAATAGGTCAGATGGTAGTCATACCACTGGCTGACAACGCCACTGATCAATCGCCCCATCAGGCCGCCGATGATGGTCGCGGCCACGTACTTGGCCATGATCGATTTCAGCCCATCGCCGTCTTGCTGGGCGCTCAGGTAGGCCATCAACGCCGTCAAAATCGCCGGTATAATCAGGCCCTGAAGCCCACGCAACAGCAAAAATGGCCGATAGGCATCGATCAACGCCAAAGCCACGCACGACGCGGCCAAGGCCAGCAACGCCCAGCGCAACACCACCAGCGCGCTCAGGCGCTTCAAAAAATACCCATAGGTCAAGGGCGCAATCGCCATCGGCACCAGCGTGATTGAAACCAGCAGGCCAACCGCGGCCGCATCCACCGCAAAGCGTGCCGACAACACCGACACCAGCGGCTGGGGTACGTACATCACGCAAAACACCAACACCGTGACCGCGAGCAGGACGCGAGAATGATTCACAAACAAAAGGCTGATCCGGCAAAAGCGGCAGTGTACGCTGGCGCACTTTGAACCACTACCGAGAGAATGCCATGGCCTGGGGCGCACTGATTATCGCAATGCTGATTTGGAGCTCGTCCTTTGTCGCGTCCAAGTTTGTGTTGGTCGATTTTACCCCCGAACAGGCGGTCGGAATTCGACTGTTATTGGCGGCCGCCGCGACCTTGCCGTGGCTGCTGATATGGGGCCGTGAACCGATCAAGCGCATGCGCGCTGAGCACTGGAAGTGGCTGATCATCATGTCGCTGTTCGAGCCTTGCCTGTACTTTTTGGCCGAAATGAACGGCTTGCTTTATACCAGCGCCAGCGCCGCCGGGTTGGTCACCTCAACGCTGCCCATTTGGATTGCGATCGGCGCCTGGCTGCTGCTGAAAGAACGCCTGAGCCGCAACCTGATCATCGGCTTGGGCTTGGCTTTGTCTGGGACCCTGACCATGACTGCGTTGGGCGAGGCCAATGTGGCCGCTCCCAATCCATTATTGGGCAACGCACTGATGGTGGTGGCAACGCTGATGGCGGCTGGGTACGTGCTGGTAGCCAAGCGTTTAACCGCCGAATTGTCGCCGTGGCTGGTGACGGTCTTGCAAATTTGGGTCGGCGCGGTGTTTTTCGTGCCGTTCTTGCTGCTCAATCCGCCGGACTTGAGCACGCCCAGCACCACCGCCTGGCAAGCCATGGTGTGGCTCGGTTTGGTCGTCAGCATTGGCGCCTACGGGCTGTATAATTTGGGCATCAGCCAGGTACCGGCGCAAGTCGCCGGGTTGTCGGTCAACCTGCTGCCGCTGTTTACCCTGGTGCTGGCCGCGGTCATTTTGGGCGAGCGCCTCAACGTCGGGGAAATGGCCGGCGCCATGCTGATTTTAATCGGCATATTGGTCGCCGTGTGGCCCACCCGCGTGGCTCAGTCGCCGAGCAAGTAACCACTGCGCCAGGTCAGTGGTTCGGACCCGGCAATCTTGCACACCGATTGGCCGGCGCGCACGTAACGCCGGGTAATCGTGGTCATGACCAAGCCGGAGTTGCGTGCGACGATCGGCACCGGGGCCCGTTCCACCGGGTCCAGCGGCGTGACCTGCGCGACTATGTCGCCTGCCTTTACGGTGTCACCGAGCGCCACTGACCATTCGATCAACCCGGCACTGGATGTCGGCACCAAATCGACCGCCTCCAAGTCCACCTCGATGACATCAAACGGATCAATTTCGGCGGTACCGCGCAGCACACCGATCTGACCTAAATAACGCACAATACCCTCGGCATCGGCATTGGCGTAGGCATCACTAACGTCCAGCTCACCACGGCACTCGACCGTACACCCACGGCAACCAACCGGGATCGGCAGGTCTGGGAAATCAGCGGCCAAACGCGACCACAGCCCCGGCCCAGCCTCGTCAAAACTGGCGCCGCCACTGTCGTCCGCCAACATCGCCACACGCACACCCAGCGCGTGGGCCAGCGGGCGTAACTGTGGGTACGCGCGTTTGGACGCGTACAGGTGCATCAGCGCCTGCTCGTCACAGTGCAGGTCGATCAGGTAGTCGGCGTCCAAGGCCCAGGCAAACAGTTGGTGCTTGTGCTGCTGACTCAGTGTCTCGGCACTTAGCTCACTGGCGATTGCGGTTAACGCGCCGCGAATCACGGTTTCGTTGCGATCCACATCGCCCCCCAGCTCGGACTCAACGCGCGACTTAAGGGAGGCGTATACCGAGGGGTAGCCGCGGTTGAAATTGACCCCGGTGTCGGCGTCATAGCGGCCCTGGTGATGGGCCTGGACAAACTGACCCAGGCCGATCGGGTTGGCGACCGGCACCAGACGCACGGTGCCGGCAATACGCCCTTCACTTTCGAATGCCGCAAGACGGTCACGCAAGGCCGCGGCACAGGCCATAGCGGGGTACTCGTTAGCATGAATGCCGGCTTGGATATAGACAACCGGAGCCCCATTACCGTATACGAGCTGGGTAAGGTTGAGTTGCACGTCAGGGATCGACAGCGACAACGGGTGGCGAATAATTTTTGGCACGGGTAACACCTTGTAAACTTGGTTGGGCGCATGATCGCGCGTTGCTACTCTAGTGTCATTATTGAGAGGTCGTTAATGAGTTTTTTGGCACGTGCGGGCACAGGCTTCGCGATGATTGCGGTTTCCGTGACCGCCCTAGGGTTTGGCGCCTGGCGCATGAACAATGCCAGCGGCGACAGCGCCGGTGGCCCACCCCAGCGCGGCGGCAACACACCGACGGTTGAGTTAATTCAACTCGAACCGACCCGCGTGTCCCCGACGCTGACCGCCCAGGGCCGCGTTCAAGCCAGCCAACAATTCCGCATCAACTTCCCCATCGCCGGCAGACTAGAAGATGTCAGTACGCAGCTAACCACCGGACTGCGCGTACGCAAGGGCGACGAGTTAGCACGCCTCAATGCGACCCCTTTCGAAGACGCCCTGCGCCGGGCTGAACTAGACCTGGCTGCGGCCGACAACCAACTTAAAGAATCCCGCCAACGCCAGCGCCTGGCCGACCAGGAACTGGCTGCGGCACAGGAGCAAACGGGCTTGCGACAGGGCCAATTGGCGCGCATCGAACAACTGATCGAACGCGGCCTGGCCTCGACCGCTGAGCGCGAAGCCGCAGCGCTGGCGTTGTCGGGCGCGCGCCAAACCGAATTGACACGCGCCGGCGCCCGGATCAATGCCAGCGCCAGCACTGACCGTGCCGAACTGGACGTCAAGCGGGCTCAACTGGTGCTTGCCCAGGCCACCCGCGACTTAGCCGACACCGTGGTCCGCGCCCCGTTTAACGGCGTGCTAGAAGGCGTCACCGCTAAGGTCGGCGACCGCATCAATGCCGGTCAGACCCTCGGCACCTTGACCGACCTGAGCCAGCTGGAGGTGTCGTTCTCGACCCAAAATCCGCGTGTGGTTCGGTTGATGCAAACCGATGCCCAAGCCCCCTTGCCGCTGGAAACCACGGTTAACCTGACGATCGGATCGATCAACTACCAGCAAACCGGGGTGCTCAATCGCGTCGCCGCAACGGGTGATCTGGCCAGCGGCGGCCGCCAACTGTTCGCGCGGCTAAATCCGGACCCGGCGTCGTTGCTACGCCCGGGTGACTGGGTCAGCGTCAGCGTGCGCGAACCGGTGCGCGATGACATCGCCTGGATTCCACTGTCGGCGTTAAGCGACGATGACCAGGTATTTAACGTCCAAGACGGTCGTCTGCGGGCGCAGCCGACGGTGGTATTGCAGCGCGACGAACGCCGTGCCTTGATTGAACTGCCGCCGAACCGTGCCATCGCCGCAACCTTGGCGCCGCGCTTCAGCGACGGCTTGCCCGTCCAAGTCGCCACCAGCGAGCCGCAAGCGGACCCGAGCATTGACGAGCTAATCGCATTCGTTGAAAGCAACACGCGCATGCCCAAAGACCGCAAAGCCGACATTCTTAACCAGCTACGCGACGATCCGCCGCCGGCGCTGGTGACTCGCCTCACCGAACGTTTGCGGCAGCAATAAGCGATGCTGCGCTACTTTATTCACCACCGCACCCTGGCCAACCTGACCTTGGTGCTGTTGGTTGCGATTGGCCTGATCAGCCTGGATCGTATTCGGACCCAGTTTTTTCCTGACTTTGTCATCGAGAGTGTTCGCATCACCCTGCCCTGGCCCGGTGCCGGAGCCGAGGACGTCGATCAGCGCGTCGTGTCTCAGTTGGAGCCGGCCCTGCGTGCGGTGGACGGCGTCTCCGAATCGACCGCCAGCGCGTCCGAGGGCAACGCTCAGTTTCGGTTAGAGTTCGCTCCCGGCTACGACATGACGGTGGCGCTGAACGAAGTTGAAAGCGTCATTAACGACGCCCGCGACCTGCCATCGGATCTGGAGCCGGCGACGATCAGCTTGGGCTGGTTTCGCGACCGCGTCACCAACGTCGTGATCTACGGCGACTTGTCACTGGATGCGCTTGAACGGCGTGCCGAAACACTGACCGCCGCGCTGTTCGCCGCCGGCATCACCAAAACGTCGATCCAAGGCATCAGCGAGCCGCGGGTGACATTAAAGTTCGACCCGCAAACGCTGGAAAAGTATGGCGTCACATTAAACGACGCCGCGACTAAATTGGCCGGCTCATTTGGCGACCAACCCGCCGGCACCATGGCCGGGGATCGCGTGCGTTTGCGTACCGCGGGGCAACCGCTGGATGAACTGCAAGACTTCGCCCTGATTGCGCTGGACAATGGCACACGACTTACGGTGCGCGAACTGGCGAGCGTCGAGTACGAGGGGTTGGATAGAGGCCTCGCGCTTTACTACCAAGGCCTGAACGCGGTCCAGATTCAGGTTGACCGTGGCGAAGGTGGCGACGCCATCAGCATCCAAGACAGCGTCCAGTCGGTGGTCGATCAATTCAACGCCGAGGCCGTCGACGGCGTTCAAGCGCGCTTGGTCCGGGCCCGCGCACAGGCGATCAAAGACCGGCTGGATATCTTGATCGAAAACGGCATTACCGGGCTCATTATTGTCGTATGTTTGCTGTTTTTATTCCTCAGCGTGCGGACCGCGTTTTGGGTCACGGTGGGTATTCCCACGGCCATGCTGGCGACCATCGCAATGATGCTGGCGTTTGGGCTGTCGCTGAACATGATTTCACTGTTCGCGCTGATTATCTGTTTGGGCATCGTGGTCGACGACGCCATCGTGATTGGCGAACACGCCGACCACCTGCACCGCCAAGGCCACAGCCCGTCCGAAGCCGCCTATTTAGGCGCCAAGCGCATGTTCTTGCCGGTGCTGTCGTCCAGCATCACCACCATCATTGCCTTCAGCGGCATGTTTTTGATCACCGGTACATTTGGACGCCTGGTCGGTGACATTCCGATCACCGTGGCGTTGGTCATTACGGCCAGCCTGGCCGAGGTATTTTTGCTGCTGCCGGCGCACATGTTCCATGCCCTTAAAGGCGCCGAACGCGGCGGTCCCGCCTGGTATGACCAACCCAGCCTGTGGGTGAATAAACACTTCGACCGATTCCGCGAGGCGGTGTTCAAACCCTTGGTCGGCCGAGTCGTGACCTGGCGCTACCCGACACTGGCCATCGGCCTTGGCTTGATCATGTTCAGCGCCGCCGCGCTGATGGACAAAACCGTTGGCTGGCGTTTCTTCAACGCCCCCGAACGCGGCACGTTGACCGGTAACCTGATGATGGTCGAGGGCAGTGACCGTGCTGACACCCGTGCCTATCTGGACCAGATGGCCAGCGCCTTGTTAACGGTCAATGCCGACTACCAACGCGAGTACGGTCGCGAAGCGGTCCAAAGTTGGCTATTCCAGGTTGGCGACAATTCGGGCCGCCCGATCTCCGGCGCCAATCGCGTCAATGCCGATCGCCTGGGTGGCTTTGACGTCGAGCTGATCGACCCGGACTTGCGCCCCTACAGCGCCTTCGAGTTTATCCGCAAATGGCAAGACGCCATCCCAGCCTCCGACACCGTCGATACCCTGCAGTTCCGGGGTGACCGCCGCGGACCCGGTGGTGATGGCGTCAGCGTACGCCTCAGCGGTGCCGACTTCCGGGTCCTCAAACAAGCCTCGTTAGCCCTGCAAAATGAGCTTAACCGCATCGCCGGTGTGTCCGCGGTCGAGGACGACTTACCGTTTGACAAAACCGAGCAAATTTTAAGCCTGACCCCGGAAGCTCAAGCCCTGGGCTTGACCGCCGCGGGCTTGGCCAAACAGCTGCGTGACCAACTCGACGGCATCAGCGCGCTGACGCTGCCAACGGATGGGCAGTCGTTCGAGATCCGCGTCGCCATCAGCGACGCCCTGCGCGACCAGGACTACCTGCAGCGCGCACGTATCCCACTGCCCAACGGCGACTATGCCGACCTCGCCAGCCTGGCGACCTGGCGCAGCGATCGAGGCTTTGCCAGTTTGCAGGTCGAAAACGGCCAACGCGTCATTCGCGTCAGCGGCGAGTTGGCGGACGACCCGGTCCAGCAGGCAGCGATCCAAACACAGATCCGTGAGCAACTATTGCCGGCACTGGCGCTGCGCTACGGGGTCAACACCGAAATGAGCGGGCTGGCCCAGCAGGAACGCGAATTCCTCAGCGAAGCCGTGGTCAGCTTCATGGTCTGCGTGCTGGCCATTTACCTGACGCTGACCTGGATATTTTCATCCTGGACACGCCCACTGGCGCCGATTCTGACCATTCCGTTGGGGTTGGTCGGCGTGATCTGGGGGCACTACGCCCACGGCATACCGCTGTCGATGTTTAGCGTGGTCGGCTTTATTGGCATGGCCGGTATTATTTTGAACGACACCATCGTGCTGATGGTGCGCATTCAAGAGCTAAGCGGTCACCAGAGCTTCCACGCCGCGATTGTCCAGGGCGCATCGGATCGTCTGCGTGCGGTGTTCCTGACCTCGCTGACGACGGTCGGCGGGCTGACTCCCTTGTTGTTCGAAACCTCGCGCCAGGCACAGTTCCTGAAACCGACGGTGGTAACGCTGGCGTATGGACTGGGGCTGGGCATGGTGTTGGTGCTGCTGATGACGCCGGCGATGCTGGCGATTGGGCATGATATTCGACGCGCCTTGGTCAGCGCACGACGGGCACCGGGCGTGATCGCCCGGGCTCGCCGTATTCAGGCGCTGCGCTAGGCCTGGGGACGCATCGCCGGGAACAGGATGACATCGCGGATGCTGTCCTGGTCCAGCAACCACATGACCAAACGGTCGATGCCAATGCCGCAGCCGCCGGTCGGCGGTAACCCGACTTCCAACGCGGTCACGTAGTCCTCGTCGAAGTACATGGCTTCGTCGTCGCCGCCGTCTTTTTGCGCGACCTGTTCTTGGAAGCGCTGGGCTTGGTCTTCGGCGTCATTCAACTCGCTAAAGCCATTCGCCAATTCGCGCCCACCAACAAAAAACTCAAACCGATCGGTCAAGAAGGGGTCGTTGTTATTACGCCGCGCCAACGGACTGACTTCGGCCGGGTACAGGGTAATAAAGGTCGGCTCGATCAAGGTGTCTTCGACGGTTTTCTCAAAGATCTCGATCTGGACTTTGCCCAAGCCGTAGCTGGGCTTGAGATGAATACCCAGGTCACGGGCAAAGGCAGTGGCGCCATCCAAGTCGCCCAAGGTCGCGGCATCCAAGCTCGGGTTCTTTTCCAAGATCGAGTCGAACACGCTGATCCGCCGGAACGGCGCACTCAGGTCATAGTCATGCCCGGCGGATTGGAAGGTCAGGCTGTTATGGGCCTTCATTGAGGCCGCACGGATCAACGCCTCGACGTGATCGATCATGCCGTTGACGTCTGTGTAGGCCTCGTAGAACTCGAGCATAGTGAATTCAGGGTTGTGACGGGTCGACAGTCCTTCGTTGCGGAAGTTGCGATTGATTTCAAAGACCCGCTCAAAGCCACCGACGACCAGGCGCTTCAAGTACAGTTCCGGCGCAATCCGCAGGTACATCTCGATGTCCAAGGCATTGTGATGGGTGGCAAAGGGTCGCGCCGTGGCGCCGCCCGGGATCACCTGCAACATGGGCGTCTCGACTTCCAAATAATCATGCCCCAAGAAGTACCCGCGCACCGCGCTAACAATTTGGCTGCGCTGGACGAAGGTGTTTTTGACTTCCGGGTTGGCGATCAAGTCTAGGTAGCGCTGGCGGTAACGCTGCTCGGTGTCGGTCAAGCCTTTGTGCTTGTCCGGCAACGGCCGCAGGGATTTGGTCAGCAACACCGCGTCGGTGGCGTGCACCGACAACTCTCCGGTGTTGGTTTTAAAGATGTGGCCTTCGACACCGACGATGTCGCCCAAATCCCAGGTCTTGAACTGGTCGTACAGCCCTTCAGGCAGGTCGTTCTTGCGCAGGTAAGCCTGAATACGACCGCTGGTGTCTTGGATGGTGATGAACGAGGCCTTGCCCATGATGCGACGCAATACCACGCGCCCGGCGATCTTGGTGCGGACCTGTTCGACTTCTAATGCGGGTTTGTCCTTGTCACCGTGGGCGGCAACCAATTCGCTGGCCAGTGCATCGCGGCGGTAGCTGTTGGGAAAGGCAATGCCGGCCTCGCGCATGGCGGCTAGCTTGGCGCGGCGCTCGGCGATCAACTGGTTCTCATCAACTTCGACGGCGGCGTCCTGCGGTGTTTTATCGCTCATTTATAACCCTTTCTTTAAGCTGGCTTCGATAAATGCATCCAGAGCCCCGTCCAGCACGGCTCCGGTGTTGCTGCTTTCGACCCCGGTACGCAGGTCTTTAATTCGGCTTTGATCCAGCACGTAACTGCGGATCTGGCTGCCCCAGCCAATGTCTGACTTGGTCGCTTCCAAGGCGTCGGACGCGGCACGGCGCTTTTGCATTTCCAGCTCGTACAACTTGGCCTTCAGCATCTTCATGGCGTTGTCTTTGTTTTGGTGCTGCGACCGCTCGGACTGGCACTGAGCCACCGCATTGGTTGGCAAGTGCGTGATACGCACCGCCGAGTCGGTGGTGTTGACGTGCTGGCCACCGGCGCCGGACGAGCGATAGGTATCGATACGCAAATCCGCCGGGTTGATCTCGATATCAATGTTGTCGTCGATTTCAGGGGAAATAAACACCGACACAAACGAGGTGTGCCGGCGCGCCCCGGAATCAAAGGGTGACTTGCGCACCAGGCGGTGGACGCCGGTTTCGGTGCGCAGCCAGCCAAAGGCATATTCGCCCTCGATGTGAATCGCCGCCGACTTGATGCCGGCGACATCGCCTTCGGACAATTCAGTGATGGTTGCTTTGAATTTTTTGTCTTCGGCCCAGCGCAAGTACATGCGCAAAATCATGTTGGCCCAATCCTGCGCTTCGGTGCCGCCGGCGCCCGCTTGGATTTCCAAATAGGCGTTATTGGGGTCCGCTTCTCCGCTGAACATGCGCCGGAATTCAAGCTTGGCCAGGTGCGCATCGAGGGCATTGCACTCGGCTTGCACTTCGTCCGCGGTGTCCTGATCGTCTTCCTCGACCGCCATCTCTAGCAGTTCTCGGCTGTCGGCAATGCCGCGCTCCAAGGTTTCCAGCGTCTCGACGACGGCCTCTAAGCTGGCGCGCTCGCGGCCCAGGGTTTGGGCTAAGTCCGGCTCGTCCCACACGCGCGGGTCTTCAAGCTCGCGGCTGACTTCCTCGAGGCGTTCTTTTTTGACAGGGTAATCAAGATAGGCGACCAGCACCGTGCGGCGCTCGTCCAAGTCCTTGAGTTGATTAAGAATCGGTGCGATTTCCATCGGGCTGGTACTGTCCAAAATTTGAGGCGCGCAAGAATACCACAGCGCCCAATCCCTTTGCGTTTAATCAGGGCAGGATCGATACTGCTGACCCAATCCAAGGAGCAGCGCATGGCCTCAAACCTTAAAATTCGCCCCCTCCGGGCCGCGGACGAACCGCAGTGGCGCGATCTATTCGAGCGCTACATGCGCTTTTACAACACCGCCCCGGATGACCAAGCCATTGAGAGTGCGTTCCACGGCATGCTCAGCGCCGACCAAGCCTTGCGCTGTTGGGTTGCCGACATCAACGGCAATGCGGTCGGATTGGTCCACGTGATTTTGCACCCCAACACCTGGAGTCTGATGCCGGACGCTTACTTGGAAGATTTGTTTACGCACCCAGATTACCGACGCCATGGCGTCGGTCGTGCGCTGCTGCAAGAAGTCATCAACACCGGCCACGAAGAAGGTTGGCGCAAGCTATATTGGAACACCGCGGCTGACAACGAAACGGCCCAGTCGCTGTATCGAAAAGTCGCCCAACAAACCAGCTGGGTGCGCTTCGAAGTCGCCTATTAGGGCGCGTCTACTGGACCCAAACGCGGTTCATGGCGACCCGGCAGTGCTCGATCGCGTCGTCACCGCGGGCATTTAAAACACCGCTCAGGCGAATCACCTCGGCATAGTTTTTGTGCTCGGCTGCCTGCTTCAAGTGAACCGCAACAACTCAGGCGATAGCCGCTCCAGCTCGGCCGGCGTCAGCCCTAGGCTGACCAGCGGCTCAGGCATTGTCGGCCGCCATCAGCGAGCGAATCACATCGAGGGTCACCGCCGGCGTGCCATATTCGACCGGCAGCCGACCGCTTTGACGGTCGTCCTGCCAAACCAAGGTTGGGTAGCCCTGAACGCCCATGGCCGCGGCTTGGCGCTGTTGATCGGTATGCGCGGCGCGCGTGGCGACCGAGTCCAAGGCGTGGGCGAATGCCGCTCCATCCAGCCCAAGTTCGACCGCCAATTCGGTCAATACCGCCGGTTGCCATACGTTGCGGCGCTGTTGGTAGTAGGCGCGCTGAATCGCGCGCAGCATATCCAGATCCGACGCACCCAAGGTCTGGGCGGCAATCACCGCGCGGCACGCCACAAAAGTCGTGCGCGGCGGTGGCGGCGATTGATCCCAATAGCCGTGATCAAAGGTGACGGCGCATTGGGCCTCGATTCGGTGCCAGGTCGCGGCGAGCATATCCGCCATGCCCGAGTCCATCGGGGTGTCGCTATCCGGCGCCAAGCCACCCAACAACCGCGCCGAGGTGACCTGCGCCGGCAGGTCCGCACAAATGGCGTTGTAGGTGTCGGCAAAGCCGAAACACCAGGAACACATGGGGTCATATACGTAGGTTAGTCGTTGCATAAAATGAGCCTACCACAGCCCGTACAGCGCGATTGCTTTTCGAGTGAACCGGCGCCAATGTTAACGCGAACGCCATCACACTGAGACCATTATGCCGACCCAAAACATCCTCTTTATTATGTTTGACCAGTTGCGCTGGGACTATTTGAGCTGCGCCGGTCACCCCAGCCTAAAAACCCCCAACATCGACCGCTTAGCCGAGCGCGGGGTCCGCTTTACCCAGGCCTACGCCCAATCGACCATCTGCGGCAGCTCGCGCATGAGCTTCTATACCGGACGCTACACCCAGTCCCACGGCGCCCATCGCAACAACTACCCGCTCAAGGTCGGCGAACAGACGCTGGGCGATCACCTACGGGCGGTCGGTTATGATGCCGTACTGATCGGCAAAACCCACATGGTCCCAGATCCGCAGGGCATGCAACGCTTGGATCTGGATGCGCACAGCGTGATCGGCGCCCGCGTCGCCCAGGCCGGCTTTGATGTGCATGTCCGCGATGACGGCTTATGACCGCAAGGCGTCGACGGCATTTACGATCAAAGCTACTCGCCGTACAACGCGTACTTAACGTCACGCGGTTATAAATCCGACAATCCATGGCACGATTACGCCAACTCGGCGATTGGCCCCAACGGCGAGATTTTGTCGGGCTGGCTGATGGAAAACGCGGACAAACCGGCCAATATCCTCAACCAAGATTCCGAAACGCCGTGGCTGACGCGCGAGTGCATTGACTGGATCGACAGTCGCCGCGACAACCCAACGCCGTGGCTGTGCCACCTGTCCTATATCAAACCGCACTGGCCGTACATCGTGCCGGCGCCCTACCACGATCGCTACAGCGCCGATGATGTTATGGCGCTGAACCGCAGTGATGACGAACACATCGACACCCACCCGGTCTTTGCGGCCTACCAAAATAGCCTGATCGGCCGCGGGTTTAGCCGCCAAGACGTCCGCGACAAGGCCATTCCTGCCTACATGGGCTTAATCGCCCAATGCGACGATGAATTAGGTCGGTTGTTTGATTACCTAGATCGCAGCGGCCAGCGTGACAACACCTTGATCGTGGTGACCTCGGATCACGGCGACTACCTGGGCGATCATTGGATGGGCGAGAAGGACCTGTTTCATGACTGTTCGGTGAAAATCCCCATGATCATCGTCGATCCTAACCCGGCGGCCGATGCCACCCGCGCCAGCACCTGTGACGCCCTGGTCGAGGCCATCGATTTGGCCAGCACCTTTATCGACTGGACCGGCCACCCCATACCGGACCATGTGCTGGAGGGGCGCTCGCTATTGCCGTGGTTGCATGGCTGCACGCCCGATACCTGGCGCACCTATGCGATCAGTGAATACGACTACGGGCCGACGCCGATGGCCCGCGATCTGGGCATCAGTCCGCGCGATGCCCGCATTTTCATGGTGGTTGACCACGCCTGGAAGCTGGTCCATTTTGAGGGCGGACTGCGGCCTATGCTGTTCGATCGTGAGCGCGACCCACACGAGCTCAACGACCTCGGCGCCAGTGATGACCATGACGGCGTGCGCGCCACCATGTACCAGCACCTGGCGCAATGGGGGCTGCGTATGTCCGGGCGCACCGCGCTGTCGGACGCACGCATCAACGCCATGAGTGGCCAGCCGGCGCGCAAAGGCGTCTTACGCGGGCTGTATGATGGACGCGAGTTGGACGACGAACTGATTGAGCCGATCCGCGGCCACGCATTGCACATCAACACGAAGGAAACTGCACAATGAGATACCTGCACACCATGGTACGCGTCCACGATCTGGACGCGTCCATGCACTTTTACTGCGAGCTATTGGGATTGGTCGAGGTCAACCGGTATGACAGCACCGGCGGCCGCTTTACCCTGGTCTATTTAGCTAGCGCGAGCGACAGCGATCGGGCCCGCGCTGACAAAACACCGGTGCTGGAGCTGACCTATAACTGGGACCCCGAGGACTACCCCTTGCCAGGGCGGGCGTTTGGCCACTTGGCCTACGGCGTGGATGATATCTATGCCACCTGCCGACGACTTGAAGACGGCGGCGTCACCATTTTGCGGCCACCGCGCGACGGTCACATGGCCTTTATCCGAAGCCCCGATGGCATCAGCATTGAACTGTTGCAAGATGGCGAGTCGCTGGCACCGGCCGAGCCCTGGGCCTCGCGGCCCAACGTCGGCGACTGGTAGGACTAAGCCACTGACCAGGGCAGGGTTTCGCCCATCCGGTAAGGCCGGATGGCGGCGTCACCCTCGCCTAAGTCACCACCAACTTTGGTCGGCGTGCGGGTCAAGGTCAGCGTCCCCGTGTTGACCGGCAAACCGTAAAACGCCGGCCCATTGAAGGACGCGAAGGCCTCGAATTTGTCCAGCGCGTTTTCCTCATCAAACACCTGTACATAACTTTCCAGCGCACAGGGTGCCGTGAACACCCCGGCACAGCCGCACGCGCTGTGCTTGCCCGTGATCGGATGCGGCGCCGTGTCGGTGCCCAAGAAAAAGCGCGTATCACCGCCGGTTGCGGCGTCACGCAGGGCTTGTTGGTGGCTGGCGCGCTTAACGATCGGTAAACAGTAGTAGTGCGGGCGAATGCCGCCGACCAACATGTGGTTGCGGTTGACCTGCAGGTGGTGCGCGGTAATGGTCGCCGCCAGTGGCGTCGTCGATGCCATGATGAAGTCGACCGAATCGGCCGTGGTGATGTGTTCCAGCACTACTTTCAGCGCCGGAAAATCAGCAATCATCGGCGCCAGCACGCGCTCCAAAAAAACCGCTTCACGGTCAAAAATATCAATCGCCGGGTCGACCACCTCGCCGTGAACCAGCAAAGGCATGCCAATCCGCTGCATCACTTCGAGGCAGCCACGCACGGCGTCGACACTGCTGACGCCGGCGGCGCTGTTGGTGGTCGCGTTAGCGGGGTACAACTTAACCGCGGTCAAAACGCCCGCCGCGAACCCGCGTTCCAGCTCTGCGGGATCGGTGGTATCGGTTAAATACGCGGTCATCAAGGGCGTAAAATCGTACTGCTCAGGGCAGGCCGCCAAGATCCGGTCACGGTACGCAATCGCCCGCTCGATATTAATCACCGGCGGCTTCAAGTTCGGCATCACAATGGCGCGGGCGAACTGGCGCGCGGTGAACTCAACCACCTGTTCAAGCATGTCATCGTCACGCAGGTGCACGTGCCAATCATCAGGGCGGGCGATGGTAATGCTATTCATACTAGGTTCCTGTTCCGGCCAGTAAACTGGCAACTAAAGCGGTCACCAAGGCGTTTAACACCATGGCGGTCGCGGCGAATACACCGGCGACTGGATTCACTTGAAAGGCCCGGGCGGTGCCAATACCGTGCGCGGCGACACCCACGGCCATGCCGCGCGCGCGCCAATCGCGAATACCCATAGCGTCCATCAACGGCGTTACCATGATCGCGCCGATAATGCCGGTACTGACAACCAAGCCGGCGGTTAAGGCCGGCAGTCCGCCAATTTTTTCGGCGACACCCATGGCGATCGGGCTGGTGACTGATTTAGGCGCCAGCGACAGCCACACCTCCGACGGCGCGCCCAGGGCGTACGCAATGGCGACGGCACTGCCAACAGAGATCAATGAGCCGGCGATCAAGGCGCAAAACAAGGGCACCAACAGGCGCGACACGCTGGCCCAGTTTTTGTGCAGTGGCCATGCCAACGCCACAGTCGCCGGTCCCAACAAAAAGTGGACGAACTGCGCGCCCTCAAAATACTCGCTGTAAGGCGTGCCGGTAACGACCAAGATCGCCGCCAACGACAGCCCAGCAATGGCCACCGGATTAACCCACGCGCGGTGCCCCGAGCGCACAAACAGCGCATGCCCGCCCATGTAGGCCAGCAGCGTCACCGTCAACCACATCAGTGGCTGCTCGGCCAGGTAAACCCACAACTGGGCCCTATCCATGTTTAATCTCGTCGCCCTCGGGCGGACGATTCATGGCCCGGGCAACGCAGGCGAAAACCCAGGCGCCCGTGGCAATCGACAACGGCGTCGAAATCAATAACGCCAGACCGACCGGCAACCAGTGATCCCACAATAGATCCGCGTAGGTCATCAAACCGACCGCCGCCGGCACGAACAATAGCGACAGGTGCGACAGCAATCCGGTGCACATGGCGTCCAGCGCCGCCGGCGTCGGCAAACCAAAGCGCACCCAGGCAAACAGCAACACCAGGCCGATCACCGGTTCCGGAATAGCCAGCGACAGCGCCGTGACCAACACCATTCCCGCCAGTTGGAAACTTAGCAGAAAGGTGATCGCCGCCGGCATCGGCTAGTGGCTACCGTAGGGCATTTCGACGTCGACCAAGCCCTGAGCCGTTTCCTCATGGCCGTAGATGTCCAGCGCGTCCCAGGGGTATTCGACCCAGTAGTCTTCGATGCGCTGACCGACAAAGACGCGGTCTACGTAGTCAGGGTACTCGGCATTTTTGCGCTTGTTTTTATCGTGCAGCACCAGCACCGACAGCGCGCTGGGGGACTCGTGATTGAGCTCGTTCAGGCACCATGCCAAGGTCGTGCGTTGGTCGTCGACTTCGTCCACCACCAGCAAACGCTTGCCACGTATGGCTTCGGCGAAGCCCTCGGTCCACTGTAACTTGAGCGGCGTGTCGCTCGGCGGCGCGTCATCGCTGTAGCGGCTAAGCGCCACCGACAGTATCGGGCGATTCAAGTAGGTGCGCAGGATACGTGCGGGAATGTAACCACCGCCGCCGATCGCCAATATGTAGTCGAACTCGAGGCCCGATTCGATCACTTCTTGGGCCGCAAGCCCCAGCGTGTGATGGATGTCGGCGTAGCTGAAGCGGTATCGTTGTTGAGCTGGTTGTGGCATTCGTGCGTCCCTATTGCGAGGCGCAATGATACTAGCTTGCGCCCGGATCGCCCAGTAGCACACGGCCTTTTCTGTCTAACGCGCGGACCGCAGTCAACAGGCTGCGCACGGCGTCGCGCTGGCCCAGCAACCACTCGGTCCGGCCATCAGCCGGCGGTGCGGCGAATTGGACGACCCAATCGGCGACCTCGGACAACTGGCGATCGATATCCCCGACCAAGGCGTCGGCCTCGCCCTGCAGGACCGGCTGGTCGGCCAGGGACCCTTCGCCGCGCAACAAACGCAATCGCGTCGCAATCAAGCGCTCGCTGGACAGGCGCAGGTCCTGTGATTCGAAGTTGACTTCATTAAACACTTTTTCCGCAGCTTTGCTCGGATCGTCTGGCAACGCCAGACTGATCAGTGCCCCAACCACCAGCGCGAAGCCGGCGATAAATCCCATTTTTCGTAGTTTCATCAGTGTTTCGATAAGTTTTTGAAATGCTATTCCATTACACTCAATCTTACTCAACATCTCTATAAGGCGTTAGGCGCAATGTCAGAAAATTTTAAAGAAGCCGCTCTCCGATACCACAGCATGGAACCCGCTGGAAAACTCGAGATTACCGCGACCAAACCCATGACCAGCCAGCGCGACCTGGCACTGGCCTACAGCCCAGGCGTCGCCTATGCCTGCGAAGCCATCGTCGAAGACGAAGCCGCCGCCGCCCAAATGACCGGCCGCGGCAACCTGGTCGGTGTGATTACCAACGGCACCGCCGTCTTGGGCCTGGGGCCGATCGGCCCGCTCGCGTCCAAGCCGGTCATGGAAGGCAAGGCGGTGCTGTTTAAAAAGTTCGCCGGTATTAACTGCTTTGACATCGAAGTCGACACCACCGACGTTGACGAATTCGTTAATGCCGTGGCCCTGCTAGAGCCGACCTTTGGCGGCATTAACCTCGAAGACATCAAAGCGCCTGAATGCTTCGAGATCGAAAAGCGCCTGCGCGCGCGCATGAACATTCCGGTGTTCCACGACGACCAGCACGGCACCGCGATTGTGGTGTCCGCGGCCTTTTTGAACGCCTTCCGCGTCGCCAACAAGCCGATCGAAGACGTCAAACTGGTATGCGCCGGCGCCGGCGCCGCCGCCCTGGCCTGCCTGAACATGCTGGTCAGCCTGGGTATGCGCCGCGAGAACATCACTGTGTGCGACATCGAAGGCGTGGTCTACGAGGGTCGCACGACCTTTATGGACCCCTACAAGTCGATTTTCGCCCAAGCCACCGATGACCGCACCCTGGTCGACGCGATCAAGGGCAAGGATGCATTTTTAGGCTGCTCGGCGCCGGGCATCGTGACCCAAGACATGCTCAAAACCATGGCGGATTCGCCGATCATTTTCGCACTCGCCAACCCGACACCGGAAATCATGCCGGACCTGGCCCGCGAAGCACGCCCGGACGCCATCGTCGCGACCGGACGCAGTGACTTCCCCAACCAGGTCAACAACGTGCTGTGTTTCCCATTCTTGTTCCGCGGCGCACTGGATGTCGGTGCGACTACGGTCAATGAAGAAATGAAAAAGGCCTGTGCACACGCCATCGCCGACCTGGCCATGGCACCGCCCAGCCCCGAAGTCGCCAGCGCCTATGGCAACGAGGCCCAAACCTTCGGTCCCGACAACCTGATCCCCAAGCCGTTCGACCCGCGCCTGATCGTCGAGATCGCCACCGCCGTGGCCAAAGCGGCGATTGACTCCGGCGTGGCGACCCGTCCGATCACGGATTTCGAAGCCTACCGTGAACGCCTAAACCGCTTCGTGTTCCGTTCCGGCATCTTGATGAAACCGGTATTTGAGCGTGCCAAAGCCGCCCAACAGCGGCTGATTTACGCCGAGGGCGAATCGGGCAAGGTGCTGCAAGCGGTCCAGCGTGTGGTCTCGGAAAAGCTGGCGCGGCCGATTTTGGTCGGACGCCCCCCGGTCATCCAAGAAAAGATCGACAGCATGAGCCTGAACATCACCGCGGGCGTCGACTTTGACATCATCGATTACTTGGATGATGAGCAAATGACCACCATGGGTCAGGAATACTACAAGCTGATGGCGCGCCGCGGGGTCACGCCAAAAGCGGCCCAGGCCCGTATTCGCGCCAACTTCACCTTGGTGGCGTGCATGGCCCTGCGCATGGGCATGGGCGACTCGATGGTGTGCGGCTCGTTCGGCAGCTACCGCAAGCACCTAGAAGTGGTCAAGGACGTGATCGGCAAACGCCCCGGGGTGGATGACCTAAGCGCCCTGTCGGTGCTGATTTTGCCACGCGGCACCTTCTTTATTGCCGACACGCATGTCACCTACGAGCCGACCCCGCAACAGATCTGCGAATCGACCTTGCTGGCGGCCGAGGAAATGCGTCAATTCGGTATCACCCCGAAGGCCGCCCTGGTCAGCCACTCAAACTTCGGCTCGAGCCCATATAAATCCGCCGTCAACATGCAACAAGCCCTGTCGATGATTCGCGAATTGGCGCCGGACTTGGAAATTGAAGGCGAAATGCACGCGGATGCTGCATTGGATGAAAATATCCGTGCTGACATGATGCCGGAGTCGCTGCTAACCGGCGAAGCGAACTTGCTGATCATGCCCAACTTGGATGCCGCCAACATCGCCCGCAACCTGTTGAAGGTATTGGGCGGTGGTGTGTCGGTCGGGCCGCTGTTGTTGGGCGCCGACATGCCGGTCCACATCATGACCAGCGCGGTCACCGTGCGCGGCATCGTCAACATCAGCGCCATGGCTGCGGTTGACAGTATCGGCCGCTAACGGCGGGTTGCGAGCCTAAACGGCAAACAACTGCGACGGGTCTTTGAATGCCTTGAATTCCAGGGCATTCGAGGCCGGGTCGTACAAAAAGAACGTGGCCTGTTCGCCGGCCAACCCCTGAAACCGGATCCCCGGCTCAATCACGAACTCGCAGCCAGCGGCGGTCAGCTTATCCGCCAAGGCATGCCAGTCATCCCACGCCAAGACCACACCAAAGTGCGGCACCGGCACGGCTTTGCCGTCGACGTCATTGCGGTGTTCACCCGATTTGGGCGCAACATGGGTGACCAGTTGGTGGCCAAAAAAATCGTAATCGATCCATTGATCGCTGCTGCGCCCCTCGGCACAGCCCATCAGATCACCATAAAAGGCACGGGCTGCGGACAGGTCATCGACCGGAATGGCTAGGTGAAACGGCTGCAACATGGCGGAGCTCCTTATCATTAGAGCGCCATTATCGCCTGCGTGTACTGTTGTTCAAGCACCGAAACGCGGAATCGACTGACATCCGGCACCGGCGGCAACCCGTTGTCGCGCCACATCCGAAGCAGTGCCACCGCATTGGTCGCTTCGGCGTCGGCATCTGGGCTTGAGCGGTAGCGCGGCGTGTCTTGGAAAAACTCAGGGTAACTAAGGCGATCCGGCACCAACGGCACACAGCCCAAGGCCACCGCTTCCATGATGCAGAGCCCCTGAAAGTCATGCCGTGCGGTCGATAACACCACGTCAGCCATAGCCAATCGGGCGCAGTACATTTCACGATCGTCTTCAAAACCATTGAAGCTGACCAGGTGCCCGTAGTGGTCGAGCAACTCGCGCAGGCTACCGGGGGCAACGTCCGAGCGGTGCCCGAGCAGCATCAATTGGGCGTCCACGTCCGAGCGATCCAGAGCCTTGGCGAAGGCCAGCAAACGCTCCGGCCCTTTGTCAAAGCCCCAGCGGTGATTCCATGCGATTCGAATGCCAGGACGATCGCGCTCCGCGATCTCGCGCCCAAACAGATCCCCGGCCAGCGGCACCGGCGTTTCCTGACTTTTTGCCAATAACGACTGAACGACACCGGGCGGAACTTCGTCCGGGCATTTGTCCAACAGCGCCGCCACCCCCGACAAAAACGAGCTCAGGTTATGGCGTGAATTGAACACACAGCGGTCCGCCGCCATCGCCGTGTATAGGCTGGTCAGCTGGGCGTCGAGGGCATGCCCGGGTCGCGACGCGTCCGGATAGGCAAACGGGTTTTCGTGGAAGTACACCAGCGTCGGCAGGTTAGCTAGGCACGGCACCAGTCCGCGCAGGGTTGCCAAATCGACCGCCGAGGTTACCCATAGCATGTCGTAATCGCCGCTGAGTTGGGTTTCAAACTCACCTGCCAGCCGCAACGCGTTGCCACGCTGACGCCAGGCATAGTTAACCGGTGGCAGTGCAATCCGCGTAAACGCCGCATCGGGGTACATTTCCGTTAATCGATTGAACCAATACTGATGGCTGTCGGCGTCATACGCTGACACCACCAAAACGCGCGCGTGGCTGGGATTCATACTTCATCCTAATTCGGCATTGCGGTCAAACCAGCCCACCAAGTGATCGATCAAAGTACGGGTGCGAATGGGCAGGTGCTGCCTATGAGGATAGACCGCCCAAATGCTACGCTCAGGCTGTAACGTCCAGTCTGCCAACAGGCGCACAAGTTGCCCGGACTTGACCGCCGATTGAGCGGCGAATGCCGGCACGATGCAAAAGCCCAGGTGATGGCGCGCCGCCGTCAACAAAAACGCATCGCTGTCACCCTGCAAGCGCCCTTGGAAACGCACATCCGCGGCCCCGTCCGGCCCCTCGAATCGAAACGCTTGGCGGCCATGGCCGGCGTAAGTGACCATAGGCGCACCGATCCACTGCTCGGGGTGGATCGGCGTGCCGTGCACCGCAACAAAGTCCGGTGACGCTACCAACCACATGGGCGCCGGCGCCAGACGCCGCGCCACCAAGGACGAATCCTCGAGCGCAGCGATCCGAATCGCCATGTCAAAATGGTCTTGTAACAAATCGACCAGACGCTCGCTGGCCTCGACCTGCAATTCCAACGCCGGATGCTGCAACGCGAATTCAGCGAAGGCGTCTGACATGCCGTGGTTAAGTAGAGCCCCCGGGACCGAGACTCGCAACTTGCCTACCAGCGCCAACTGGCGCTCCTTTAACTGGTCGGAGGCCTCGAGTAAGCCCTCGACCAACGGCGACGACTGCTCATAAAACCGCTGCCCCTCATCGGTTAGTGCCAACTGACGCGTGGTGCGCTGAAATAGTCGCACCCCCAGCTCGCTCTCCAGGCGCTGAATTTGCTTGCTAACCGCGGACGGTGTCATGTCCACCTCGCGCGCAACCGCCGCGAAGCTGCCGAGGCGCACCACACGAACAAACAGGGGCAAACGGGCGAGATATTCCATAACGGATCCAATGACTGAAGTTTGTCTAGTTATTGGTGCCATTGCGGCTCAGCGCAAGGGTGGTCATAGCTGGCACAGAAATCGCTTAGTTTTGGTGCACACGCGGCGTTTAGCTGGCTGCGCGTTTGGTAACGACCTAAAAGCGCACAATTTTAGTGCAACGAACCGAAAATCGAATAAAAACGCACCTCTGCAGTGCGCAAGGAATGACAATGACCGACAACATGGCCTCCTTAGCTACCCGCCTGGACCTGATCGCCAGTAGCGCCGATACCTTCTTTATTTTGATGGGGGCGATACTCGTGCTGTTCATGCATGCCGGCTTCGCCTTTTTAGAAGTCGGGACCGTGCGCCACAAAAACCAAGTCAACGCCCTGGTTAAAATCCTGACCGACTTTGGCGCCTCGGCTATTGCCTACTTTGCGGTCGGTTACAGCCTCGCCTACGGCAGCAACTTTTTTGGCTCCGCCGACAGCCTAATTGCTAATAACGGCTACGAGCTGACCAAGTTCTTCTTTTTGCTGACCTTTGCCGCTGCCATTCCAGCCATTATCAGTGGCGGCATCGCCGAACGCGCTGCGTTTTGGCCGATGATGATGGCCAACGTCACCGTGGTTGCGCTGGTGTATCCCTTCTTTGAAGGCTTGATCTGGAACGGCAACCTTGGCTTCCAAGCCTGGCTGGAAGCTCGCTTCGGCGCGCCCTTCCATGATTTTGCGGGCTCGGTTGTGGTCCACGCCATGGGCGGCTGGCTGGCGCTGGTGGCGGTATTATTTTTGGGCAGCCGGCGCGGTCGTTTCCGTGACGGCCGCTTGGTCAGCTTCGCACCGTCCAGCATCCCGTTCTTGGCCCTTGGCGCCTGGATCCTGATCGTCGGCTGGTTTGGTTTCAACGTCATGAGTGCCCAGGCCATGGACGGCATTTCAGGCTTAGTGGCGGTCAACAGCTTAATGGCCATGGTCGGCGGCACCCTCGCAGCCTTGATCGTTGGCAAAAACGACCCGGGGTTCATCCATAACGGACCGCTTGCAGGCTTGGTCGCGATTTGTGCGGGATCGGACATTATGCACCCCATCGGCGCACTGGCGACCGGCCTGGTCGCCGGCGGCCTGTTTGTGTTTCTGTTTACCTGGGGCCAAAGCCGCAAGGCGCTCGACGACGTTTTGGGCGTCTGGCCGTTGCACGGTTTGTGCGGCGTTTGGGGCGGTATCGCCGCCGGGATTTTCGGCCTGGAGGCTCTAGGTGGGCTGGGTGGAGTCACCCTAGGCGCGCAAATTGTTGGCACACTAAGCGGCGTTGCAGTGGCCTTAATCGGCGGCACGGTGGTCTACGGCACGCTGTATAAAACCGTCGGCCTGCGACTGGACCAAGAGCAAGAATTCAACGGCGCGGATTTATCGATCCACAAGATTAAGGCCAACCCCGACCAGCGCGACTAGGTCGCGTTCCACTGCCGAATCAAGTCCAGTTTCTGCGCCCGCGGCAACTGCTTGATTCGGTACTCTTCTTTCAGCGCAGCCGAGCGCCCGTCCAACCACTGATAGGCCAACAGCGCCACCGGCGGATCGGCTTTGGTGAAGCGCGCACCCTTACCGGCCTGATGCAGCGCAAAGCGCGCCTGCACGTCGACCGCAACGCCGGTGTACAACCGCCCGGAACGGCACTGCAACAGGTAGACCGCCCAGGGTTTGCTCAAAACGGGATCGGCTGGTGGTTCCAGTCAATAAAGGCGCCTGTTTGCGCCGGGGTCAGCCCCTGAACCACCGATTCCAGCTGGGCCGCGGCCTGGGCCGGCGTAAACAGTTTGCCGGCGGGCACCGCGGCCTGAAACGGCTTGGACAAGCCGGTATCCACCGTGCCCGGGTGCAACATGGCGATCGTCGCCCAGGGATTAACCCGTTTCAGCTCGATCGCCAGGTTGGTCATCATCATATTTTGGGCGGCCTTTGCGGCCCGGTAGCTGTGCCAACCGCCCAAGCGATTGTCGCTGATCGAGCCGACCCGAGCGGACAGCGTGACGTACGTCGGCTCAGGACTTTTGCGTAACCACTGCCAAAAGGCCTTACCGATCAGTGCCGGCGCCAGGGTATTAATTTGGAAACTGCGCAGGGCATTCGCCGGTTGCAACTGGCGAATGCTTTTTTCAGGCCCCATCCCGTCCGCGTGCAGCAGCCCGACTGTGTAAATCAGCCTGTCCAAGGGTTCGTCCGCGGCCATCACCGCGTTCGCCAAGGCCTGGATGCTGTCCTCGTCGGTGACATCGACGCGCCAATCGCCGCCGCTGCGTGCGGCCACCCAGACCGTCTGGCCGAGGTCGCGCAAGTGCGCCGCCCAGGCCTTTCCGATGCCGGCGGTGCCGCCAATGATCAAAGTCGCCATTTACGAGGCCGTGCCCGCGCGGGCTTCCGAAGGCCGTGCCCAGGCATCCGGCCAATGGCCACCGAGTTCGAGTGTGCGCTGATAGGCGGTCGCGGCCACCCAGCGACCCAGCTCATGGACACGTGCCTCGTCCATGCGCGTGGCTGGCCCGGACAATGAAATCGCCACCTGGGCGGCCCCATGCTCGTCAAACACCGGTGCAGCCACGCAGCGCAAACCCGGGTTGCGCTCTTCCCAGTCGATCGCATAGCCACGCTCGCGGATGGCCTGCATATCGGCCAACACCGCGTCCGTTGAATCCAGTGTGGTGGCGGTAAAGGCCGCCGGCATCGGTTGTGGCAGGTGACGCAGGATCGAAGCGGATTCCCGGGACGCTAACAGGGCCTTACCGACGCCCGATGCGTATGCCGGTGCGCGCGATCCCAGGGGCGCCACCATGCGCATGACTTCGCGGCATTCGACCTGCCCGACAAAGATCACCTCGTCACCATCCAGGGTGCCCATGTTGGCGGTTTCGTTGCCGCGCTCGGACAGTTCAACCAAGGCTGGGTAAAGATCGCGGACCCAGTCGCGGGCGACGAAAAATGCGGTGCCGACCTCGAAACAGGTCATGCCAACCTGCCATAGGCCGTCACTGGACTGGCGCACGAAACGTTGTTGCACCAAGGTGTCCAACAGCCTGTGTGTGGTCGACGGCGCCAGCTCAACCGCGCGCGCCAAATCGGCCAGCGCAAGCCCGTGGGGATGGGCGGCCAAGGCCTTTAACATGTTCAGCCCGCGGGCCAAGCTTTTAACTTGAGTGGTGTCGTTTTGGCTCATTCATCTAGTCTACCGCGCCGGCTGAATTTCACCAGATGGAATTGACTTCCATTTACACCCGGCGTCGGATTCTGATGGCCTAGGCCAAACCCTCGATACGCGGCACCAGACGTGTTTCGCCACGAAAGGTTTCGCTGACCGGGCGCCAGACCAGTCGTACTGACTGGCCGAGCGCGACTGGCGCCGTTTCACCGGCGCGCTTCAACGCCCGAAACCAGACCGTACGGAACTGCCGGCCCCCGCAGCTCACTTGCAGACTTAAATGGACCGGATCTTTGCCCACGGCACGCAACGCATCGATTTTGAATACACCGACAAAGCTGGGCGCCTCGAAGCCGCGGCCGTAGGGCTGAAGGCCGTCGATTTGCTCGATCAGCGGGGCGCTTAAATCGGCCGGATCCAAGTCGCCATCGTGCCAACGCATCGGTTGGGGCTGCTCGCTGACTTGCTGACGCACGGCGGTGTCTAAGGCCATGGCGAATTCGGTTAGGTGAGCCTTGGGCAAGGTCAGGCCGGCCGCCCCATGATGGCCGCCAAAACGCGACAGCCACTGGCTACAGGCCTGCAAGGCTTGTTTCGCATTGACCCCCGGAACCGAACGCATTGAGCCGACGAAATACGCCGGTGCCTGGGCTGGTGCCAATACCACGCTGGGCAACCCGGTGCGCTCGGTGATACGCGAGGCAACAATGCCTTGGACGCCGGGGTGTCCTCCTTCATCCGACACCACTACACAGAAACGGCCGGTCTCGCGCTGACGAACCGCCTTGGGCATGCAGGCGTCGACCATGGTGCGCTCCAAGGCCTTGCGCGACTCGTTGTCTTGACTCAACTGATTAAGGTGACGGATGGCCTCGCCCTTGGCCCCCGACAGCATCAGGTAAAGCGCCTGCATCGGGTCATCAATTCGGCCGCGGGCATTGATTCGGGGCCCCATCTGAAAAGCCAGCGTCTCGGCGCTTATCGGCAGGTTGTCCGCCCCCATCAGTTCGGCGAAGGCTTGCCACACCGGACGCTGCAGCCGATTGATTTGACCCAACCCGGCACGCACCACCGCGCGGTTAATCGCACTGCCACCCAAGTCGACACAGTCCGCGACCGTGCCCAAGGCCACCGCATCCAGGGCGTCGATCAACTTAGGCGCGTCCGCCGCCAGCTGGCCCGCCTCGATCAGCCCCTGGCGTAGCCCGCTCATGATCAGCCAGCTGACCATGACCCCGGCAATACTGGGGTCAGGATAATCGCAGTCCGGTTGGGTCGGGTTAATCACCGCCAGTGCACTGGCCGGCACACCCTCGGCCGGGATTGCATGATGATCGCCAACAATGACATCGATACCCGCGGCGGCAAGCTGGGCAATGCGCGCTTCGTCGCTGGTGCCGCAGTCCGCCGTAACCACCACCGACGGACGCGTGGGGCTGCTGAGCAAACGATCCACCAAGGTCTGAGAAATGCCATAACCATCGTGAATGCGATGGCCAATCCACGAACTCAAACGCTCGCTAGGAACACCGAAATGATGCCGAAGGGCATGCAGCAAAACCCAGTGCGAGGTAATCCCATCGACGTCGTAGTCGGTGATCAAGCCAATCGACTCGCCCTGCTCAATCGCCCGCACTAGACGCGCAATCGCGATATCCATACCACGAAGGCGCATCGGCGAGGCCAGGTGCTTGAGCGATGGATTGAGCGCACCGGCGACTTGGTCGGCTTGGTGGTCGGATAGCCGACCGGCCAAGATCCGAGCCTGAAGCAAGGTCGCCCCACTGTTTAAGGCCTGATCAAAAACGGCCTCGGATAACGCGCGTGGGGCGCATTGCATGTTAAATGTTCGCAGCGACGTAGGCTTGAATCGCGGCCACGTCGTTTGCCAGTACCTGGTAGCGCTCCTGCCGATCCATCAGGTCAGCCATGCTCGACGGCAACGCCGAGGGCGTCAGCCCGGCGGCCACCACGGCCTCGGCGAATTTTGCCGGGTGCGCAGTGGCCATGCAGATCATTGGCGTAGTGCCGACGTGATCCTCGGCAACGCGCACGCCAATGGCCGTGTGCGGGTCCAAAATCTCGCCACTTTGGGCGTGCCAACGTTTGATCGTGGCGACCGTTTCGGCGTCGTCGACCGCACCCGACGTCCAACGCTCAGCCGCCTGCATGATTGCTGCAGGAATCTGTGCATGACCGGTCTCGGCGAAAGTCTTCATCAAGTCGTCGATCATGGCGCTGTCACCGCCGCTCAGGGCGTACAGCAGGCGTTCAAAATTCGACGACACGACAATGTCCATCGACGGCGACAGCGACGGCGACAGCGCCTGGCGCGCCAACACACCGCCCTTGATTGACCGATCCAGAGCATCGTTATGGTTGGTCGCGACGATGAACTGCTCGACCGGCAACCCCATTTGACTGGCCAAGTGACCGGCGAACATGTGCCCGAAGTTGGCGCTTGGCACGGCAAAGGAGATCGCCTTGTCCGGAGCCCCGAGGCGCAAGCCTGAGTAAAAGAAATAGACAATCTGGGCCATCACCCGCGCCCAGTTAATACTGTTAACCGCAATCAGTCGCTTGCCATTCAAAAACGATTGGTCATTGAAGCTGGCCTTGACCGCCGCCTGACAATCGTCAAAATCGCCTTGGACGGCGATGTTAAACACGCTGGGGTCCAACACCGTGGTCATCTGGCGACGCTGGACGTCGGATACCCGCTCGTGCGGGTGCAAGATAAACACATCCAGCTGGTTGCCGTGGCGGCAGCCTTCAATCGCCGCACTACCGGTGTCGCCGCTGGTGGCACCCAAGACAACGCCGCGCTCGCCTTTGCGGGCCAACGCCAAGTTCAACAAACGCCCCAACAGTTGCAGCGCAAAATCCTTAAAGGCCAGGGTCGGGCCGTGGAACTGTTCAAGCAACCAGAGGTTACTGTCGAGCTGTTTTAACGGGGCCACCGCCGGGTGATTGAACTCGGCGTAGGTCTCGGTCAACAGCGCCGCATACTCGGCCTTGGGCATGAATCCGTCGACAAATGGCCAGGTCACTTCCAGGGCCAATTCGGCGTAGCTGAGTTTGGCCATTTCACGCAACTGCTCGGGGCTAAACGTGGGCAAGGACTCGGGCACATACAAACCACCGTCCGGGGCCAAGCCTCGCAGCAATACGCCTTCAAAGTCGAGGGCGTCGGAACGTCCACGGGTCGACACATAGCGCATCATACGAGGCTCTCCACGCGGATCTTAACAGCCGGTTCGAGGACCGATTCAAGCGCTTCAATTTCGGCCAACGCCGCGTTCATGTCGGCTTCTTTGACGACACCGGTCAACAGCACCACCGGAACCGAATCATGCGGGTCCTGGACCTGCTTTTGCACGATCGACTCGATGCTGATGGCATGGTCACCTAGACGCTTGGTGATCTGGCTTAGGACACCCGGGGTGTCCGCCACCTGCAAACGCAGATAGTAGGCCGAGTGAATTTGATCAATGCTCAAAATCGGCTCGCCGCCCAACGCGTCGGCATGGAAGGCCAAATGCGGCACCCGATTCAGCGGATCCGCCGTTAGCGTGCGGGCAACGTCGACAATGTCAGCGACCACGGCGCTGGCGGTCGGCTCACCGCCGGCGCCAGGCCCGGTGTAGGTGGTCGGGCCAACCGCATCGCCCTGAACTTGAAGCGCGTTAAGCACGCCATTGACGTTGGACAGCAACCGGTTCTTGGGCATCAGCGTCGGGTGAACCCGCAACTCGATACCGCCGCCCGTGCGCTTGGCCACGCCTAGGTGCTTAATTTTGTAACCGAGTTGGTCGGCGTTGGCGACATCCGCAGGTGTCAGCGCACCAATACCCTCGGTGTAGCAGGCGTCAAACTGGAGCGGAACGCCGAACGCAATCGAGGCCAAAATCGTCAACTTGTGAGCGGCATCGATGCCCTCGACGTCAAAGGTCGGGTCGGCTTCGGCGTAGCCCAGTGCTTGCGCTTCGGCCAGCACCTCGTCAAAGGCACGGCCTTTCTCGGACATTTCAGTCAGGATGAAGTTGCCGGTGCCGTTAATGATGCCCGCCAGCCATTGGATACGATTGGCGCTAAGGCCTTCACGGATCGCTTTAATGATGGGGATACCACCGGCGACTGCAGCCTCAAATGCGACCATCACGCCGCGCGCTTGGGCGGCTGCGAAAATTTCGTTGCCGTGGATGGCGATCAGCGCTTTGTTGGCCGTGACCACGCCCTTTCCTGCCTCAATCGCAGCCATCACCAACTTCAACGCGAGGTCGGTACCGCCGATAAGCTCGACCACAATATCGACGTCCGCGGCGGTCGCCACGGCCAGCATGTCGCGTTCAACGCGAATACCACTGAGGTCAACGTCAGGCTTGTCGGTGCGGACGCCGGCACAGGTCACTTTGACCGGGCTGCCGACGCGGCGCTCGATTTCGGATTGATTTCGGCGTAGCACTTCCAAGGTGCCCTGGGCCACAGTGCCCAGACCACACAGGCCGATTTTGATCGGTTCCAATGAACTTTCTCCTTACAGACTACGCCGCGTTAGCGTCGTCTTTGGTTAACATTTTGCGGATTGAACGAACGGCTTGGCGGATGCGATGCTCGTTCTCAATCAATGCGATGCGCACAAAGTCATCGCCATAGCTGCCAAAGCCGATGCCCGGGCTGACCGCCACCTTGGCATCCGTCATCAGTTTCTTAGCAAATTCCAGTGAGCCCATGGCGCGGTAGCGCTCTGGAATTTTAGCCCATACGAACATCGTCGCCTTGGGCCGCTCGATGTGCCAGCCGGCAGCCTCGAGGCCATCGCACAAGACGTCGCGGCGGCTCTGGTACATGTCACGAATTTCTTTGACACAGGTCTGGTCGCCTTCGAGGGCCGCGATAGCCGCCACCTGAATCGGCGTAAAGGTGCCGTAGTCCATGTAACTCTTAATCCGCGCCAGGGCCGACACCAACTCGGGGTTGCCACAGCAGAACCCGACGCGCCAGCCCGGCATATTGTAGCTTTTGGACAGGCTAAAGAACTCGACCGCAATGTCTTTGGCGCCCTCGACTTGGAGGATGCTGGGGGCTTGGTAGCCGTCAAAGCAAATGTCCGCGTAGGCCAAATCCTGGACCACCCAAATTTGATGTTCCTTGGCGATGGCAACGATTTTCTCGAAAAACTCGAGATCAACGCAGTCCGCGGTTGGGTTAGCCGGAAAGTTCAGCACCAACATTTTTGGCTTCGGGAAGCTGTTGCGGATGGCGTTGGTCAGTTCTTCGAAGAAATCATGATCCGGGCCAATCGGCACGTGGCGGATGTCGGCCCCGGCGATCACGAACCCGTAGGGGTGAATCGGGTAGGCCGGATTGGGTACCAACACGGCATCACCCGGCGACAGCGTGGCCATGGCCAAATGCGCCAAACCCTCTTTTGAACCGATCGTAGCGATGACTTCAGTTTCCGAGTCTAACTCGACGTCGTAGCGTTCTTTGTACCAATTGGCCATGGCCCGGCGCAGGCGCGGGATGCCGCGGCTTTGACTATAGCGGTGGGTATCGCCACGTTCGGCGGTTTCGACCAGTTTTTGTACGATGTGTTTGGGCGTTGGCTGATCCGGGTTACCCATGCTGAGGTCAATAATGTCCTCGCCTGCCGCTCGCGCCGCTTGACGCATCTCACCAATGACATTGAAAACATAGGGGGGTAAGCGCTGAATGCGCTGGAAATCCGTGTTCATGCAGTCCTCGAGCCGGCAGGTAATTTGAGCCGGCTAGGTTACCACCCTTTTTGCTCAAATTGGCGAGCTACAGGCCCATTTGAGTCGCCAATTCAGCGGCCGGCACATAACCGGGGATCAACTGCCCAGAGGCCAATACAATGGACGGCGTACCGCGCACGCCGACCTGATTACCCAGCTCATATTGCGCAGCAATCGGGTTGGCACACTGGGCATCAGCGACGGATTTTCCGGCCTTGGCACGGGTCAAGGCATCGTGCGGATCGGCGGCGCAATACGCGCTGACGTACTTGCGGTAGCTGTCCGATTGCAAACCGGCGCGCGGAAACGCCAAATAGCGCACTTCGATGCCCAGATCGGTGTACTGATCGATCTCGGCGTGCAACTTGCGGCAATAGCCGCAGTCGATGTCGGTGAACACATCAATACGCGCCCGCACCGGTCCGTCGGGCGAGAAAATCACGGTCTCGGCATCCGCCACCGCAGCCATCAACTCGACCCGGCCACCCCAACGCGCTTGCTCGGTCAGGTTGACCAAGTTGTCCGGAAGCGCCTGATACAGATCGCCACTCAGTAGGTGGGTACCGTTCTCGGTCGCATACAGTGTTTCGCCGCTGGCCAAGCGCACTTCGTACAGCGGTGAATCGGCGACCGCGGTAACCCGCTCAATCGCAACTTGGTTACTGAGGGCTTGAAGGCCGGCGCGGACCGCGTCTTCTTTGGGGCCGGCCACCGCAGCGGAAATCGATAGAGATACCCAACACAGCAAAAAACGCATCAACAATTCCTTAATTATTTCGAGGGTGGTGGGCGTCGTGCAGGGCCTGCAAACGCGCCGTCGCCACCTGAGTATATATCTGAGTGGTGCTGAGGTCAGCATGCCCAAGCATCATCTGAACAGACCGCAAATCGACGCCATGGTTCAACAAGTGGGTGGCAAATGCATGACGCAGGCCATGCGGCGACAGACCCGGATTAACCCCCGCCGCCAGTGCCACCGCCTTTATCCGGTACCACAGCGCCTGACGGGTCCAGGCGCCCTTTCGCCCCGGCAACAAATAATCGCTGTCCCCGGCCGCGGGCAACAACGCCCGCGCCTGCTCCAGGTAGCGACCGATCCAAAACACGCACTCCTCGCCCAGCGGCACCAAGCGCTCTTTACTGCCTTTGCCGGTGACCCGAACCACCCCGGCCTGGCGATCGATCATCGGCAAGCGCAGCGCAGTCAATTCCGACACGCGCAGACCCGCCGCATACAGGATTTCCAACGCGACCTTGTCGCGCAGTCCGTGGACCGTCGATACATCCGGGGTCGCCAGCAGGGCGTCAACATCCGCCTCGGACAGGGTTGAGGGCAAAGTGCGCGGCATCCGCGGCGCCGGCACGTCGCGGCTGGGGTCATCGGATCGCAGGCCGATCCGAACCAGGTACTGACACAGCCCACGTACGGACGACAGCACGCGAGCCAGCGAGCGCGTCGACAACCCAGTGACCTGGCGGTCAGCCAAGTAAGCCGATAAATCGGAAACGCAAAAAACCGCCAGGGTTAATTGACGGCTATTCAGCCAGCCAACCCAGGCGGTTAGGTCGCGGCGGTAAGCCGCCAGCGAATTTTCAGACAACCCCCGCTCTAACCAGAGGCTGTCCAGGTATGCCGCTACCCGATCGGTATCGGTCACGGCAAACCTTTTACTTAGTAACCAGCTTCTCGCGGATACGCGCGCTACGGCCGCTGCGCTCACGCAAGTAGTACAGCTTGGCTTTACGAACGTCACCACGACGCTTGACTTCGATGCTGTCGATCAGCTTCGAGTAGGTCTGGAAGGTACGCTCAACGCCCACACCGTGGCTGATTTTACGGACCGTAAAGCCGCTGTTAACGCCGCGGTTACGCTTGGCAATAACGACGCCTTCAAACGCCTGCAGACGCTCACGAGTGCCTTCTTTTACTTTAACCTGAACGACCAAAGTGTCGCCGGGACCAAACGCGGGGACTTGCTTGTCCATTTGTTCGGTTTCTAGAGCCTCAATAATCGGGTTCTTCATCGTTTTTTCCGTCTCTCGTGGTGCTCGCTTTCTCAAGCGTGCTCAAATGCTCGTTAATCATCGAAAGTTCTGTTGTTGTCAGACGCTTTCGCTCAAATAGATCGGGCCGGCGATCCCAACTGCGCTCAAGGCTCTGTTGCAATCGCCAGGCTTCGATCCGGCCGTGGTGTCCGCTACGCAGCACCTCCGGCACGGTGTTCCCCCGGTAATCAACCGGTCGGGTGAAGTGAGGACAGTCCAACCAGTGCGCAGCGAACGAATCCTGCTCAGCCGATGCCTGGTCACCCAACACCCCGGGCACCATTCGACTGACCGCATCGATCAATACCATGGCACCCAATTCACCCCCACTAAGCACGTAGTCGCCCAGTGAGACTTCTAAATCCACGTGTTCATCGACCAAACGCTCATCGATGCCCTCGTAGCGCCCCGCCAATAAAATCAGCTCGGGCAGTCGGGCCAGTTCTTGAACCAACGGTTGGTTCAGTGCTCGACCCTGTGGCGACAAGTACACCACCGGCGCATTCGGCAAGGCTTCGCGGGCCTTGATGATGGCCGCTTCGGTGGTGTCGACCTGCATTAACATGCCAGGCCCACCGCCGAAGGGGCGATCATCCACCGACCGGTGATTGTCGGTGGCATGATCACGGGGATTAAAGCCCGTGACCGAAATCAAACCGTTTTGGCTAGCCCGTTCCAACACCCCAACCGAGGTCAACTGCTCTACCCATTCAGGGAACAGCGTCACCACGCCGAATCGCATGTTAGAAGGCCTCGTCCCAGTCCACTTTAATTAAACGTTGCGCGATATCGACCGATACCAACGCTGAGTCAATCCAAGGGATCAGGCGCTCCGCATCGTCTACTGACGTCGCATCCGCCGCTACCACCAACACATCGTTGGCACCGGTTTCCATGACACTCGCGACCACACCTAAATCGATGCCGCTCGCGTTGACAACCCGACAGCCAGTGAGCTGATGGTGGTAGAAATCATCACCGTCTAGGTCAGGCAGGCTGTTCAACGGAACCCAAACTTCGTAGCCCTTAAAGGACTCGGCTTGGTTTCGGTCAGCGTCCGGCGTCAACTTGCACACCCAACCCTTCGCCTGCGCTTTACCTTTCGGTCGGTCCAACACCCAGTCTTCACCAAGGTATTGGCCCTTCTTAACCGGGTGTGGCCGCCGCAACGTCCAAGGGCGATAATTAAACGCCTGCTTGGGTTCGCCAGTGAACAGCTGTATCCAGTTAAAGCCTTGGATGCCCCAAGGCGATCCGATCCTGCCGATCAGGATCAGTTCGTCACTCAAGCGGCTTTACGAGCCGTCTTGACCAACTGCTTAACGCGGTCTGAAACCTGTGCGCCTTTGGCAACCCAAGCGTCAACCGCTTCGATGTCCAAACGCAGGCCTTCGGCGCCGCCACGGGCTACCGGGTTAAAGAAACCCAGACGCTCGATGTAGCGACCATCACGCGAAGTGCGCGAGTCGGTGACATTGATATGATAGAACGGGCGCTTTTTAGAACCGCCGCGAGCCAAACGAATTGTGACCATGTAGTCGTCTCGTCTCTTATAAAAAGCGGCGCAAATAGCCGCTTTGTGTGTGAATTCGGATCTGCTAGGCCAAAGAGGCCATCCCAGAGGGTGCGAAATTTTAGTGATTGAAGGCGCCGAGCGCAAGCCCTAAAAACGCGGAGGCATTCCACCGCCGCCGCCAAGCATGCCGCCAAGGCCTCGAGCCATACCAGCCATGCCCCCTTTCTTCATTTTTTTCATCATCTTACCCATTTGCTTGTGCTGCTTAAGCAAACGGTTGAGGGCGGCCAGATCTTTGCCCGCACCGCGGCAGATACGATTTTTGCGTGAGCTATTAAGGATATCCGGGTTGCGACGTTCCCCCGGCGTCATCGAATTGATCAACACCTCCATTTCTTCAAACGGCTTATCGGTGATCGCCTCACGCGCCCCCGGCGCCAACTGGTTGGCACCCGGCAACTTGTCGAGCAGGCTGGCCACGCCCCCCATGTTTTTCATCTGCTGTATCTGCTCGCGGAAGTCCTCGAGGTTAAAGCTTTGACCTTTTTGAACCTTGGTGGCGAGTTTTTTAGCCTTGTCGTGGTCAACCTTGCGCTCGACATCCTCGATCAGGCTCATGACGTCGCCCATGCCCAACAGACGCGACGCCACCCGATCCGGGTGGAACGGCTCTAGGGCATCGGTCTTCTCACCCATGCCCATGAACTTGATCGGTTTGCCGGTGATCGCCTTGACACTTAAGGCGGCACCGCCACGGGCATCGCCGTCGGCTTTAGTCAGCACAACACCGGTTAACGGCAATGCCTGACCAAATGCCTTCGCCGTATTGGCCGCGTCCTGACCGGTCATGGCATCGACCACAAACAAGGTTTCAACCGGATTCAGACTGGCATGCAGGGCCTGAATTTCGGCCATCATGTCCTGGTCAATCGCCAAGCGGCCGGCGGTATCCACCAGCAGCACTTCGACGTTCATGCGCCGGGCTTCGTCCAACGCTTGGGCGACGATGTCGACCGGCTTAGCCGACGGGTCGGTTGGGAACGCAGGGACACCGACCTCGTCAGCCAGAATTTTAAGCTGCTCGATGGCGGCCGGTCGGTAAACGTCAGCACTGACCACCATGACGCGCTTTTTCTCACGCTCCTTTAAAAACCGCGCCAGCTTGGCCGTGGTCGTGGTTTTACCCGCGCCCTGCAAACCGGCCATCAGCACCACGGCCGGCGGACGCGCACGCAAATCCAAGCCCTCATTGGCGCGGCCCATGACCAGTTCCAGCTCTTGGCGAACGATCTTTAGGAAAGTCTGGCCCGGCGACAGTGATTTCTTGACCTCGGTGCCCATGGCCCGCATGCGCGTGGTGGTGATGAATTCTTTGACCACGGGCAGCGCGACGTCGGCTTCTAACAACGCCGAACGAACGTCTTTCAACGCCCCTTTGATGTTGTTTTCGTTGAGACGACTTTTACCGGTGACCTTATTCAGGCCTTCGGACAGCTTTTGTTGCAGGTTATCGAACATGCGCGGCGCACCAAGGTGTGGAAAAGCGCGTAGTATAAACAGGCTTGAACCAAATTTGCGGAGCATTCATGAACCCCATTTTGCTTTCTGTGATTGCCGCCGGCGGATACGCCCTCGCAGCAGCCATCGAAGCACGCCACATTGACAACGACCGGCGCGAACATAAACGCGTATTCGTGGCTGCCATGACGATCGCATTGGCCTGCCACCTGTGGGTGGTATTGAGCTCCCTCGGCGGTCAGGGCGAGACCTGGACGGTCAGCCTAATCGCGACACTGTCACTGAGTGCCTGGATGATTGGCGTAGTGGTGGTGGGACTGCGCCTACGCCAACGCCAAGGCATTTTACTGGCGCCGCTGTTAGCGGCGGTGTCGGTCATTGCACTGGGATCAGGCTTTGACTCGATGGCCGGGCGCAGCGTCACGTCGAACCTTGGTCTGGCGACGCATATCGTGCTGTCACTGGCGGCGTTTTCGGTGCTGTTTATTGCCGGCGCCCAATCCTTGCTGCTGGGCTGGCAAAACCGCGCCCTCAAGCAACACCACTTCAGCGCCATTGCCGGGCTGCCGTCGATGAAGCGCATGGAGGTGCTGCTGTTTGATTTATTGACCTCGGGCTGGATGCTGTTAAGTGCGGCATTGCTGACGGGCTGGGCGTTTATTGACGATCTATTTGCCCAACACCTGCTGCACAAAACCGTGCTGTCTGCCGCGGCCTGGCTGGTATTCAGCGGGCTGCTGATCGGTCGCCGCCTGTTTGGATGGCGCGGTGCCACCGCCACCGCTTGGACCTTGACCGGTTTTGGGGTCTTGGCACTGGGCACCTTAGGCAGCAAAATCATGCTCGAACTTGTCTTGGATCGCGTCTAAATGCCCCCGGTTACCGAATCAGATCTGTATTTGCTTGGCGTCTTGCTGGGCCTCCTCGTGCTGAGCGCGTTTTTCTCCAGCTCCGAAACCGGGATGATGTCCCTTAACCGGCTAACGCTGAATCACAACGCCCGCATCGGCAACAAGAGCGCACGTCGCGTCAAAGCGCTGCTGGACCGCCCAGATCGATTGATCGGGGTGATCTTAATTGGCAACAACTTTGTCAACATTTTGGCCAGCGCGATCGCCACGGTTTTGGCGACGCACTACTTTGGCGAAGCCGGCATCGCCGCTGCGACCCTGGGACTGACACTGCTGGTATTGATCTTTGCCGAGGTCACGCCGAAAACCCTGGCAGTGCTGCACCCGGAGCGGATCGCCTACCCAGCCTCATGGCTACTGACACCGCTGCTAAAACTCCTGTACCCGTTGGTATGGGTCGTTAACGCGATCAGCAACGGGCTGCTGCGGCTATTCGGAGTCGACACTAGCACCGATGGCGACCAGCGCCTGTCGCGAGACGAATTGAAGACCGTGGTCTGGGAATCCGGCCACGGCATCCCTAAACGGCGCGCCATGGTGACGCGAATTCTGGATTTGGAAGAGGTCGCGGTCGAGGACATCATGGTCACCCGCGGCGAAATGTTCGCGCTCGATCTGGACGAGCCGATGGACGAGATTCTGGACGACATCCGCTCCAGCAACCACACCCGACTGCCGGTCCACCAAGGCGACGCCAACAATATTCTAGGCATATTGCACCTGCGATCCATTAGCCGATTGCTGTCGGCCGATGGCGACAGTGCGATGACCAAAGAACGGCTGCATGAATTGCTTGACGAGCCCTACTTTATTCCCGAGGGCACCCCGCTACATACCCAGCTGTTTAACTTTCAAAAACACCGTGAGCGCATGGCCTTGGTAGTGGACGAATACGGCGATCTGGAAGGCCTAGTCACGATCGACGACATCCTCGAGGAAATCGTCGGCGACTACACCACCGACCACGCCCAAAGCGCCAGCACGGACCTGTACCCGCAGGACGACGGGTCATGGCTGATTGATGCCGCCACTTACGTCCGCGACATCAACAAAGAGCTGACCTGGACGCTGCCGACCGACGGGCCAAAAACCCTGAACGGCCTGATTGTTGAAGCCCTCGAAATGATCCCTGATCATGCCGTAAGCCTGGTCATCGCCGGCTACCGGATGGAGGTACTGAGCATTCGGGACCAGCGCATCCGCACTGCCCGCATCTGGCCTGCAAAAAAGGTCGAACAGGACCTTCAGTAGCTTGATTATTCGCGCATAAACACGTATCCAAGTCATAAGCGTACAAAAAAAGGAATACCGCTTATGTTGTTGCACCACATCTACGGACTTTTTAGCCACCCAAACGACGAATGGCATGATATCGAGCGCGAGCGCGCCAACAACAAAGTGCTGTATCAAGGCTACGTTGCGATCCTTGCTCTAATCCCGGTTATCTGTGGCTACATCGGCACCGTCCACGTAGGCTGGCGTATTGGCGGTGGTGACCTTCATTTTCTGACGCCGCAAAGCGGCCTTATCTTATGCCTGCTGTCTTACCCGGCACTGCTCCTCAGTATCTTCGTGCTGGGTAAGCTGATTGACTGGATTGGCAAAACCTACGGCGCCGAGGCTAACGCCAAGCATCCACGTGGCATGTCGCTGGCCAGCTACGCCATGACCCCTATGTTCTTGGCTGGTGCGGTCGCGATCTATCCCAGCATCGCGCTAAATATGCTGGTCGTTATGGCCGCCATGGCTTACACGGTCTACCTCATCTACACCGGCGTACCCGTGCTTATGCACATCACCGAAGAGCGCGGCTTTTTATTCGCCTCATCGATCATCACCATGGTGTTGGTAACCCTGGTCGGCGTGCGCGTCGCCACCGTGATTGTCTGGGTCGCATTTTTCCCGCCGGTCTACATCTAGTCAAAGTGAGCGCGGTCACACTTTTTAACGGTGTGTACCGCGGTCCGACTCGCACCCACCCCGCTCAGCGCATGGTGACGCCTCTACCGAGGATGACACCATGCAGACCATTCCCAGCTTTGATGAACTTGTTGAAATCAATCGGCACTCGCCGGCCGATCTGGAAGCCTTGCGCGCGGGGCTGATCAAGCACACCATCGACCAAGCACCCGAAGCCACCCGCCGACGCCTCAATGGCCTGCAGTTCCAAATCGAAATGGAGCGCCGACGCGCCAGCAACGCACTGGCGGCCTGCATCAAGATTTCGCGCATGATGCACGAGTCGCTGGGCGAACTGACAAGCCTGTTGCGCCCCGAGAGCAGCGAAGGCTATGGTATTGACTCACCGCCGCGTCAAACGGCCAACGTCATCCCATTGCGAGCACAAGAACCCTAATGACTTATTGTAGCGACTGCGGTGCCACCACTGAGTGGCAGGTACCACCTGACGACAACCGGCCACGACACATTTGCTCGGCCTGCCACACCATCCACTACGAAAACCCGAAAATTATCTGCGGCTGCTTAGTCACCTACAACGACCAGGTGCTGTTGTGCCGACGTGCCATCGAGCCACGCCACGGACTGTGGACACTGCCCGCAGGCTTTATGGAAAACGGCGAAACGGCGGCCGAGGGCGCCCTGCGCGAGACCTGGGAAGAAGCCATGGCGCGACCGACTTTGCAAGGCTTGTACGCCCTCACCAGCATCCCCTACATCAGCCAGGTCTACATGATTTTTCGTGCCACCCTGGACGCTCCCGAGCATGCCCCCGGGCCGGAAAGCCTGGAAACACAGCTGTTCACGGCGGACCAAATTCCGTGGGACGAGTTGGCATTTCAAACGGTGCGCAAAACCTTGACCCAGTGGGTTCAGGATCAATCACGCGGCAGCTACCCACTGCACGAAATTGACATTACCGAAAGTGAGCGCGCGCGCGTCTGAGCGGCGGACCGTGCCCGGCGTGCTGGGCTCACCCCATACCGAATAAGGATTGCCCGTGTCGCTAGCCCTGTCCGATCTCTTGCTGCTCGTCGTCGAACCCTCATCCATGCAACAAAAAGCCCTGTCGGCGCTGCTAAGGGCGCGCGGGGTGCAACATATTGTCACCGCCAAAACCGGTAACGAGGCCTTCACCCTGTTGCAAAGCCAAACCCCGGACTTGGTGCTCAGCTCGTTTTATCTGGATGACATGACCGGCTCGGACTTAGTTCGCGGCATGCGCCGCGAGGATGCGTTGGCCCACGTCCCGTTTGTGCTCGTCAGCAGCGAGACACGGTTCGAACCGCTGGACCCGATTCGCCAAGCCGGCGTGATCGCGCTGATTGATAAGCGCGCGCCCGAGCAAGGCCTTGATGAAGCACTGGCCGCGACCTTGGAGTACCTGCAACCGAGTCGAATTGACCTCGGCAATATTGACAGTGAAGACGTCGTTATTGGGCTGGCCGACGACAGCCGCATGGCCCGACGGCATATGCTGCGGACCCTAAACGCCCTCGGCTTTGAGCGCATCCACTGCGTCGAAGACGGCGCCCAGGCCCAGCAGCTAATAGCTGAACAAAACCTAGACATCTTAATTACCGACCTGCACATGCCAAACGTCGACGGCGAAGCCCTGTGCCGGTGGGTCCGCAACGAATCCGCACAGAACAGCATCCCCATCCTCGCCGTCACCTCGGACACCGACCAGCAGCGGCTGGACTCGGTGATGCAAGCCGGCGCCAACCATGTCTGCACCAAGCCCTTTGACATAAACCACTTGTGTCAGTTGCTGCCACAATTGCTGAAGTAAGTTACAAACAAAAAGTGAACACCAACACGCTTGTACAAATAATCACTTGACGCACCCCCGAAAATCGTTCAAATTTTCTAAACAAAAGGTGAACAAGGAAGGGCGTTCACCAACGATAAGAAATTAAACAGGCGAGAATGGAGACGAGCACATGTTGGTACTGACACGAAAAATCGGCGAAAAAGTAATGATCGGTGATGACATCAGCGTCACGGTCCTTGGCATGTTTGGCAATCACGTACGGCTGGGTATTAGCGCCCCGAAAACCGTCGGCGTCCACCGCGAAGAAATCTGGCAACGCATCAAGTATGAAGACGAGAGCGCAGCGGCCGGCTAATCCGCCCCATCGGAACACAGACGCTTGCATCACGCAGGCGTTTTTTTTGCCTTAAAAATGTGACATCGGTCGCAGACAGACCGTTAACTCAGTCCTTTGGTACGTAGGGCGATCGAATCTCGGCGCTAACACTAGCGGCATCACTGACGAGGCTCATTGCATGCTCCAAACTATCGAACGATCAGATTACGACCGCCGAGCGCCCAGCCAATCGCGCTTGTTCACGCTGCTCGATACGCGCCGCCAAACATGGATGCTGTACTCACAACTGGCCGACGCCCGCCCCTTCAAGTCATCCAGCGAGCTGGACAGTCTGGTTCACCGGTTTTGCCAGACGCTGATTGACTACACCGCCAGCGCCCACTTCCAGCTTTACCACCGACTGGCAGAGGGCACCGAGGCACGGGCGAACTTGATGGCCGTCGCCGAAACGATTTATCCGGTGATCGCGCGCTCCACCGACGTGATTTTGGCCTTTAACGATGCCTTTGGTGAACACGACCAACTCGACGGCGAGGCGCTGGATGCGGCGCTGTCGTATTTGGGCGAAACCCTAGTTCAGCGAATCGAGCTGGAAGACAGGATCTTAGAAGCCGCGCGACACGATCGTCGCAGCGACACCCAGGCCTAAGCGCATGTTGGCCTCGGTAGCGGCGGCCACACTGGCCACCGATTGACCGCGTATTTGGGCGACCCGGTCGATGACCGCGCCCACCGATACTGGCCGATTGGGTCCATCCCAGCCAGCTGGTGGCAGATCCGGACTGTCCGACTCGACCACCAATGCGTCCAGCGGAACCGATTCGACCCATGCTGCGAGCCGCGGACGATTCGGGTGCAACAGCGGTCCACCAATCGATAGTTTCCAACCACGCATGGCCCAGTCCATGGCCTGCTCGGGTGACCCGCTAAAGGCGTGAATTACACCAACCACCCAGGGATACTTCGACGCCACCAGGTCAAGCTGGTGCAGCGCCCCTTTACCAACCGCATGCACCACGCAGGCCCGCCCCAGTGATTGAGCCGTGGCAAACTGCCCTTCCAACAAACCCAGGTCCGACGGATAGCGGGTATCAATACCGATTTCACCGACCCACCAGTCCGTGCGCTGTTGTAGCACCGCGGACAGTTGGTCCAGCGCATCCGCCGGGGCCGACACCTGCGGATGCCACCCCACGGCAATGGCCGCGCCTTGGGCGGCAAAGTAGTCCAGCCGCGCCAGCGTCTGCGGCGACAGCTCGGTCGCCGACACCAGCAGCCCGGTCAGCCCGGCGCCGCACGCCTCGTCCAATATCGCCTGACGCGACGGCCACAGCGCATCAAAATGCAGGTGCGTGTTGGCGTCGAACACTCAGTGCTCGCGGGTGGCGCGGAAATTAACCTCGGGGTAGCGCTCTTGGGCCATAGCCAGGTTGACCCGTGAAGCCGCCAGAAAGGTCAGGTGATCGCCCCCGTCCATGGCCAGGTTGGTCTCGTACTTGCGCTTAAACTCGGCGAACTGCTTGGCATCGGTCGAGTCGACCCAGCGCGCGGTGCTGACGTTGACGCCCTCGTAAATGGCCTCGACGCCGTACTCGTCTTTTAGACGATACGCGACCACGTCGAACTGCAATGAGCCAACCGCGCCCAGCACCACGTCACCGTTGGCGACCGGGAAGAAGACCTGGGTTGCGCCCTCCTCGGCCAATTGGCGCAAGCCCTTATGCAGTTGCTTGGCCTTAAGCGGGTCGCGCAAACGCACACGCTTAAACAATTCCGGCGCAAAGTGCGGAATCCCGGTGAACTTTAGATCCTCGCCTTGGGTGAAGGTGTCACCAATTTGAATCGTGCCGTGGTTATGCAGACCAATAATATCGCCAGGGTAGGCTTCCTCGACGGCGCTACGATCGCCGGCCAAAAAGGTCAAGGCATCGGCGATTCGGGTGTCCTTTCCGATCCGCGCATGGCGCATTTTCATGCCGCGCTCGTATTTGCCCGAACACACCCGCATAAACGCAATGCGGTCACGGTGTTTGGGGTCCATGTTGGCCTGAATCTTGAACACAAAGCCCGTGAACTTGGGCTCGGACGGCGCCACGATACGCTCGCCACCGGCGACACGGTCCAGCGGCGCCGGCGCCCATTCGACAAAGCCATTGAGCATTTCGCGAACCCCAAAGTTAGACATCGCGGTACCAAAGAAAATCGGCGCTTGTTGGCCGGCCAAATAGGCCTGCAAATCAAACTCGTGTGACGCGCCTTTGACCAGTTCCACTTCGTCGGCGAATGCCTGCCAGTCCAACCCCAGCAGCTCACGCGCAGCGTCGGTGTTCAAGCCCTGAATACGCTTATCATCCGGAATAATATTGCCCTGACCGGGGGTAAACAGGTGCAGCTCGTCGTTGACTAGGTGGTAAACGCCTTTGAAGGCTTTGCCCATCCCGATCGGCCAGGTAATGGGCGCCGCCGCAATGCCCAGCACGGTTTCGATCTCGTCGAGCAGATCAACCGGCTCGCGTATTTCACGGTCCATCTTGTTGACGAAGCCAATAATGGGCGTGTCGCGCAGGCGGCACACATCCATCAATTTGATGGTCCGTTCTTCGACACCTTTGGCACCATCAATAATCATCAGGCAGCTATCAACCGCCGTCAAAACGCGGTACGTGTCCTCGGAGAAATCGGCGTGACCCGGCGTATCGAGCAAGTTAACGGTGCGGTCGCTGTACGGGAACTGCATCACGGACGAGGTCACGGAAATGCCACGTTCCTTTTCCATCTGCATCCAGTCCGAGGTCGCGTGCTTGTCGTTTTTGCGGCCCTTGACGGAGCCGGCAACCTGAATGGCGTTGCCGAACAACAACAGCTTTTCGGTAATCGTGGTCTTGCCGGCATCAGGGTGCGAGATAATAGCGAATGTTCTTCGCTTGTTGATTTCATTGATAAAATTGCTATCCGACATACCCTTAAAAAACCTTATTTGTACTTAAAACTTGTACGTATTGGTTAAAACGCCCTTGGCGGGACTAAAAAGCCCTTTATTCTAACGAATAACCGCCGCGCTCACTAATTTACTGCTCTAAAACACCCTGCAGCTCATCAATCTGACGTTGATATGTATGTGGTGGTTGGTGCGGGCACCGAGTGGTGCACCGGCGCAGGTTTACGCGTTGCTGTGCGGGCGCTGTGGAGGCATTCAGTCCGCGGCGAAGGCCGACCGGCCTGGCTAGTGCCCAAGCAACAACTCGAATCCACCCTGCGCCGGTTTCGACTGGGCCATCAGATGTTCGAACAGCGCCAGACCTCCGCTGGTGTCGCCGATCATGACCGCGCCCACGACGGCACCCTCATCAAGCCACAGTTTTTTGTAGATGCCCGCATCCAGGTCCGCCATTGTAAGACAGCGCGCCGCCGGCGGATCGATCTGGCCACAACTGAACAGTTGAATGCCACTGATTTTGAGCTGCGTCATGGCCGACCGGCTCGACCTGCTGGGTGGCTTTGCCGGTGTGAACCTGGACGCCCAAGGCTTTGAGTGCATTCGCCGCTTCCAGTCCAAGCCAGCCGCCGCCGGCCACAACACCGGTTTTAGAGGTTTTGGCCCGGGCTTGAATGGCGTCCAGGTCCTCTAAGGTTCGGTAGACAAAGGTTCCCGGCACATCCCCACCGGGAATCGGCGGCACGAAAGGAAAAGACCCAGTCGCCAACACCAGCGCGTCGTAATCGACCCAATCGCCATTGACGTTGATCCGTTTGCCGGCGCGGTCTATCGCGCCGACCTCCGCGGCCAGCGTCAGCGATACCGAATCGCCCTGATACAACGACGCCGGCCCCATCAATAGGTGCTCGGACGATTGCCGCTCGAACACCTCGGACAGATGCACGCGGTCATATGCGCGGGTCGGCTCGGCGCCGAAAACCTGAATGTCGAAGCGGCCTGCTTGGCCCGCGTCAGACCCTATTAACTGTTCAACGAAATGGTGCCCGACCATCCCATTACCGATTACTAAAATGCGTTGCGCCATGGTTGTCGTCCCTTGCCGGTAACGGACATAAAAAAACGCCCACCGGCATCGCACCAAAGGCCTCGGCTTCGGACAGCCCTTGAAACTGCATCAGCAAACCCTTGGCCTGCTCAATACGCTTGCGGCTGGCCAGCTCAAGGCGGGCAGCTTGCAGTGCTGTGCGGACCTCGGCCAAGTGTTGCGACTGCTCGCTGATCAGCTCGTATAAACCAAAACTTGCCCCGACCAAGGAGCGCAGTGGATCCGTGCGTTCGTCGCCGGACGGCGACGGATCACGCGCAAACATATTGGGGACGATCGGTTCGGCGAGTCCGCGGCGCAAAGCAGCCACACTCGCCAACTGTACCGCCAACAACTGGTCAATCCAGTCGCTGACCAAGCCAAACCAGGTTTCCGCCAGCGTCGCCGGTACCGGCTGCGACGGGCTAAAACCGTCTATCAGCGCCTGCATGGCCTCGAACTGTTGGTATGCCGCGTGGTCAGTCAGCGCCATGGCGCCCAATGAAATCGCCGATTCAAGGGCCTGTTGTTGGTGCTGACGAATACGCTGAACGCGCTGTAAAATGGGCGGATCAAACTGCCCCATCGCCAGGCCGAAACTGGGCCAGGCGCTCACATTGCCCCTGTTGAGCCGGTTCGATGCTGCGCTGAAGTTGTGCCAGCCATGCCGATGCCATACGCGCCCCCGCCAATCGATTGATAATTGGCATTTATATTGCTGCGCAATACCCAGAGTTACCAGACAAAGATTCAGGGCAAAGGCTGGCGTGCGATCGAAACGGCGGACATCATTGTTTACGACGCACTGGTCAGCTCGGCATTAATGGCCGAAGTGCCGGCCCACATCCGGCGCATTTACGTCGGCAAGCTCAAGGGCCATCACAGCATGCAACAAGCTGACATTTCTGCGTTGTTAGTAGAGTAGGCCCGACTGGGCGCTCGGGTAGCTCGACTCAAAGGCGGCGATTCGCTGGTGTTTGGCCGACTGGGCGAGGAGTTAGACGCCCTGGAGGACGCTGGCATTGGTTATCAAATCATACCCGGCATCACCGCCGCAGCCGGCTGCGCCGCCAGCCTCAAAATGCCCCTAACCGAGCGCGGGGTCGCCAACAAACTCCGACTGGTCACCGCACACAGCTGCGACGACACCACGATCGACTGGGCCGGGCTGGCGCAAACCGACGAAACCCTGGTGTTCTATATGGGGCTGAGCATGGCCGAGCATATTTCGGCTCGCCTGATCGAGCATGGGCTGGCGCCGGAATGGCCGGTGGCTCTGGTCCAAAGCGCAAGCTGTCCGGCCGAACGCACCGTCATCACCACCCTCGAGCACATGGCCGCGGACCGGCATCGCCATCAACTGACCTCCCCCACACTGATTGTCGTCGGTCGCGTGGTCCGCCGAGCCTGCACGCTCAGCACGGTTCGCCAGTCGGCCTAAACCACCGTATACTGCCGCCCACTGTTACCTCGAACCCACACAACAACGGCCCCGTTTCGGTACTAGAACGGGGCTTTGTTGTTTATGACTCAGGATTCCTATGATCAACCGATTCCACCAAGACTGGCTCTCTAATATCCGTGGCGACTCGCTCTCCGGCTTGGTCGTGGCGCTGGCATTGATACCCGAAGCCATTGCCTTTTCAATCATCGCCGGGGTCGATCCCAAAGTAGGGCTGTACGCCTCGTTCTGTATTGCCACCGTGATTGCCTTTATTGGTGGCCGTCCGGGCATGATTTCAGCCGCCACCGGCGCCATGGCACTGGTTATGGTGACGCTGGTCAAAGAACACGGTTTGGAATATTTGCTGGCGGCGACGCTGCTAACCGGTTTCATCCAGATCATCGCCGGCTACTTGCGCCTTGGCAGCCTGATGCGATTTGTGTCGCGTTCGGTCATCACCGGGTTCGTCAACGCCCTGGCGATTCTGATCTTTATGGCCCAGCTGCCGGAACTGACGGATGTCACCTGGCATGTGTATGCCATGACGCTGGTCGGGCTTGGGATTATTTACCTGTTCCCGTACGTCCCGGTGATTGGCAAGATTCTGCCGTCCCCGCTGGTCTGCATTATTGTTTGTACGGCGTTCGCGATGGCCACCGGTTTGGGCGTTCGCACGGTCGGCGACATGGGTGACCTGCCCGACACCTTGCCGATTTTTCTGTTCCCGGACGTGCCCTGGAACCTGGAAACCTTGTGGATCGTATTGCCGTACGCCGTGGCGCTGGCCGCCGTCGGCTTGCTGGAATCGATGATGACGGCACAAATCGTCGACGACCTGACCGATACCGAAAGCGACAAAAACCGCGAGTGCAAAGGCCAGGGCGTGGCTAACATTGCCTCGGGCTTACTGGGCGGCATGGCCGGTTGCGCGATGATTGGCCAGTCCGTCATCAACATTAAATCCGGTGGCCGTGGCCGACTGTCGACCCTGGTTGCCGGCGTTGGCTTGATTATTTTGGTGGTTTTCCTGGATGACCTGATCCGGCAAATCCCGATGGCGGCGTTGGTGGCCGTCATGATCATGGTCTCGATCGGCACCTTTAGCTGGGACTCGCTGTTGAACCTGAAAAAGCACCCGTTATCCAGCAACATTGTCATGGTCACCACCGTGGGTGTGGTGGTGGCGACGCATAATTTGGCCATTGGCGTGTTCGTTGGTGTGCTGTTGGCCGCGCTGTTTTTCGCCAACAAAGTGGCCCACTTTATGGGCGTCAAAAAAGACGTCACCGGCGCCAGCGTGCATTACACCGTGACCGGCCAGGTGTTCTTTGCCTCAGCGGACAAATTCGCCGCCTATTTTGACTTCAAGTCCGTGGTCGAACACGTGGTGATTGACCTGACCCAAGCGCACTTTTGGGACATCTCGTCGGTGGCGTCATTGGACAAGGTCGTATTGAAGTTCCGTCGCGAAGGGGCGACAGTCGAGGTATTGGGACTCAACGAAGCCAGTGCCACGATCGTTGACCGCTTTGGAGTGCACGACAAACCCGACGCGGTTGATGACGTCTTAGCCGGCCATTAAGGATGCGACATGACCCAGATCATTGCCTGTATCGACGGATCTAAATCCGCCACCGCCGTGTGCGACGCCAGTGCATGGTGCGCCACTACGCTGAACGCCCCGGTCCTAGCACTGCATGTGCTGGATCGGGCGGAAACACCAGCGCTGGCGGATTTAACCGGTGCGATTGGTCTGGGTGCCCGCGAGCAGTTACTAAAAGAACTGGCGGACTTGGATCACCAACGTGTTCGCCTCGCCGCCGAAGAAGGCAAAATCATGCTTGAAGCGGCCGGCGATCAATTGCTGGCCGATGGCGTTGTCGACGCACGCCAACTGCAGCGCCACGGCAGTTTGGCCGAAGCACTCGACGACTTGAGCGACGATACCCGCGTGGTCATCATTGGCCGCCAAGGACAGACCCACCAAAGCGCAGCCGAAACCGTCGGCTCACAACTTGAAACCATTGTGCGCACTGCCAAGCACCCCGTTTGGGTCACCCCCAGCACCTTTGTGGCTCCCAAACGTTGCGTGATTGCCTACGACGCCAGCACCACCGCCAAGCACATGATCGAGCGGCTGTGCCATTCGCCGCTGCTGACCGACATGGACGCGACGCTGGTGATGGCCGGCAATGACACTGACGAGCACCGCCAGCAACTGGACTACGCCCAGCGCCAACTCGAGGACGCCGGCCACACGGTCTCGACCCAACTGGTCGAGGGTGAACCGCTGGTGGTACTGCATGAGTTGGCGCAATCGGACGACACCTTATTGGCCATGGGCGCTTTCGGACACTCGCGCATCCGCGAATTTTTAGTCGGCAGCACGACCAACGAAACGCTGCGGCACGCACGCTCATCGGTTGTATTATTCCGATGAATCCCCGAAGGTAGCGTCCTCGACACTGTTCAGGGTTTTGCATGCCAGATATCGTTGTAACTTTTTTCGTTTTGGGTCTATTTGCCGGCCTGCTCAAGTCCGACCTAAAAGTCCCCAAAGCCGCGTACGACACGCTCAGCCTGCTGTTGATGCTGACGATCGGTCTAAAAGGCGGCATGGCACTGTATGGCAACATGCAGGGCAGTCTATTTATCGAGCTACTTGCCGTCGCTGCCCTCGGCGGTCTGATCCCGCTAGTGCTGACACCGCTGCTGCACAAATTCATGCGACTGAACATGGCCGACAGCGCCAGTGTCGCCGCCCACTACGGATCAGTCAGCGCGGGCACGTTCGCGGTTGCATTGGCGTACGTGGAGTACCTGGGGTTGGAGTTTGGCGCCCAGGTGACGCTTTACCTGGTGATGATGGAGTTGCCGGCGATCATTGTCGCGCTCGCCTTGCACCGTAAACTGAGCGGCGACACCACCGCCACCGATCACGCCGGGCTGTGGCATGAAACCCTGACTAACCGCGGCGTCGTGCTGTTAACCGGTGGCGTACTGATTGGCTGGATTTACGGCCCGAACGAAGGCGCGGCGGTGACGGATTTGTTTATCGGCGCGTTCCAAGGCGTGCTCGCCCTATTCCTGCTGGAAATGGGCCTGACCGCGGCCGATACGCTGCGCCCCTTCCCGCGCAACCAATGGCGCGTGCTGTTGTTTGCCGTGATCGCACCGTCGATTCTGGGCGCCATTGGCGTCGGCTTAGGTGGGGTGCTGGGGTTGCCATTAGGGTCGACCGTCATTTTAGCGTCCATGGTCGCCAGTGCGTCATACATTGCGGCCCCGGCGGCCATTCGTGTGGCCATTCCAAACGCCAATATTGGCCTGGCGATGTTGCTGTCGTTGGGCCTAACTTTTCCGTTCAACGTGTTGGTCGGGATTCCTTTCTATCACTGGATGGCCAGCTAAAACAGGCTGCCTGAGTTAGCCAGGTAGCCCTCGGTGGCCTGGCCCAATACGGCGTGCTCGGTCGGTGCCACACGTAGGCCATCGTCCAGCCACTGGACCCATGGGTCCAGCCACTGTCCGGGCTGAACCCGCAACAGACCACCGTTATGACCACCGGGTGCGCGCGCATGCAGCGCAGCCCTGGCAAACGTCAGTTGCTGAGGCATGACCAAGTGATCATCATCAAAGCTCTGTACCCAGATCGGCACATCCAGTGCCTGTAACCCTTGGGACATGGCGCCGGCGCCGTAAACAACGTCCATAATCCAATGCCAAGTCGAGGACGATACATCCAACCCGTCCAGCAACCATTGCGTCAGCGCCTTAGGGCGCGTCGCACTGAACAACCCTTTCCACGACTCCGGTTTCAACGCCATGAAGCCCGCGCTTAATACCGCCGCCGGTACCAGGCCGCGAGCCTCGGCCATAAATTTAGTGTGCGCCCGTTGAGCCGGCGTCAGCACCGCAGCCAACTCGCCCATCTGGCCGTCCATCGGTGCCGCCACCAGCGACAGCGAACGCACCGGGACGCCGTCCAATGCCGCCATCGCCGCCAACACACCGCCCAGGCAATAACCCGCCAAGTGTACCGGTTTGGCGACCGCCTCGGCGGCCTCGATAATCGATGCGACCAGGTCATCCGGCGTCGGCATACTGTCGTTGCTGGCCCCACGCCAGACCAGCGCGTACACATCCAGCCCCAGCTCCAATTGACGAGCAATCACGCTGCGGCCATCGCACAGATCTAAAATGACGTGTTTGTTAATCGGTGCTGGCACCCACAGCAGTGCCGGCCCGACCGACTCGGCGGCACTGTAATGGACCAGCTCGGCATGCGGGCCGCGCCACACGATACGTCCCGGGGTCACGCCGATGTCGTCGCCGTACGCGGGTTTGCCGGGCAAATCGAAGTCGCCCGGTGCGCCCATCAGCGCTTGCCAGGCCTCGGCGTTACGCCCTTGAATACGCAATCGCGCTTGCAAGTCCGGCGCCAGCCCCAGGTTTTCCCAGGCGTCCTTGTTCAGCGCGCCAGCCGACAGCGGCGACGCACTCGAACGCGCCATGGCGCTTTGCACCGCACGAGCGTCTTGCTGGCACTGGTCGAGTGACAGCCATTGGGACCAAAATGTTGGCAGGACCTGAGACTTCATTAACCCAGCATGCACCAACAAAGCGCGCCTGACGATGTTTGGGGGCTATGCTTTGGGCCAAGGTTTAGTGATACTGGCGCCACAACGATAAGGAGTCACCGATGCGGGTCATCAAGAAATATCCCAACCGTCGTCTTTACGACACGTCCAAAAGCACCTACATCACGCTGGAAGACGTCAAAGCATTGGTCCTGAACCATGACCGCTTTAAGGTCATCGACTCCAAAACCGAGGAAGATTTGTCGCGCTCTATCCTATTGCAGATCATCATCGAGCAAGAAGGCGACGATGGCGGCAGCGTGATGACCAACGAAGTGTTGGGCAGCCTGATTCGATTCTACGGCCAGCCGATGCGCGGTGAAATGTCCAAGTACCTGGAATCCAGCGTGCGCGTTTTCCTGGATCAACAGGACAGCATCAAAGAGCGCATGCAGAACCTGGTGGATGTATCCCCGGTCGGCATGATGACCAAGATGGCCGAGCAAAACATGAACATGTGGCTCGGTTTAGGCAAGGCACCGACCCCGAAAAAGGACGACGAATAAGTCGTCCTTGGACCGCTCTCGTACCCACCATTAAATTATTTTGCGCGCTGCACAAAAAAAGCACTTGACGCACTGCAACAAATCCCTATACTCGATCTCAAGTTGTGCAATGCACAACACGACAAAACTTATTTGGAGAAACGATCATGTATCAGAAAATGATGGAAACTATGAGCAAGAATGTTGAGTCCATGTTCGACACTGCAAAGTACGAAGATGCGATGAAGCCGATGGCCCAGATGGTTGAGCTGAACAAAAAGATGCTGGAAACACTGGCAACTAAGCAAGCTGACCTGGTTAAAGAACTGTTTGAAGGCAGCGTTGCCCAAGCAAAAGAACTGACCGCTACTAGCGATCTGTCTAGCGCATTGGCCAGCCAGAAGAACTACTTGGAAGGCGTTCAGGAAAAGCTGGTTTCAGCGGCTCGTGACACCCAAGACGTTTTGACTGTTGCACGTGACGAAGCCACTGCACAGGTCCAGACTGCCGTTGAAGGCGCGTCTAAGTTCCAGTAAGTGTTGATTGCCTGACCTCGTCAGGCGACTCACTGCAAAGCCAGAGCCTGTCTCTGGCTTTTTTTTGTCCGAAAAAAAGGGGATGCTATACGGACACTGATAACGAGACACCCCATGCCCTTTACCGCATTTCGAATTCACGACGACGAACCCCGTAACCGCATCGAGACCATCGAGACCGGCGACCTGCGCGCCGGCGACACCTTGGTCAAGGTGACCTACAGCGGCCTGAACTATAAAGACGCCCTCGCCGTCACCAACACCGGCAAAATCATTCGCGACTTCCCCATGGTGCCCGGCATTGATTACGCAGGGACCGTGATTGAATCCGAGCACTTTGCCCCGGGCACCGAGGTCTTACTGACCGGCTGGGGCGTAGGTGAACGTCACGATGGCGGTCTAGCTGGCGTCGCCAGCGCCAAGGCCAAGTGGTTGCTGCCGTTGCCCGCCGGGTTAAGTGCGCGCCACGCCATGGCGCTCGGAACCGCCGGTTTGACGGCCATGCTGGCGGTGATGGCGATTGAGGACGGTGGTGTCACGCCGGCGTCTGGGCCGATTGCGGTTACCGGCGCCGGTGGCGGTGTCGGCGGCATCGCGATCAAGGTGTTGGCTGGGCTGGGCTATGACGTCCACGCCGTCAGTGGTCGCCCGGAGCAAGCCGAGCGCCTGAAAGCGCTGGGCGCCAGCACCGTGGTCGATCGCAGTGAGTTGGCACGCGATGCCAAACCCCTCGAAGCGGGTATTTGGGCCGGCGCTGTCGACGCCGTCGGCGGCCAAATGTTGTCAACGATTTTGGCCACCTGCCAGCCCGGCGCAGTGGTCACCGCGATGGGCAACGCCGGCGGTATTGGTTTAAAAACCACCGTCTTCCCGTTCATCCTGCGCGGCGTTCGCCTGCAAGGCATCGACAGCGTGTTCGCCCCTTTGGACAAGCGCGCGGCCGCCTGGGCACGCCTGGCAACGGCGGTCCCGGAAGCATCACTGGAAGGTAGCATTGAAGAAATCGGTTTGGAGGGTGTCGAAGACGCCTGTCAGCGCCTAGTCGCCGGCCAGGTGGCCGGCCGTATTTTGGTTCGTCTGGCGCCTTAAGTCAGATCGACTCAAAGGCAACATCGCTGCGCGCTGCCAAAATGAAATCTGTTTTGTGCAGCCCGCCAATTTCGTGGCTCCACCATTCCACCGTGACTCGCCCCCATTCGGTCAAAATAGCCGGGTGATGGCCGACTTCCTCGGCTAACTCGCCCAGACGATTGGTAAATTTAAGCGCCTCGGCAAAGTTCTTAAACCGGTACACGCGCTTTAAGTGGGCAATCGCATCCACAGTGACCAAACGCCAGTTGCCGACTTCCGGCAACAGATCAAAAATCTCTTGCTCGTCCAACTTAGTCGCGGTTGGCGAACAGGCTTCGCAGTGTTGGTTGGCTAAGGGTTCCATGCGAACTCCTTGGATTATGGGGGACCGTATTATCAAGGAAAGTTTATGACAAAGTACATCGCTGAATTGAACATCGCCCGCGTCCGCGCTGACATGGACAATCTGATCATGCGCGGCTTTATCGACGGAATCGCGTCCGTCAACGCCCAGGCCGAGGCCAGCGACGGCTTCATCTGGCGCGACTGCGCATCGCTGAAAGCCTTTATGTATGGCGAACTGCACGCCTACTACATGAAGGGCCGGCGCGAGTGGTTCCACAAGATGGACAGCCCGCACAGCTGTTTGTGGTGGGTCAATGCCGGGCACCAGCCCTCGTTAACCGAGGCCAAGGCCAAGCTGGACGCCCTGACCGCGCATGGGCCAAGCGAGGCGGTGTTTACCTTTGCCGAGATGAACCGGTTGCCGGGGTGATCGGATGGTGAATCAGACCGCGTCAGCCGGAGCCAACCGATTGGCCGTTTGTTACAGCGGCATACCCGCCCATTGAAGGTCCCTACTACTCACGCCGTTAACTGCAGCGCCTCCCGCAGAGCAACACGAATGGCAAACCGCGACACCGGAATTTATCGACAAAATCTAATCGATTGACAATCGATTAGAGCGGCAAGTCAATCAAGGCGCACAAGGGGCAAGCGTCAGGAGCGCACCCTTAGTGCGTGACTGCCGCGCGCCCCGATGGGCAACGCCGAGTGGCGCCGCCGATCTAATCGATTTGGGCGGCAAGTCAATCAAGGCGCACAATGGGCAAGCGTCAGGAGCGCACCCTTAGTGCGTGACTGCCGCGCGCCCCGATGGGCAACGCCGAGTGGCAAACCGCGACACCGGAATTTATCGACAAAATCTAATCGATTGACAATCGATTAGAGCGGCAAGTCAATCAAGGCGCGCAAGGGGCAAGCGTCAGGAGCGCACCCTTAGTGCGTGACTGCCGCGCGCCCCGCCGGGCAACGCCGAGTGGCGCCGCCGATCTAATCGATTTACCCAAGTGCGTGACAGCCGCGCGTACCGAAGGGCAACGCCGAGTGGCGCCGCCAATCTAATCGATTTGCGCGGTGTGGATTTTAGCAGCCCACTCCTTGGGCCCGGTCTGGTGCACGCTGGTGCCGTTAACATCAACGGCAACCGACACGGGCATATCTTCGACGACGTATTCGCGGATGGCTTCCATGCCTAGATCTTCGAAAGCGACTACGCGACTTTTCTTGATCGCCTTGGACACCAGGTAGGCGGCGCCGCCAACGGCCATTAGGTAGGTCGCTTTGTGCTTTTTAATCGCCTCGATGCCGACGGCGCCACGTTCGGCCTTACCGATCATGCCCATCAAACCGGTCTTCTCCAGCACCGTCTCGGTGAACTTGTCCATCCGCGTCGCGGTGGTCGGACCGGCCGGCCCCACGACTTCGTCGCGAACGGCATCGACGGGGCCGACGTAGTAGATGAACTTGCCTTTCATGTCGACACCGTCAGGCAGCGATTCACCGCGTGCAAACATATCGACCATACGCTTATGGGCGGCGTCACGGCCGGTCAGCATGGTGCCGCTTAACAACAGCGTCTCACCCGGCTGCCACTGCTCCATTTCCGCCTGGGTCAGGGTATCCAAGTTGACGCGGCGCGCGGTCGGGCCAGCATCCCAGGTAATTTCAGGCCAGTCGTCCAGCGACGGCGGTGTTTGCAGGGCCGCGCCCTCACCGTTCAGCACAAAGTGAGCGTGACGGGTCGCCGCACAGTTCGGGATCATCGCCACGGGCAATGACGCCGCATGGGTGGGGTAATCCAGAATTTTCACGTCCAGCACAGTGGTCAGTCCGCCCAGCCCCTGGGCACCAATGCCCAGGTTATTAACCTTTTCAAACAGCTCGATGCGCAGCTCTTCGACTTTGTTTTGCGGCCCGCGCGCGATCAGCTCTTGGATGTCGATAGGGTCCATCAAGGATTCTTTGGCCAAGACGGCGGCTTTTTCAGCGGTACCGCCAATGCCTATGCCGAGCATACCCGGCGGGCACCAGCCGGCGCCCATGGTCGGAACTGTTTTCAGCACCCAGTCGACGATGCTGTCCGATGGGTTCAGCATCGCCATCTTAGATTTATTTTCCGACCCGCCGCCCTTTGCCGCCACCGTGATGTCAACGGTATTGCCCGGCACCACCGAGTAGTGGATCACCGCCGGTGTGTTGTCCTTGGTATTGGTGCGCTTGCCGGCAGGGTCAGCCAGGATCGATGCCCGCAACACATTGTCCGGGTGGGTGTAGGCCCGGCGCACGCCTTCATTGATCATGTCGTCCAACGACATCGTCGCGTCCCACTGAACGTCCATGCCCAGCTTTACAAAAACCGTGACGATGCCGGTGTCTTGGCAGATCGGTCGCTTGCCCATGGCGCACATGCGCGAATTGATCAAAATCTGGGCCATCGCGTCTTTGGCAGCTTGGGACTGTTCCCGCTGGTAGGCCGCGTAAACGCCCTGAATGAAGTCTTTGGGGTGGTAGTAGCTGATGAACTGGAGTGCGTCGGCAACGCTGTCGATCAGATCGTCCTGGCGAATCACGGTCATTGGGCAAACCCTTCTTGGAAGTGAGAATCCGGCATAAATTGCCGCCATAGGATACCTCAACTGGTCGACACATTTGCGCCCTCCACCCCCCTTCTTTGGACCAACCTCTTGTGTCTTTTCTCTAGTCAGAGGACACTTAAGTTAACGGTTGCGTCAACCAAAATATTTTCGCGGCTCACTACAACAATAAATCCATAGGGGATTCTTCATGCGCAAACGCATTCTTGCTGTGGCCTTTGCCGCCATAACATCCGCTTCGGGAGCTCAGGCTGCTGGCTTCTACTTGAAAGAACAATCGGTCGTGGGCCAAGGCCGCGCCTTCGCCGGCTCCGTCGCAGGCACCGATGGTGCAAGCTCTGCTTACTTCAACCCTGCCGGCGCCGTTGGAGAACGTAATCAAATCGAGTTTGGTGTGCACATTATTTCGCCAATGGCTAAGGTTACTGATACCGGTTCCAATCTGGCTGCCGACACCGTGAACCACACTACAAACACCCAGACGCCTTACAGCGCCAAGCCAGTACCTAATTTCCATATGACTCACCAGCTGAGTGACGACAGTGCAGTTGCATTGAGTGTTGGTGCTCCATTTGGCTTTGGCAACAAATACGACTCCAACTTTTCAGGTCGTCTAAGCAACATTGAAGCAGACCTTTCAGTTATCGAACTCTCCGGTTCATACGCGAAAAAAGTATCTAACAAGACAACGATCTCTGGCGGCATCGTGTTCCAAGACTTAACGGTATCTCAGTTGCAAGGAGCCAGTAGCAACGTTGCAGTAAACGCTAAGTTAAAGGGTGAGAGCACCGACTTCGGCTACGTCGTCGGAATCAAACACGAACTCAACGACTCCACCACAATAGGAGCATCATATCGATCTCAAGTGACTCACGTGGCCAAAGGAACATTCGGTGTAGTTGGCGGTACTCAAGTAAACGTTGAAGCACCATTCCAATTGCCCGACATATTTGCCTTAGGTGTTGCTCACTCAGTAAGCGACAAAACCCGCGCATACGCTGACGTTACGTGGTACGGCTGGAGCGCTTATAAGTCATCCACCATTGCGGTTACAGCGGATAACACACCTTTGCAGGCAGGAACTGCAACAGCAATTGGCCTGCCAAAAACCATCCAAAACAACTACAGCGATACGATTAGCTTTGCAATCGGCGCAGAGCATGACTACAACGATGGCTACACCTTACGCGCTGGCCTCCACCTTGATCCCACGCCAACAAACGATCAAGACCGGACCCTCGCAACCCCTGACGGCGACCGAACATGGCTATCAGTCGGCGGCAGCAAGGTCGTCAACGAAAACTTGAGTTTGGATGCAGCGCTGACCTACATCCTTGTGGAAGACGGCATCGTGAATCAAACGGCGATTAACACTCGAGCCAAAGCCGAAGGCAACGTCGGCATCCTATCCCTGGGCCTCCGCTACAAGTTCTAACGCCCAAAGCCCCATCAAAAACCGGCCCTCGTGGCCGGTTTTTTTTTTACCCCTCCACCCACCTCAACCTACTTAACCTTTACGTAAACCAAGCCTGATTGCTCTGTGATAAACTGCGCGACTTCGCAAAATCACAGGGTTTCAAATGTCTAAGGTTGAATCATTCGAACGCCAGCAATTGCTGGATTGCGGCTACGGTAAAATGTTCGGTCACGGCAACGCACGCTTGCCGGTTGGCAACATGTTGATGATGGATCGCATTACCCATATCAGCGACGAAGGCGGCGAAAACGGCAAAGGCGACATCATCGCCGAATTGGACATCCACCCTGACCTTTGGTTCTTCGAATGCCACTTCCCCGAAGACCCGGTCATGCCCGGCTGTTTGGGCCTGGACGCCCTGTGGCAACTGGTTGGCTTTAACCTAGGCTGGCGCGGCAACCCCGGCAAGGGACGCGCACTGGGTGTCGGCGAACTTAAGTTCACCGGCCAGATTCTGCCGACGGCGAAAAAAGTTACCTACCGCATCACCATGAAGCGCGTGATTCAGCGTTCATTGGTCATGGGCGTGGCAGACGGCACGGTCGAAGTCGATGGCAAAGTCATCTACGTCGCCAAAGACCTGAAAGTTGGCTTGTTCAGCTCGACCGACGACTTCTAAACATTACCCTGTAAGAGGCGCACACATGCAACGCGTTGTTGTAACTGGCATGGGCATTCAGTCCTGCATCGGCACGGACTTGGCTAGCGTCAAGGAAAGCCTGTACCACACCAAATCTGGCATCACCGCGAATGCTGAATATGCAGAGCGCGGCATGCGCTCGCAAGTCAGCGGTTCGTTGGAACTGGACAAAGATCGCATCGATCGTAAATTGATGCGCTTTATGGGCAACGCGGCTGCATTCGCGTACCTGAGCGCGGTTGATGCTATCGCCGACTCGGGCCTCAGCGACGACCAAATCAGCAACATTCGCACCGGTATTGTCGCCGGCTCCGGCGGCGCATCCAGCGCCAGCCAGGTCGAAGCGGCCGACATTCTGCGTGACAAAGGCGTGCGTCGCGTCGGCCCCTACCGCGTCACCCAAACCATGGGTTCGACCGTGTCGGCTTGCTTGGCGACGGCGCTGAAAATCAAAGGCGTCAACTACTCGATTACCAGTGCCTGCTCGACCAGCGCGCATTGCATCGGGCATGGCGCTGAGCTGATCCAAATGGGCAAGCAAGACATCGTTATTGCAGCCGGCGGCGAAGAAGAGCACTGGACATTGTCGTGCTTGTTCGATGCCATGGGCGCCCTGTCCAGCAAGTACAATGACACGCCTGAGCGCGCGTCACGTGCGTATGACGCCAACCGAGATGGCTTTGTCATCGCCGGTGGTGGCGGCGCGGTTATCCTGGAATCGTTAGAGCACGCCTTGGCGCGTGGCGCCACGATCTACGGCGAATTGGTTGGCTACGGCGCGACCAGCGACGGCGCGGACATGGTCGCACCCAGCGGCGAAGGCGCGGTTCGTGCTATGCAACTGGCGGCCAGCACCGTTGATGGCCCGATCGACTACATCAATGCCCATGGCACCTCGACGCCGGCCGGTGATATCACCGAGCTGGGCGCAGTCAAAGAAGCCTTTGGCGACGCCCGCCCGGCGGTCAGCTCAACCAAATCACTGACGGGCCACAGCTTGGGCGCCACTGGCGTTCAAGAAGCCATCTACAGCCTGATCATGATGCGCGACGGCTTTATCGCCGGCAGCGCTAATGTGGAAGAGCTGGATCCGGGTGCCGAGGGCGTTGACGTCGTGAGCACCACCCGCGATCAAAAATTGACGCGTGTCATGTCCAACAGCTTCGGCTTTGGCGGCACCAACGCGTCATTGGTGTTCCAAGCCTACGATTGATGCCACAGGCCAAGGCTATGCGGTAACAGACAACGACGGGGTTGACGACTCGTCCGGCGAAACGTTGTTCTTCAAAGCTGGCCGTTACTGAACCATCGCTCAAGTCTGAAAGCCCGGCCTCGCGCCGGGCTTTTTTATGTCGCCACGAAAGTGCTAGAGTCGATGAAGACCAATAATAAGGAGAACACCATGTTACGCACTCTGACACTGGCGGCGGTGCTGCTGGCCCCGCTCGCCATGGCCGACACCCTGAAAGCCGTGTTCCAAGTCAACAGCAATGACCCAAAGACCATGAACATTGCGCTGAATAACATCAACAACACCTACCAGTATTTCCAGGCACAGGGCCAAGACATCGACATTGAGCTGGTGGCGTATGGCCCCGGGCTGCATATGTTTCGCAAGGACACGTCGCCGGTCAGTGGGCGCTTAGAAGCCATGGCAATGGAGATCGAGGGCATTCAGTTTTCAGCCTGCAACAACACCATGAAAGGCATGACCAAAAAAGAAGGCAAGGCGCCGGAACTGATCGATGAAACGACCGTTGTGCCGTCCGGTGTGGTGCGGCTGATTGAGCTGCAAAACCAAGGTTACGCCTACATCAAGCCTTAGTTGCCCGGAATACAGCCACCAACATAGCAATTCGCATTGCCCTGGATCCGGGCAATGCGCTGGTTGCGCACGCGCTCCCACTGATCGACCGGATCCTGCGCCGCCCACTGCGTTAACAAATAGGTCTGCGAGCGGCCCAACAACAACCCGTAGCGGTCGCGCATGTAGAAATAGATACGCGCGATATCACCCTGCCGGTGCGCCGGCGGCTCGGCTTTGCGGGCCTTAAAGTCGACTTCAAAATCGCAGGCGCCGTAGACCCGGCGTTCACCGCGTATGTTACCGAACGGAAAGTTCGAACGATCGCCATTCAACTCGCCAACCGAGGGCACCAGGTTGTGCAAATCCGTGGCCATGCGCAAATACTCAGGATCATTACGCTCGCAACCCTTGCGCTTGCCGTCGCGCCAACACGCGCGCTGGTGACCCAGCTGCCAGGCTGGCATCACGTGCTCCCATTCCATGCGCCGGCCACGTTCGGGTTGTTTGCGAATTTCATAGCCGCACGCCGCAGCATTGATTCGCCGATCGAAAAACCGGCAGCCACAATAAAATGTACGGGTGTCGAAGGCGTGCACGATGGTCGCGTCACGCTTCATCGCGGTGTACCAGGGCACCGAGTCGTCCGCCGTCGCCAGCCACGAGCTCAATGCCAATAGCGCGCTAATCAGTCGGGGCGTTAAGGGCATCCATTAACCATGTGCGCACCTGGGCATCGCGCCGGCGATTCAGCAACAGGCGTGCTTTCAGACGAACGCGTCGGCGCGTCGTATTCAGAATCCGAGTCCGCCGGATTTGATTGGTGCGTTTCATTCGCCGCTCTGCCGATAGATTTGATCAACAATTTGAATCATCTGGCTGCGCCATGGCAAGCGCTTGATACCAAAGTTCTGGAGCAGGCGATCACAGTCCAAGCGCACATCCAACGGACGCGGCGCGCGCGCGGGTACATCAACACCGCGGATTGGCTGCAGCAAGTCGTCCGGCAAGTCCTCGCGCTGCAGTGCCTGGGCGTACACCAATTCACCCATTTCAAACCAGCTGGCACTGCCACCACCGCCATAGTGGTAAATGCCAAAGGCGGTGCTGCCCAAGTCGAGCTGGCGAATTTGCGCGGTAATCACGCGCGCCAGATCTGGCGCGCTGGTCGGGGTGCCCACTTCGTCGGACACCATACGCAGCACCTTGCCATCACGAAAACTGCTCAGCGTTTTACCGATAAAGCGGCGCGGGTCGGCACTGAATACCAACCCCACACGCAAGATGATGTGCTGGGGCAAAATCGCTTCGATTTCGGTTTCAGCTTCGCGGCAGTAGTGCCCAAACAGGTTCAACGGCGCGGTCGCGGCGTCTTCTTTGTAGGGGCCGTTATCGCCATCGAACACGTATTCACTGGTTAAGTGAATCAAGGTAGCACCGGTTTGCTTGCACCCCATGGCCAAGTTGATCGGGCCTTCGACCAGCAGGCGGCGCGCCGCGTCGCCCTCGGTTTCGGCCTTATCGACATCGGGAAAGCGAGCCGTATTGACCACAAAGTCCGGCTCAACCGCACTTAGCGCGGCCATCACGCTGGCCTCGCTGGTGATGTCCATGTCACTCACACTCATGCCGGTGACGTTAAAGCCGGCCTGATCAAAGGCCTGTAATAGAGCCTGACCGACCTGGCCGGAGGCGCCGGTGACCAGCACCGAGGGGGGCGAAAATACGACTGAATTCATGCGCGGAAAATTACCATAAAAAAGGCCTCAAATGAGGCCCTAGTGGTACTTAGAACGGAATGTCATCGTCACCAATGTCATCCGCAAAGCCAGGCGGCGGTGCCGATGCCGCTTGTGCCGGAGCGGGCGCCGGTGCAGCCTGACGAGGAGCCGACGGCGCCTGGGGTGCATTGTTTTGCTGATAACCGCCGCCCATGGGTGCGCCACCGCCCATGTTGTCGCCACGGCCATCCAGCATTTGCATTTCACCGCCGACGATTTCCGTGGTGTAGCGTTTCTGACCGGACTGGGCGTCATCCCACGAACGAGTACGCAGTGAGCCCTCGACGTAGACCTTGCTGCCTTTTTTCAGGTACTGACCGCAAATTTCGGCTAACCGATTAAAGAACACCACGCGGTGCCACTCGGTCCGTTCCTGCATTTCGCCGGTGTTCTTGTCACGCCATGATTCGCTCGTCGCAATCGACAAATTCGCAATCTGTGAGCCGTTGTTGGTTGCGCGCATTTCCGGGTCGTTACCCAGATTGCCCACCAAAATTACCTTATTAATGCCTCGTGCCATGAGGATCTCCTTTCAATGTTCGGCTCAGTTTATCGAGCGGACTGGGCCAGCAAATCCGTCAACTCGGATTCGTTCAGTGCGTCTTTGCTGACCTTTAAGTAGGCCACGGATCCGGCTGGACTGACGGCGGCTTCGACCACGCCCGTAACCGCAGCCAACTTGGATTCCCAGGACTCGATTGAGAAGGTATTCAGGTCAATCGCAACAACCCGGGAGCGATGCCGTGGCGGCTCGGGAGTACGATACCGCAGGGCCAACCAAATACAACCGCCGAGCGCCAGAGCCGTAAATAACCCTGAGGGTCCGAGCACACTCAGCAGCGGCCCGCCGAGCAAGCCCCCGACAAAGGCACCGAAAAATTGGATGGTCGCGTACAGCCCGGTGGCGGTACCGCGATCGCGCACCGGCGCGGCCTTGGCCAACAATGACGGCAAGGTCGCTTCAAGCAAGTTGAACCCGAAAAAGAACATCCCGCCGGCCAGCACAAACATCCAGTACTCGGTCAGCCCCAGCGCCAGCAGTGCAAAGCCGCCAATCAGCCCGGCGATGGCAAAGCGTTGGCCGCCAATCAGGCGGTGCTTGGCTTCGACCCAACCGGTTGCCAAAAACGCAGGCAGTGCACCCAGCAGCATCACCACCACGTACAAACCGGTGTGATCGTCCGGCCCAATTCCGGCGCCGACCAACTGGGCCGGCAAAGCCAAAAACAGCGCCATCAGGACCGCATGCAGCAGCCCCACCCCCAATACTGAGGATGCTACGCCGGGCGTGTGCCAAACGTCGCGCACGCGCTGGGCACTGAACACGGCACCCAAGGCACGCAGCGGCGCCGGACGCGGCAACAGGCACGATAGCAAAGCCGCTAACAATGCGAGCCCAGCGGTCAGCTCAAACAGCCCCGCCAAACCGCGCCACGGCATCAACGCCGGACCCAGCACCAGCGCGGCCAAAAAGGTCAATCCGATCGAAATGCCAATCACCGCCATCACCCGTGCCCGACGCTCTTCACCGGTTAAATCGACGACCCAGGCTAGCAATGACGACGAAATCGCACCGGCACCCTGCAGGGCACGACCAAACACCAGTTCCAACATGCTGTCGGCCTGGGCACACCACCACGAGCCCAGTGCGAACACCAGCAAACCGATAAACACAATTTTAAAGCGCCCAATGCGATCCGACAGCTGGCCCAACGGGACTTGCAAGACCGCTTGGGTCAGCCCGTACACGCCAATCGCCAACCCCAACAGCAATGGCGAATACCCGGGCATCCCGACCGTGGCGAGCGCCAGCACAGGCAAAACGATGAACAGCCCCATCATGCGCGATGCATAGAGGGCCAAAATAATGGCGATGGGCAAAACAGATATCCGCAGCAATGTTAACTAGGCGCACTCTACCGTAAAAAAGGTCAGTTCGGGGTATTTGGCAGCGCGGCGCGCGGCTATACTCCGTGGTTAACTCAACTAAGGTTTACGCGTGGAAAACATCCAAATTCGAGGCGCACGGACGCATAACCTCAAGAACGTTGATCTGGACATCCCCCGAGACAAACTTGTCGTCATCACCGGCCTATCCGGCTCGGGCAAGAGCTCATTGGCCTTTGACACCCTGTACGCCGAAGGCCAACGCCGCTACGTCGAATCGTTGAGCGCGTACGCGCGCCAGTTCCTGTCGATGATGAATAAGCCCGACGTCGACCACATCGAGGGCCTGTCACCGGCCATCTCGATTGAACAAAAATCGACCAGCCACAACCCGCGCTCTACCGTCGGCACGGTCACTGAAATTTACGACTACCTGCGTCTGCTGTACGCCCGCGCCGGCGAACCGCGCTGCCCGGATCACGACGTTGCGCTGTCCGCCCAGGCCGTCAGCGACATGGTCGACCAGACCTTGGCATTGCCGACGGACAGCAAGGTCATGGTGTTGGCACCGATCGTGCGCGATCGCAAGGGCGAGCACCTGCACGTGTTTGGCGACCTGCGCGCACGCGGGTTCATCCGCGTTCGAGTCGACGGCACCGTGTGTGACTTGGACGACGTGCCGGCGCTGGATAAAAAGTTCAAGCACACCATCGAGGCGGTCGTGGACCGGCTGAAAACCCGCGACGATCAACGCGCGCGTATCGCCGAGAGCTTGGAAACTGCGTTGGATTTGGCCGGCGGCATCGTCTACCTGGAATCCATGGAAGGCCAGTTCGAACCGATGCTATTTAGCAACAAGTTCGCCTGCCCGCACTGCGGCTATTCGCTGAGCGAATTGGAACCGCGCTTGTTTAGTTTCAACAATCCTGCCGGCGCCTGTACCGAATGCGACGGCTTGGGTGTGCACCAGTTCTTCGACCCGGCACGCGTCGTGGTCGACGAAGACCTGACCTTGGCCCAGGGCGCAATCAAGGGCTGGGACCGTCGCAACTACTATTACTTTCACCTGTTAAGTGGCGTCGCCGATCAATTCGGCTTTGACACCGACACGCCCTGGGTCGACTTGAGCGCCGACCAGCAAAGCAAAATCCTGTACGGCACCGGCAAGGTCGAGGTCGACTTCAGCTACGTCAACGACCGCGGCACCCAAGTCCATAAAAAGCACCCGTTCGAGGGCATCCTCAACAACATCGAACGCCGCTACCACGACACCGAAAGCCAACAGGCACGCGACGAGCTGGCCAAATTGATGGCGACTAAACCCTGTGGCGCCTGTGGCGGCAGCCGGCTGAACAAGGCCGCCCGCCACGTCTGGGTCGGTGACAAGCGCCTGCCGGAAATAGTTGACTACCCAGTTGGCATCGCCTTTAACTACTTCAACGAGCTGAACCTGCCCGGTCACCGCGGCGAGATTGCCGCAAAAATCCTCAAAGAAATCCAAGATCGATTGGGCTTTTTGGTCAACGTCGGGCTGGACTATCTGAGCCTGTCGCGCAGCGCCGACACCCTGTCCGGCGGCGAAGCCCAGCGCATTCGCCTGGCCAGCCAAATTGGCGCGGGCCTGGTCGGCGTCATGTACGTATTGGACGAACCGTCGATTGGCCTGCACCAGCGCGACAACGAACGCCTGCTGGGCACGCTGACGCGGCTGCGTGATTTGGGCAACACCGTGATCGTGGTCGAGCACGACGAGGACGCCATCCGCAGCGCCGACTACGTCATCGATATCGGTCCGGGGGCCGGCGTACACGGCGGCCAGGTGGTGTCCAAGGGCACCGCCGCCGAGGTCATTGCCGACCCCAACAGCCTGACCGGGCAATACCTGTCCGGTGCCAAACACATCGAAATGCCGCCACAGCGGCTGGCCCCGCCCGAGGACAAGTGGTTGAAGGTGTTGGGCGCCAGCGGCCACAACTTAAAAGACGTCGACTTGGAAATTCCCGTCGGCGTACTGACCTGTATTACCGGGGTCAGCGGCAGTGGCAAATCAACCCTGGTCAACCGGACGCTGATGCCGGCGGCGGCACGCGCCCTTAACGGCGCGCAGCTGATTGAACCGGCGGCGCACAAGGCAATCGAGGGGCTGGAGCACTTCGACAAGGTTATCGACATTAACCAGGCGCCCATTGGGCGCACGCCGCGGTCCAACCCGGCCACCTACACCGGCATTTTCACGCCCATCCGCGAGCTGTTCGCCGCCACCGAAGAGGCCCGCACACGCGGCTACAAGCCCGGCCGCTTCAGCTTTAACGTCAAGGGTGGGCGCTGTGAAGCCTGCCAAGGCGACGGCTTGATTAAGGTCGAAATGCACTTCCTGCCCGACGTATACGTCGAGTGCGACAGCTGCCATGGCAAGCGCTACGATCGCGAAACGCTGGAAGTGCGCTACAAAAACTCGAACATCAGTGAAGTGCTGCACATGACCATCGAGGACGCCTGCGAGTTCTTCAGCGCGGTGCCCCAGATCAGCCGCAAGTTACAAACGCTGCTGGACGTTGGGCTTGGCTATGTTCGGCTGGGACAAAGCGCGACCACGCTGTCGGGCGGCGAAGCCCAGCGCGTCAAATTGGCCAAAGAGTTGTCGCGCCGCGATACCGGGCGCACGCTGTATATCTTGGACGAGCCGACCACCGGTTTGCACTTCCATGACATCGAACAGCTGTTGAAAATGTTGCAGCGATTGAAAAACGCCGGCAACACCGTGGTCGTGATCGAACACAACTTGGACGTGGTCAAGACCGCGGACTGGGTCGTTGATTTAGGACCGGAAGGTGGCGATGGCGGCGGCATGATCGTTGCGACAGGCACGCCCGAAGCGGTCGCGGACAACCCTGCGAGCCACACCGGCGTGTTTTTGAAAGATGTATTGAAAGTCGCGAAGCGGGCTGTTGCTTAGTCGACGTTGACCGCGAGGGGCTCGCTGGCAGCGACCGGCAGCCCCGCCGCCAACCAAGCATCGGTGCCATCGGCAAACCAAAACAGCGAGCGGTAACCTAACTCGGCCAAGTGCTGGGTGGCATTCCAACCCATCCAGCAGTCCTTGATGCAGTACACCACGATGGGGTGCCACAGACTGCCGCCGGTTAACCGACCCACGGTTTCGCTGAGGTAGGCCTGCATGTCGTCTTCGGACACTCCAAAGCCCACATTCGGTGTCCACACCGAGCCGGGAATGTTTTGGCGCGGCGCGTGTTCCGGCCAGGTTCCGTCCAGTTCATCGTAGCGGCCTTCGGGGATCGACAACACATCCAACAGCAATGCACCCGCCCGCGCGAGCGCTTCAACCTCGAGCGCACCGACACGCGTACCTCCCGGTACCGTCATCGGTGTTTCAGTGGTGTAGTGGTGGATGCGAAGCCCGGTGTCGGGATCGAAATCACTGTCAGCGGCCCGCGCGTTAAACGCCAGGCCCGCCATCAATGTCAATATTAACCAGTTGGTCACTTAGTCAATGCGCCCTCTACAGTCAGGCCCAGTGAAGTCCAAGCCTGCATACCACCGCGGTAGTATTTCAGCTTCTCGACCGGATAGCCAAGGGCGACCATGCTGTATTTGGCGCGTTTGAACATCGCCGGGGTTTGACCACACCAGTATCCGTTGCAGTAACCGACGATGGTTTTGGCATTGTCAAAGTTCAAGCTGCCGTCATCGTTTTCTTCCACGCCAAACACTTCGGTCAGGTAAAACAGCGCATCGTCTTTAATGTCTGCAAAGTTTTTGAAGGACACGTTGGTGGTGCACGGAATATGCAGATCTTCGTGCCAATTCTCAGTTCGGGTATCGACCACCAAAATAGAGCTGTCGACACTGGCCTGTTCCATGTAGTCAATGAACTCCAGCTCGCCCAAGGTGTCGATGCCAGCGGACACAATCATCGGCTGTGGCATGCCCTGTCCGGTCTTGTTGTAGGCTTCGTGAACCTGATTGCCGGCGGTGGCATTACGCTCGATCACACAGGTCTTGTCACCCAACTCGACGGTGACTGAGGCCACACCGCGTTTGATCATCGGGCCTTCAGCCAGGGTCGCGGTCGCAAAGGTCACGGCTAACAGTGCCGCGGTAAGGTGCTTTATTTTTTTCATGATGGTTTTCTCCTAAACTCCAATGGAAATCTAAATGCCTTTAAGGCATAACGATAGCTACAATTAGTATAACGAGGTTTTTTATGCGCGTTTCCCCATCGCTGTTATCGCTCGCGCTAACGGCAGCCCCCGCAATGGCCCAAACCGAGGTCACCACCGCCGGCTTGTTTGCCGACCATTACCCCGGTGACGGCACCACCGCGGTACTGGTGCTACATGGCACCCTGGCCCACAAGCGGATGGAGATTATAGCGACCATAGCGACATTGCTAAATGACGACTACGACCTGCCGGTGGTGGCGCCGAATTTGAGCCTGTCATCGCCCGCGCGAACCAGCATGGTCGACTGCGCACAAACCCATGATCACCGCGACAGCGATGCACCGCGCGAAGTCGCCACATGGATTGACTGGATGCAGCAACAGGGCTACGACAACATCATCGTTGCCGCCCACAGTCGCGGCGGCGCGCAACTCTCGACGTATTTAGCTGACACTCCCGCGGACGTGGTCTCGGCAGCTGTACTGGTGGCCCCGGCGACCTACAATGCCGAGTACGCCGCCGACAGCTACCTAAACGCCACGGGGCAACCCTTGGCGTCGGTCATGCAGCGCGCCGGTGCACTGGCGCCGGACAGCCTGATGGACGTCCCACGCTTCGTCTATTGCGATGATGCCACCGTCAGCGCCGGCGCCTTCATCGACTACTATACGCCGCGTCCGACCTTCGATACGCCGACCAACTTACAAAATGTGACGCTGCCGACGGTTGTGGTGATGGGAAGCGATGACACTGTGGTGGCCGACCTCCCCGATCGTCTGGCGGCAACCAACTTAGGCGATAACGTCCGCGTGGAAACCATCGACGGCGCCGACCACTTTTTCCGAGACCTGTATGCCGATGACATTGCGACATTTATTGCTGAGCACGCTGGTCTTTAGCGCCAGCCTCGCCGCGCAAGACTTTAGCCAGTCCGCACAACCCGCGCTGGTGTTTGTGACCCAGTCCAACTGCCGCTTTTGCGTGCGCTTGGACCGTCAGGTCCTGAGCCCTCTTAAGGCCAGTGGCTTGTTCAATCAGGGCGTGACCTTCGTCGAGGTCAGTTTAGATGCCGGCGAGTTTGTCACCGACCATGACGGCCTGCGCGTAGAAGGCCAGGCATTCGCCGCGCGCTACGGGGCCTTTGGCACGCCAACTTTGTTGTTTCTAGATGCCCAAGGCGTCATTCAGGGGGAGCCGTGGTTCGGTGTCCCCGACGCCTTGGATTTCTATGGAGCAAAAATCGAAGGCGCCGTGGCTAACCTAAAGGGCCTTACGAACTAAGGCCCGGATTGGTTTTGATACCGACGATTTTCGGCGTATTCAGCTTGTTCACACGGACCGTGTCTTGGGCCCGCAAGTACTCTGCGGTGACCTCGGAAATATCCGGGCCCGGCGCCTGCGAGCCAACCGTCGCCCACCCCGCCACCTTGTAAGACTTGCTCGCTTCGATCAGCGTGCCATCGTCCAAACGCATCTCGGTGATGCGGCTACCCATACCGGCCAGCGGATTAATGGTGTAATCCAAACCGCCGACACGCACCATGTCGCCACCCTGTTGGTAATACGGATCTTCGTTGAACAGGTTGTCCGCGACGTCCTCCAAAATCAGCTTCAGCTCTTCGCCGCTCATGTCCCGAGCATAGGTTTCGCCATAAGTGATCGCGGTCTGGTCCAGCACATTTTCCATGGTGATGGCGTCGCCCGCCAACACCGAGGTGCCCCAGCGGAAGCCCGGTGACAGCGAAATCTGGGCGTTTAAGACCTGTCGTAAGCCATCGCAGATGACCTGATCGAAGGTGCCGTTAAAGTTGCCACGCCGGTATAGCGTTTCATCCGCGACCGCCAACTCTTCTTGGAGCTTGCCCAAATAGGGCGCACGTTCGCGGGTAATCAGCGCGGTCATGGCCGCATCCGGCTCGATGATGTTCGAGAACACCGGAATCAAGCGGTGCTTATAGCCGACCATGCCCTGTTCGGACAGCTCCAAGTCCATGACCGCCAGGTACTTGCCGTTGGAGCCGGCGTTGGTGACCAGAGTTTTGCCCCCCGGGTTGGCGATTTCAAGCGGTGCGGGTACCGCGTCGTGGGTGTGCCCCCCGAAAATAACGTCAATGCCACTAACGCGGCTGGCCATTTTGACGTCGACGTCCATGCCATTGTGCGACAACACCACCACCGCGTGCGGCTTATGCTCGGCACGGACCTGGTCAACCAGTTCTTGCATGTCGTCATCGCGAATACCAAAGGTCCAATCCGGGATGAAGCGCGACGGGTTGGCGATGGGCGTATAGGGGAATGCCTGGCCAATAACCGCGACCCGGTAGCCGCCCATTTCCTTGATCACATAGGGCTTAAACGCGTGACCGGTGTCTTCGTCAAAGACCGGCGCGTCATCAAAAATTGCCTCGTCCGTGACCTTGACGTTTTGGGCCACAAAGTCACCATTGAAGGCCTCAATATTGGCCAGGATTTCGTCGTCCTGGTAGGTGAATTCCCAATGCCCCGTCATGACGTCGACGCCCAGGTCGTTACAGGCACGCACCATGTCCATGCCACGCGTCCACAGCGACGTGCCGCTGCCCTGCCAGGTGTCACCACCGTCCATCAGCAAGGTTTTGTCCTCGCCGTAGCTGCCGCGCAAGGCATTGACCAGCGTCTTCAAGTGGGCGAAACCACCAACACGGCCAAAGCGGCGTGCGGCTTCGTCAAAACCCAAGTAGGTAAAGGCGTGCGCCTCGGGCGTGCCAGCTTTGATCCCAAAGGCATCCAGCAAAGCGTTGCCAACCAAGTGCGGCGCGCGCCCGTAGGCGCCGTGCAGGCCCAAGTTTACATTCGGTTCGCGAAAGTAAATCGGGTTCAACTGGGCGTGGCAGTCCGTGATGTGCATCAAACGAACCTGGCCGAACGGCGCAGTGTCAAACAATGCCTTTTGGGCAGCAGCGGCATTACCAATCGGCAGCGCGCCACCGGCGGCGGCCAAGGCCATCAAACGGCCAAATTCACGACGGTCCATGCTCATGGACAGACTCCTACAAAATAAGTGGGGGATAAAAAAGGGTGGCCGAAGCCACCCTTGAAAGGACTGCGCGTTACCTAGGTACGCGCATTTTCCAGTTTTGGTCTTCGTTCTCGGCCTGGAAGACCGAAGCCTCGGCCCAGTAAAGGGCCTTGCTGGCCAAACCCTTAGCTTCGTCAGCCTTGCCAGCTTCCTTAGCGGCCTGAGCCTTCTTAATGGCTGGGGCGGTGATGGTCCACTCGTAGCCCATTGCCTTGGCCTTGCTGTTGGCCGCACTCGCTTTTTCAAGCATCGCGTCAACACTCATGCCATGCGATCCGGCTTGGGCCGTCGCCGCCGCCAACATCACGCCGGCTAGCATCCATCCTTTGACTAATTTCATGGGATTTCCTTATTTGCGGGCGCCGGGGCCGTTGAATTCCAAGCCGTTGCTCATGTAGGTCAAGAAATACTCTAGGTTCGAATACTCCGGTCCCTGTGCCTTCAAAGGCTTAGCGCGAACGTTGGTATTACAGCCACCAAAGCGGCGGTGCAAGGTGCCCATCGCCTGCCACTTGGAGCGGTACACAGGCCAGTGACTGGCGTGACCAAACGCAGGTGACATCGTGTCCGCACGGGCATTCAGACCGGCGCCATACATATGGCAATCCGAGCACGAAAAGTTCAGCTGACCACGCTTGGTGTAGAACATTTCTTTGCCAGATTCATAGGCCGCCAAAGCGCCCGCATCATCCGCCGGAATCACCGTATTGATGACTTGGCCGCGTGACTCGTAGCTCATGTAGGCCGACAAGGCAGCAATTTTGCCCTTCTTCCAACCCCATGCTTTTTCGCCATTGGCGGTCCGGCACTCATTAATCGCCCGTTCCATGGTCACCACCATGTCGCGATCACCATCCCAGTACGGGTAGTTTTCACGCTGCGCCGGGCTGTCAAAGCAGTCGGCAAACGACTTACCGTTGGCAAAGGCCGTGTTGTACAGCTCTTCACCGGCTTCGATTTCAGGCTCGTACGGAGGAAATTCTTCAATCGCTTCCCACTGTTCACGGGCGCCCGGCAAAATCGAATAAACCCCGTTAATGAAATCGCCCTCGGCGACTTGTGAGAAACGCGACTCGTAAAACTTCTGAAACGCTTTCTGATCCGCTTCAGGGCTCGCAACCGCGGCCCCTGAAACAGCGACGCTCAACGCAAGTGTTAATCGGGTGAGTGTTGTCATTGTTATGCCACCTCCCAGTAGACTTATTTGACCGTGATGTCGGCGCTATCGGTGGCACCCGTGTTGTCCGACCACGCGATGGTCAGTGCGCCACCTTTTTCACCTGGGTATGCAAAGGCCAGGTAAGGGTCTTTAGACACCGAGCTATTAAACTCAGCGCTAAACACCATCGTCCCGCCCGACATTGCCGTGACGTTTTGAATGAAGTGCGGGGGAATTGCGTTGCCGTCTTTGTCTTTGCGCAGCCCAGTTTCCATCGGGTGCTTCATCAACACTTTAACGTCGACCATGCCATTTTTAGCTTTGGCTTTGCCTCGGATTGTTTTCGCCATGAGTATTCTCCTATTAACCGCCGCAGCCGCCGATGGTGACTTTCACTTCCTGCGAAGCGCTGTAGAGCTTGCCGCCCGATTTGACGACCGCAACCACGTTTGAGGTTTCGCCCATGCGCACACGGGTCTTGACCAAGCCTGCAGTGCCCGCACCCAGAGTTGCGGTCATTGCCAGCGGCGAGGGGTTGTTATCAATAAAGATAGCAATTTGCTCGACCGGCAAACTGGTGCTGACTTCGAGCGGCACAACCGCGCCGTTTTCAGCGATTTCGGGCGCCTTGAGTTTGACCTCAGCGCTGGCCTGGTTGTCGGCGGACCCGAACAATTCAGCCATCGCCGCAGTGCTTTCGCTGGCTTTCATAGCGGACTCAGACCAAGCGGCCCAGGCCATGCGCGGCAGCGCAATGCCCGCCACGACTGCGCCACTTAAGGCGCGCAATACAGATCGACGATCCATGGTGATATCTCCTCTCTTACAAACTGTGTACGAACTCGACCACCAGGTCGATTTCGGCTTCGGTCAAAATCCCGTTACGGCCAAACGGCGGCATCGAGGTCATTGGGTTGCGCTTGGTGGGGTCCCAAATCTGGGCACGTAAATCATCCTTGTTCGGATACCGTGCCTTCATCGCCATCAACGGCGGACCCCAGTTACCGGCCAAGGTGCCGCCTTCCATCTGGTGACAGGTCAGGCAATTGCCCTTCTTGCGATCAAAGGCGACTTGCTTGCCCTGCTCAACAGCGCTATCCGCTGCCGCGCCTATAGATCCCGCCAACAATGTGGCAGCCAGTACGGATTTCATTATCATTTTTTTCTCCTTATTAGACCCAGTCAGTACGCCTACTGACTGGACTCAGCCATATATGATACGGCGTCCGCGACCACGTCATCAGCCAAATTCGTGAACCCACCTTTTGGCGGCATGTAGCCGGCATCGCCCTGGTAACCCTGAATCGCGTGCTCAACCAAGCTGGCTAAGCCCTGGCTGATACGCCCGGACCAAGCCGCCTGATCGCCAACCTTAGGTGCGCCGGCAACGCCGCTGCCGTGGCAGGCCGCGCAATACTGATCATACGCGCCCTGGCCACGAACTGCCACCTCCGACAGACTGACTTTAGTGGCAGTCGAGGCTTCAGGCGCACTGTCGCCGTAATGGCTGGCCGAGACACCGCTGTCTTCTTTAAAGTGCCCAGTCGGGCTAAGGCCGCCGATCGTGCCGACGATGGTCATAGCCGCCGGGTCCGCACAGTCCTCAAAACACCGCGCGTTAACCACATCAGGCCGGTCATCGACGTAAAACGAATCTTGATTGGGCATCTCAACCTCAGCAAAGCTGGCTTGGCTGAGCTCGAAGTCATAGTCAATAATGTCATTCAAATACAGCACGTATGCCGTGATCTTGTAGACCTCGTCGTCACTTAAGGACTGCGGCTGCGGGTACGGCATAGCCCGGTGGATATAGTCCCACAGGGTGGATGCGTAGGGCCAATACGACCCGACCGTCTTTTCAGGCCGCTCTTCGGTCAGGCTGCCCTCGCCCCCAGCCAGCACCGGCCAACGCCCAGCGCCCTCGCCAAACGAGCCGTGACACATGGCGCACTTAGCTTCGTACAACGGCTCGCCCTGTTCGGCGGTACCGCCACCGGGCGGTAAACCCATCCCGTCGGGGCGAATATCAATATCCCACCCGGCGATTTCGTTATCGCTGGCCGGGGTGCCGAAACCGAGGGACGCGGCCTGGGCACCAACACTGAACAGAGCGGCAAGCAGAGCCAACTTAGGTAATTTGAACATTGGTCACCTCTCCACTAGCGTGCACGTTCCAGGTATGAATTGAGTTTTTATGATAAATCGTATTGGTCCCGCGCTCGCCGCGCAGCTGCGCCAGTGTTGGCTGGACGTAACCGGTCTCGTCAATCGCGCGCGACTGAATCAACCAAGGCTCGCCATTCCATTGGGTTTTAAAACCAAACCGCGTTAAAGCCTTGGGCAAGGCCAAGCCTTTGACTTCGGCTTTTTGCCAAGTAACACCGCCATCAAACGACAAATCGACCGCCTTAATGGTGCCGCGTCCTGACCAGGCCAGGCCTTCGATCTCTATAAAGCCTTTTTGCTGAATCGGGTTCTCTGGGCACGGGTTCGTCACCACAGAGTTGGTCTCTTGCACAAACGAAAACTTGCGTGAACGTCCGTCCGGCATCAAATCGGTGTACTTAGACGTCTCTTCACGGTGGTACCAAGGCTGGTCACCGACTTCCAAACGACGCAGCCATTTGACACTAGTGTTGCCCTCCCAACCCGGGTTCATCAAACGCACCGGAAAACCCTGCTCAGGGCGCAATGGCTCGCCGTTTTGGGCGTAACAAATCAGTGCGTCATCCAAGGCTTTGTCGATCGGGATCGAACGGCTCATACCGGCCGCATCCGAGCCTTCGGCAAGAATCCACTTGCCCTCGGCCTTAACCCCAACTTCCGCCAGCAGCGTCGACAAGCGCACGCCTGTCCACTCCGAGCACGAGACCATGCCATGGGTGAACTGCAGCGCCTCCATTTGGGCACCTTTCCACTCCATGCCACCGTTCGCAGGGCATTCGATAAAACGAATTTCCGTCACCGACGGCATCCGCATTAAATCGTCCAGCGTGAAAATTAACGGGCGCTCAACCAGCCCGTGGATCATTAGCTGATATTCGTCCGGGTTAACCTCAGGAATACCGCCGTGATAGCGCTCAAAGTGCAAACCGCTGGGCGTAATAATGCCCTTCAGGTCCTGCAACGGCGAAAATGAAATGGAGGATTCGGGGCTGGCGGTCAACCAGGGCACTGTCCGGCGCTGAAGGTCAGTAAAGTCCGACGGCCGCCCGTAAGGACGGGCAACAACGCCGCGACCCAAGGTTTTGGTCCATTCAGGCAGATTCGGCGCCTTGTTCGAGGCTAGCGCCGGTGTCACAGCACCCGCAGCAGCCGCGGTCGCCACAGCGAACCCTTTGCGCAAAAAATTGCGCCGATCCGCGCCCTTTAACTGGGCCGCTTCATCGGCGACCGCACTCATCAATTCCTGAGTGCTTGGCTCATATAATGATTTCACAGGCTTCTCATCACGTTTGGTTATATCGTTATGCCAATAGTATACAAGCAAGCATGGACCTCCTGTCTAGCCGTGCTAACGTTATCTGCCTCTGAAACATGGAATAGCGCCACTAATGTCTAACCCCCGTCGTGCACCGCACTACTTACTGCCGATTCTCGCAAGCGTCGCCCTCGGCGGCTGCAGCATCATCAGCCCGACCCCTGCGATCATGGGCGAGCAAACCCTGTGCACGAACTACCTGATGTACGAAATGTGTGCCCACGACAGCGACCAAGACCGCATCACCGATTATTTCTACTTCGGTGACGATGACCATGTCTTCCTAGTTCGCAAGGGCTTCAAACCACACACGCGTCCGCTACACCCCTGCGTCCAAACCATGTCACCGCGCCTACAGGCCACCGCCAACGACACACTGAACCCCGACATTCAGGCCAACCGCCAAGCCGCGTCCGAGGTCAAACAACGTCTAATCCGTGGCTACCTGGCGTTGCTACCGAAAATCACACTGTGCAATGCCCGCTTAGGTCGCGGACCCGAGAGCGCCGACGACTTTCTAGCCGACTAAATTTTGAGCAAAAAAAAGCCCGGCGTTAACCGGGCTTTTTTCAACTGAGGGCTTATTCGCCGACAGCTTCGTCCACTTCAGGACGACCAACCAACTCTACGTATGCCATAGGTGCCGCGTCACCTTTACGGTAACCGCACTTCAGGATGCGTAGGTATCCGCCGGGACGCTCGACGTAACGAGGGCCCAGTTCACGGAACAACTTGGCTACGATCGCGTCGTCACGAAGACGGGCGAACGCCAGACGACGGTTAGCAACCGAGTCTTCTTTGGCCAAGGTAATCAACGGCTCTGCAATACGACGAAGTTCTTTCGCCTTAGGCAGTGTTGTACGGATCAGTTCGTGCTCAAACAAGCTCGCTGCCATGTTCTTGAACATAGCCTTACGGTGGCTGCTTGTGCGATTAAACTTCCGTCCACTCTTTTGGTGACGCATGTCAAATATCTCTGTCTAGGGGCCAAGCCTTTCGGCGGCCCGTTAATTCAGTCTTCGGGCTTACAGACCGGCCGGAGGCCAATTGTCCAAGCGCGAACCCAAGCTCAAACCGCGAGAAGCCAATACGTCCTTGATCTCGGTCAGGGACTTCTTACCCAGGTTCGGTGTCTTCAACAGCTCAACTTCAGTGCGCTGAATCAAATCACCGATATACAGGATATTTTCGGCTTTCAGGCAGTTCGCGCTGCGAACTGTCAGTTCCAAATCATCCACCGGACGCAACAAGATCGGGTCAATTTCTTCACCCTTCTCTTCTGCTTGCGGGGTTACTTCGTTCTCGAAGTTAACGAACACGCTCAACTGCTTCTGCAGAATCGTCGCCGCAAGGGTGACGGCTTCTTCAGGGTCGAGTGTGCCATTGCTTTCGAGCTCAATAACCAGCTTGTCCAGGTCAGTGCGCTGCTCTACACGAGCGGCCTCAACGACGTAAGAAACCTTGTTAACCGGGCTGTAAGTCGCGTCGATTTTCAGAGTGCCGATGACACGGCCTTCTTCTTCATCGTCACGCTCCGCAGCGGACTCGTAACCACGGCCGCGAGCGACCTTGATTTCCATGTCCAACTCGATGCCGTCGCCGAGGTGACAGATCACCAGATCCGGATTGGCAATTTCAACCTTGCCACCGGTGGTGATGTCGCCTGCGGTGACGATACCGCCAGTCTTACGAAGAGTCAGCAACGCTGTCCCTTCACGACCGACGATGTCTACCGCGAGTTCTTTAAGGTTCAGCAAGATCTCGATGACATCTTCTTGGATGCCATCGACGGCGCTGTACTCGTGCTCTACACCTTTAATACGGGCTTCGGTAACCGCACAACCGGGCATCGAAGACAGCAAAATGCGGCGTAACGCATTGCCTAAAGTGTGGCCAAAGCCACGCTCTAGGGGTTCCAAAGTGATCTTGGCCTTGGTCTGTGAAAGCTCTTTGACCTGGATCTGATTCGGAGTCAGAAGCTCGGATACTGCTAGTGACATAAAGTCCTCGTAGTCCTGTGTTTACTTAGAGTAAAGCTCAACAATCAAGCTTTCGTTGATCTCAGAAGATAACTCCTGACGATCAGGAACGCGCTTGAAGGTGCCTTCCATCTTAGTGCCATCAACTTCCAACCAGTCGCACGCCGCACGGCTTGCTGCTAGTTCCAAAGCGGCTTTAATACGCAGCTGGCCTTTGGCCTTCTCGCGCACACTGATTACATCGCCTTCAGACACCTGAAAGCTAGGAATCGTGACCTTTTGGCCGTTTACCAGAATGCTGGCGTGGCCAACGATCTGACGTGCTTCTGCACGCGTTGAGCCGAAGCCCAAACGGTAAACAACGTTGTCCAAACGACCTTCCAGCAAAGCCAACAGGTTTTCACCGGTTGCGCCTTTACGGCGTGCTGCTTCTTTGTAGTAACCGCGGAATTGCTTTTCCAGAACGCCGTATGTACGACGAACCTTTTGCTTTTCACGCAACTGAAGACCGTAGTCAGAAACCTTGCTGCGGCGTGCGCCGTGCATGCCAGGAACCTGTTCGGTGTTGCACTTGCTTTCGAGCGCTTTGACGCCTGACTTCAGGAACAGGTCTGTTCCTTCACGGCGGGCCAGCTTACAAGTAGGTCCTAAATATCGTGCCATGTCGAAACTCCTTAAACGCGACGCTTTTTAGCGGGACGGCAGCCGTTATGAGGAATCGGTGTCACATCTGTGATTTGACCGACCTTCAATCCAACTGCGTTCAACGCACGAACAGCGCTTTCACGACCCGGGCCCGGGCCCTTGACGCGAACATCAATGTTTTTCATGCCCATCTCGACTGCGACAGTCGCAGCGCGCTCTGACGCAACCTGTGCAGCGAACGGTGTGCTCTTACGCGAACCACGGAAGCCACTGCCACCTGAAGTTGCCCAAGACACAGCATTACCCTGACGGTCAGTGATGGTCACAATAGTGTTGTTAAATGACGCATGAATGTGGCAGACCCCTTCGGATACCTGCTTTTTCACTTTCTTGCGGCTTTGTTGCTTAGCCATAAATTCTGTCGCCCCGATTACTTACGAATGGGTTTACGAGGACCCTTGCGGGTACGCGCATTGGTTTTAGTGCGCTGACCATTCACCGGCAAAGAACGACGGTGACGCAGACCGCGGTAGCAGCCCAAGTCCATCAAACGCTTGATGTTCATGCTGATTTCACGGCGCAAGTCACCTTCAACGGTGCCTTTGCCAACTTCGGTCCGCAGGGACTCCAGTTCAGCTTCAGTCAAGTCTTTGATCTTGGCCGCAGGATTAACCTGGGTAGCGGCGCAGATTTTCTTAGCAGTGGTACGACCTACACCAAAGATGTATGTCAGTGAAATCACTGCATGCTTGTTGTCAGGTATGTTGACACCCGCAATACGAGCCATGTTCTAACCCTTTAATTTGTCCGCTGCGAAACGCAGGGCCTCAGCCCAACGCGAAGGCGCAGCATCATAATGATTCATGACCCTTTATACAAGGGCCAACCCGTTTAGCCTTGACGCTGCTTGTGGCGTCCGTCGATGCAAATCACGCGAAGCGCGCCATTGCGACGAATAACTTTACAGTTACGGCAAATCTTTTTTACTGAAGCACGAACTTTCATCGTTCTCTCCTAAGTGGGGACCTAGCGGAGCAAACCGCCAGGACCTCCAGAACCTTTCAAATTGCTTTTCTTCATCAGTGACTCGTATTGATGGCTCATCAGGTGGCTTTGAACCTGCCCCATGAAATCCATAATGACGACCACGACGATCAGCAGCGATGTACCGCCGAAATAGAACGGCACGTTAAAAAACTGAACCATTGCTTGTGGCATCAAGGATACCGCCGTGATGTAGGCTGCGCCCCACACGGTCAGGCGAGTCATCACCTGGTCGATATACTTGCTTGACTGCTCACCCGGTCGAATACCCGGAATGAACGCGCCACTGCGCTTGAGGTTGTCTGCCACGTCACGCGGGTTGAAAACCAACGCCGTGTAGAAGTAACAGAAAAATACAATCGCAATAGTGAACAGCACGTAATACAACGGCTGCCCTGGACCCAACAACAGAGTAATGTCGCTCAACCAGCCTAGGCTTTCGTTACCACTGCCGAACCACTGACCAATAGAGGCCGGGAACAACAGAATTGAGCTGGCGAAGATCGGCGGAATGACACCCGCCATGTTGATCTTCAGCGGCAGGTGGCTTTGCTGAGCCGCCACCATTTTTTTGCCCTGCTGACGAGCTGCGTAGTTGACCGTAATACGGCGCTGACCACGCTCCATAAACACAATGAACCCGATGACTGCCACCGCAACCAATGCAATGACGAGCAATGCAATGATATTGATGTCGCCTTGCCGAGCCGCCTCAAAGGACTGACCAATCGCCCCGGGTAAACCCGCTACGATACCAGCAAAGATCAACAGCGAGATGCCGTTGCCGATGCCACGCTCGGTTACTTGTTCGCCCAACCACATCATGAACACAGCACCTGCCACGAAGGTGGTCACTGCGACAAATGTGAATTGGAACCCTGTGCTAAATGCAATGCCCTGACCTGCCAGACCCACCGCTACACCCGTTGCCTGAACCAGAGCCAAAACCACGGTTCCGTAACGAGTGTACTGGGAGATCTTGCGTCGACCGGCCTCACCTTCTTTCTTCAACGCCATCAATGACGGCACTGTTGAAGACAGCAACTGCATGATAATCGAGGCACTGATGTACGGCATAATCCCGAGCGCAAAAATACTCATGCGTTCGAGCGCGCCGCCGGAAAACATGTTGAACAGGCTCAAAATGGTGCCCGAGTTCTGTTCAAACATCTCAGCCAACCGGTCCGGGTTTATACCCGGAACCGGAATGTGAGCACCGACTCGATAAATGACAATTGCCAGCAAAACGAATCGAAGACGAGCCCAAAGCTCGCTCAATCCGCCTGACTTAGCCGTGTCGCCGCGTGCTGCCATGGATTATTCCTCGACCTTGCCGCCAGCGGCTTCGATCTGTGCCACGGCACCCTTAGAAGCTTTGATACCCTTCAGAGTGACTGCCTTGGTCAATTCGCCAGACAGCATCACCTTAACGTGCAAAGTGCTCTTACGAATCAAACCAGCGGCTTTGAGGGCCGCCAAATCGATTACGTCAGCTTCAACCGAGCCCAGTTCGTACGAACGGATCTCTTGTGAAACCAAGCTCTTGCGGCTGGTGAAGCCGAACTTAGGCAAACGACGCTGCAAAGGCATTTGACCGCCTTCAAAACCAGGACGTACTGAACCGCCACTACGAGCTTTCAAACCCTTGTGACCGCGACCAGCGGTTTTACCCAAGCCCGAGCCAATACCACGGCCTACGCGCTTACGGTTGGTTTTGCTGCCCGGTGCCGGAGACAGGGTGTTTAGACGCATGTCCATATTATTCCCCTTCTACCTTAACCATGTAGCTAACTTTGTTAATCATGCCGCGAACCGAAGGAGTGTCTTCGACTTCAACGGTATGACGGATACGACGGAGACCGAGACCTGCAACACATGCCTTGTGAGCCGCACTACGGCGGATCGGGCTTTGAGTCAGGGTCACCTTAATGGTGTTTTTAGCCATGACGATTCCTTAGCCTGTAATTTCTTTAACAGACTTACCGCGACGGGCTGCAACGGATTCTGGGCTCTGCATATCTCGCAGACCATTAATCGTTGCACGAACCACGTTAACGGGGTTCGTAGAGCCGTAGCACTTAGCCAATACGTTTTGAACACCTGCCATTTCCAACACCGCTCGCATTGCGCCACCAGCGATAACGCCGGTACCAGCAGATGCAGGCTGCATGTAGATCTTGGCTGCGCCGTGACGGGCTTTGACCGGGTACTGGATAGTGTCACCATCCAAATCGACCGAAACCATGTTACGACGGGCGTTTTCCATTGCTTTCTGGATCGCTACCGGTACTTCGCGTGCTTTACCACGACCAAAACCGACTCGGCCTTCACCGTCGCCGACTACTGTCAGCGCAGTGAAACCGAAAATACGACCACCTTTGACCACTTTGGCCACGCGGTTGATCTGAACCAGCTTTTCCTGGAGATCGCCCGCGTTGTCTTGTTTAGCTGCCATGTGATTACCCTTAGAACTCAAGGCCGCCTTCACGGGCGGCTTCGGCTAGCGCTTTCACGCGGCCATGATATTTAAAACCAGAGCGATCGAAGGCAACCTTCGTGACTCCAGCGCCCTTCGCGCGTTCGGCCAACAATGTGCCGACCTTGGTCGCCGCATCGCTGTTTCCGCCTGACTCGCTGCGCAGATCCGTGTCCAAAGTAGACGCTTGCGCGAGTACCTGGCCGCCATCGGCAGAGATGACCTGAGCGTAGATGTGACGCGGAGTGCGGTGAACGCACAGACGCAGCGCACCGAGTTCGCGAATCTTGAAGCGTGCACGGCGAGCGCGACGCAGACGTTGTGATTTCTTGTCCATTGTCAGCCCCCTTACTTCTTCTTGGCTTCTTTGCGACGAACGTGTTCGTCAGCGTAGCGAACACCTTTGCCCTTGTAGGGCTCAGGCTTACGGTAAGCGCGAATCTCAGCAGCACATTGGCCGAGCAACTGCTTGTTAGCAGAGCGCAAAACCAATTCTGTGTTGCTGGGTGATTCAGCGGTCACGCCATTCGGCAATTGGTAAACAACCGGGTGTGAAAAGCCCAAAGTCAGGTTGATAGCACTGCCTTGAACTTGTGCGCGGTAACCGACACCGATGAGCTGCAGTTTCTTTTCGAAACCGTTCGCTACACCTTCAACCATGTTGTTAACGATTGCGCGAGCAGTGCCGGCTTGCGCCCAGCCTGCTATTGTTTCGTTTTTCGGCGCGAATGTAACCACGCTGTCTTCGAACTTCACTTCAACCAGGTCGTTGACCTGCATGACCAGTTCGCCTTTAGTACCCTTAACCGTCACCGCCTGACCTGCCAGAGACACAGTCACGCCGTTGGGGACGTTAATGGGAGATTTAGCTACCCGTGACATAACGACTCCTTAGAATACGGTGCAGAGAACTTCGCCGCCGACGTTTTCGGCGCGTGCTTGACGATCTGTCATGACACCCTTCGACGTAGAGACGATAGACACACCCAAACCGCTAGCCACTTTGGGCAACGACTGGGAACCTTTGTACTGACGCAAACCAGGACGGCTAAAGCGCTTGATCTCTTGGATCACGGCCTGGCCTTCGTGGTAACGCAAAGTGATGTTCAGCGTTTTTTTCGCGCCTTCAGCCGCCACGTCCACGCTGCCGATGAAACCTTCATCGAGCAAAACTTGGGCAATGTTGACTTTCAGCGTGCTGCTCGGCATCGCAACAGTCGGCAACTTGGCCATCTGTGCGTTACGGATGCGAGTCAGCATGTCTGCTACAGGATCTTGCATACTCATGTGATTCGCCCCTTACCAGCTAGCTTTCTTCAGGCCAGGCACTTCGCCACGCATGGTGGCTTCGCGCAGCTTGATTCGGCTGAGTTTAAATTTACGGTAAACCGCGTGAGGACGACCGGTGATCTGACAGCGACGCTGCTGACGGGCCGGTGAAGCATCGCGGGGTAGCTTTTGCAGTGACTGCTGAGCTTCCCACACTTGCTCTTCTGTGCTCTCGGGGTTCTTGATAGTGGCTTTTAAAGCCAAACGCTTAGCGGCGTAACGAGCGACCGTTTTTTCCCGCTTGATTTCGCGTTGAATCATTGAAGTCTTAGCCATTTCTATAGCCTCACTTACGGAACGGGAAGTTAAACGCCGCCAACAACGCACGACCTTCGTCGTCGGTGTTCGCGCTAGTGGTAATGACAATGTCCATACCACGGATTTTGTCGATCTTGTCGTAGTCAATCTCGGGGAACATGATGTGCTCCTTGACGCCCATTGCGTAGTTACCACGGCCGTCGAATGCTTTACCACTCAGACCACGGAAGTCACGAATACGGGGAATTGACAAGCTGATCAAACGGTCAAGGAATTCCCACATTTGCGCACCGCGCAATGTGACCTTGCAACCGATCGGCCAGCCCTGACGGATCTTGAAGCCGGCGACTGACTTACGAGCCTTAGTGACAACCGGCTTTTGGCCAGCAATCAAGGTCATGTCAGCGTATGCCGCTTCAATCAATTTCTTGTCGTTCACTGCCTCACCGACACCCATGTTAAGGGTGACTTTGGTGATTTTCGGAACCATCATCGGGTTTGAGTACCCGAATTCCTCTACCAAGGAAGCAATAACCTTCTCTTTGTAGAATTCTTTCAATCGCGCCATGGCTTAGTTTCCTGCTCTTAGGCGTTTATAAAAAGCGATTTAAATTGCTTCGCCGTTGCTGCGGAACACACGAGATTTCGTGCCGTCCTCAGCTACAGTGAAGCCCACACGGTCGGCTTTGCCGCTCGTGGGGTTAAAAATCGCCACATTTGAAGCCTGTATGGGGGCTTCTTTTTCAATGATGCCACCGGCTTGTTGAGCTTGCGGGTTAGGCTTCTGGTGCTTCTTGATCATATTGATCCCACTGACGACATAACGTCCGTCAGGGCGAACTACCAAAACCTTTCCGCGCTTGCCCTTATCTTTGCCAGCTAGCACGATTACTTCGTCGTTGCGTTTAATTTTCGCAGCCATCTCAGAGCACCTCCGGTGCCAATGAAATGATCTTCATGAACTGCTCACTACGCAGTTCACGAGTCACGGGTCCAAAAATACGGGTACCGATGGGCGCGTTGTTGGCGTTCAAAATAACCGCCGCATTGCCATCAAAACGGATCAGCGAACCGTCAGGACGACGGATGCCTTTCTTAGTCCGTACGACCAACGCATTCATCACCTGGCCTTTCTTGACCTTACCGCGAGGAATTGCTTCCTTCACAGTAACTTTAATGATGTCGCCTACGCTGGCGTAACGACGGTGTGAACCGCCGAGTACCTTAATACATTGTACACGACGCGCGCCGGAATTGTCGGCTACGTCGAGCATGGATTCAGTCTGGATCATCTAAATTGTCTCCTCAGACCTGGACCGCACGTTCATCGATGTTGACCAGAGCAAAGCTCTTGGTTTTGGACAGCGGACGAGACTCGACCACAGTGACCAAATCACCGATGTTGCAATCATTGTTTTCGTCGTGTGCATGCACTTTTGTGCTGCGCTTAATGATCTTGCCGTACAAGGGGTGCTTAACCTTGCGCTCAATCATGACAACGATGGTTTTGTCCATTTTGTTGCTGACAACGCGGCCGGACAGGGTCCGAGCGGTAGTTTGCTCTGTCATATCTGTCTCCTTAGCCTTGCTTCTCAGCAATGATGGTTTTAACCCGGGCGATTTCGCGCTGGGTTAGCTTCAGCAGGTGGGTTTGACCCAACTGCCCGGTTGCCTTCTGTAGACGCAGCTGAAACTGCTCCTTGCGGAGGTTCATCAGCTCGTCTGTCAGAGCAGCAACGTCCTTCTCACGAAGTTCGACTGCGTTCATTACATTACCGTCCGCTTGACGAAGGTGGTTTCAAAAGGAAGCTTAGCGGCCGCGAGCGTAAATGCTTCACGGGCGGCTTCTTCTGTTACGCCTTCAATTTCATACAAAACACGACCGGGCTGGATCTGTGCGACCCAGTACTCGACGTTACCCTTACCTTTACCCTGACGTACTTCTAGGGGCTTCTGGGTGATGGGCTTGTCGGGGAAAACCCGAATCCATAACTTACCGCCACGCTTCACTTTACGAGTGATCGTACGACGACCGGCTTCAATCTGACGTGAGGTCATACGGCCGCGGCTCAATGACTTCAAACCAAACTCGCCGAAGCTAACCTTACTGCCGCGCTGTGCCAGGCCGCGGTTACGGCCTTTCTGCATTTTGCGGTATTTCATCCGCTTTGGTAGCAACATTTCCGTATAACTCCTTAACGTCCGTTCTTCTTGGCGGCGTCACGGCGCTGAGCTGCCGCGGCCTGGTCACGAACGGCTTGAATGCCACCGAGAACCTCGCCTTTGAAGACCCACACTTTGATGCCGATGATGCCGTAAGTAGTCGCAGCTTCAGCCGTGGAGTAATCGATATCCGCACGCAGTGTGTGCAAGGGCACACGACCTTCGCGGTACCACTCTGTCCGTGCAATTTCAGCGCCGCCTAAACGACCACCAACCTGCACACGAATACCTTCCGCACCTAGACGCATTGCGTTTTGGACCGCGCGCTTCATAGCACGACGGAACATAACGCGACGCTCAAGCTGGCCGGCGATGTTCTGAGCAACCAGAGCCGCATCCAATTCAGGCTTGCGAACTTCTTCAATGTTGATCTGAACGGGCACGCCCATCATCTTCGCCAATTCTTTGCGCAGGACTTCGATGTCCTCGCCTTTCTTGCCGATTACGATGCCAGGACGAGCCGTTGCGATTGTGACCTTGGCGTTAGCCGCAGGACGCTCAATACGCACGCCGCTCACCTGAGCTGCTTTTAATTTCTCGAGCAAAAATGCTCGGGCTTTCAGGTCACTCAACAAGGTTTCGCCGTACTTAGACTTGTCTGCATACCATACAGACTGGTGGTCCTTGACGATTCCGAGCCGAATGCCGGTCGGGTGTACTTTCTGACCCATGCAAACGCTCCTTAAATTTCCGAAACCTTGACGGTGATGTGACATGAACGCTTAAGAATCCGATCCGCACGGCCTTTGGCACGGGGACGGATACGCTTCATAGTCATACCTTCGTCAACGAAAATGGTAGACACCTTCAAGTCGTCGATGTCTTTGCCTTCATTATGCTCGGCGTTCGCAACTGCGGACTCGAGCACCTTCTTCACAATGGCTGCGCCTTTGCGGGTGCTGAAAGACAGGATGTCCAGAGCCTGATCAACGCGCTTACCGCGAATTTGATCAGCTACCAAACGTGCCTTTTGCGCCGACATCCGAGCACCACTTAGCTTTGCTGCTACTTCTGTCATGGCTTAGCGTCCCTTCTTGGCTTTTTTGTCAGCCGCGTGACCGCGGTAAGTACGCGTAGGTGCGAACTCACCGAGCTTGTGACCAACCATTTCTTCGGTTACGAACACCGGTACGTGCTGCTTGCCGTTGTGCACAGCAATTGTCAGACCGACCATGGTCGGAATAATCATGCTACGACGCGACCAGGTCTTAACCGGACGCTTGTCATTAGCTTCGCTCGCCGTTTCGACCTTCTTAAGAAGGTGAAGGTCGATGAACGGTCCCTTACGTAGAGAACGAGGCATCTATCTCTCTCCTTATTTCTGGCCGCGACGGCGGACAATGAATTTATCGGTGCGCTTGTTAGAACGCGTCTTGTAACCCTTGGTCGGAACACCCCAAGGCGTAACCGGGTGACGGCCACCTGAAGTACGACCTTCACCACCACCGTGAGGGTGGTCGACAGGGTTCATCACAACACCACGAACCGTCGGACGGATACCACGCCAGCGCGAAGCACCGGCCTTACCCAACTGACGCAAGCTGTGTTCTGAGTTAGACACTTCACCCAGGGTTGCACGGCATTCCACAGGAATACGACGCATCTCACCGGAACGCAGACGTACGGTTGCGTACGCACCTTCACGCGCCACTAGCTGAGCACTGGTGCCCGCTGAACGTGCGATCTGGCCACCCTTACCGGGGCGCATTTCGATGTTGTGGATCGTTGAACCCACGGGGATGTTGCGAATCGGCAAGCACGAGCCGGCTTTCATGGGAGCGTCAACACCACTGCGAACAGAGTCGCCAGCGAACACACCCTTGGGGGCCAGAATATAACGGCGCTCGCCGTCTGCGTACAAAACCAACGCAATGTGTGCGCTACGGTTAGGATCGTATTCGATACGCTCAACTTTGCCGGGAATCCCGTCTTTGTTGCGCTTGAAATCGACAACACGGTAGTGGTGCTTGTGACCGCCGCCCACGTGACGTGTTGTGATACGACCCTGGTTGTTACGACCACCGGTCTTGTTTTTCTTCTCTAGCAAAGGCGCGTACGGAGCACCCTTGTGCAAGTGGGGATGAACCACTTTGACAAGGTGACGACGGCCCGGAGAAGTAGGTTTAGTCTTAATTACAGGCATTTTACTTCCCTTATTCGCCGCCCAGCTCGATCTCTTGGCCTTCGGCCAAGGTCACGTACGCCTTGCGGATGTCGTTGCGCTTACCAAAACCACGCGCAGTACGCTTAGTCTTGCCCTTGATGTTCACAGTGTTAACGCGAAGAACCGTGACTTCGAACAACTGCTCGACGGCCAACTTAATTTCGCGCTTAGTGGCGTCGGGCGACACCTTGAAGGTGTACTGGTTGTTCGCTTCAGCGATCAACGTAGCCTTCTCAGAGATGTGCGGTGCGACGATCACTTGGTACAGACGTTCGTTGTTCATACCAGCTTCTCCTCGATGCGCTTCACAGCGTCCACGGTCATGATGACCTTGTCGAAGCCGATCAAGCTGACAGGATCAACACCCGCTACGTCGACCGCAGTCACGTAAGGAATGTTGCGAGCAGCCAAGAACACGTTCGCGTCTAGGTCTTCGGTGACGATCAATGCACCACGATTACAGCCGAGCTCAGCCAAACGCGCTGCCATCAACTTGGTTTTGGCTTCAGCCAATTCCATTGAAGACACAACGATCAGACGATCCTGACGGACCAACTCAGACAAAATGCTACGAACTGCAGCACGGTACATTTTACGGTTAACTTTTTGCTCATGGTCACGCGGACGTGCAGCAAAGGTCACACCACCGCTGCGCCAGATCGGGCTACGGATGGTGCCGGCACGAGCGCGGCCAGTACCTTTCTGACGCCACGGCTTCTTGCCGCCGCCAGACACATCAGAGCGAGTCTTCTGTGCTTTAGTGCCCTGACGAGCACCTGCCATGAATGCAGTAACAACCTGGTGGATCAGCGCTTCATTGAAGTCGCGACCAAACACGTCGTCTGAAACTTGTTGTGCGCCGCCGCCGGCGATTTGAATTTCCATCGTCGACTCCTATTAGCGCTTGATTTTAACGGTAGGTGTGACCAAAACGTCACCGTTGTTAGCACCGGGCACTGCGCCCTTGACCAACAGCAGATTGCGCTCTGCGTCTACACGAATGATCTCGAGAGACTGAGTCGTAACGCGCTCAGCACCCATGTGACCAGCCATTTTCTTGCCTTTGAATACGCGACCGGGGGTTTGGCACTGACCAATAGAACCCGGGGCACGGTGGCTCAAAGAGTTACCGTGAGTGGCGTCTTGCATAGAGAAGTTCCAACGCTTAATCGCGCCCTGGAAACCCTTACCCTTTGACTGACCCGTCACGTCGACTTTCTGGCCTGCTTCAAACGCCGCTACAGTCAATTCAGAGCCCACAGCCGGCAATTCTTCGCCTTCGGCACGCATTTCCCAAAATCCACGACCCACTTGCACGCCATTCTTGTTGACGTGACCCTGGACGGGCTTGGAAACACGAGACAAACGACGTTCGCCTACAGTGACCTGAACAGCTGCATAGCCGTCAGTTTCATCAGTTTTGACCTGAGCTACGCGGTTAGGCGTTACCTCAATAACAGTCACGGGCACTGATACGCCCTCCTCGGTGAACACCCGAGTCATACCAGCCTTACGGCCGATCAATCCAATAGCCATTTGCTATCTCCATTCCGCCTGCATACGGGGCTTTAACCCGCTATGGCCCTTTCGGTTCTACACACGCACCGGTTGTCGCCAACGTCCGCCCGGTTTTCGGCGGGTTGGTTTGTTAACTAGCCGAGGCTAATTTGAACATCTACGCCTGCTGCCAGATCGAGCTTCATCAGGGCGTCTACGGTCTTGTCAGTGGGCTCGATAATGTCGAGCATCCGCTTATGAGTCCGCATTTCGTACTGATCGCGCGCGTCTTTGTTGACGTGCGGTGAAACCAGAACGGTGTAACGCTCTTTACGCGTCGGCAGAGGAATCGGGCCATTGACTTGGGCGCCAGTGCGCTTAGCCGTGTCTACGATTTCCTGTGCTGAGGCGTCGATCAAACGGTGATCAAACGCTTTCAGACGGATGCGGATCTTTTGGTTCTGCATCGCTGCGTTTACTCCTAGTAAATTCTCTGGGCACGAAAGTGCACCCGGAAAATGGGAGCGCGAATATTAGAGGGACGAAGAGGTAACGTCAAGGCGTAATACGCCGGGCAACGCGAGGCATAAAAAAGCCCCGGCGATTGCCAGGGCTTCTTTGTGGGCCCGAAGGCCCCACTGAACATTTCAACGACCGGGCCCGTGAGCCCAGCCGCATCAAATTAGTTCAGGATTTTAGCGACAACACCTGCGCCAACGGTACGGCCACCTTCGCGAATCGCGAAACGCAGGCCTTCTTCCATTGCGATCGGTGCGATCAGCGTCACGGTCATCTGGATGTTATCACCCGGCATGACCATTTCAACGCCTTCAGGCAGCTCACAAGCGCCAGTCACGTCAGTCGTACGGAAGTAGAACTGCGGACGGTAGCCTTTGAAGAACGGCGTGTGACGGCCACCTTCGTCTTTGCTCAATACGTATACTTCCGCAGTGAACTCAGTGTGAGGCTTGATCGTGCCCGGCTTAGCCAGAACCTGACCACGCTGAACGTCGTCACGCTTAGTACCACGCAGCAAGACACCAACGTTCTCGCCTGCACGACCTTCGTCAAGCAGCTTGCGGAACATTTCAACACCCGTACAGGTGGTCTTGGTGGTGTCCGCGATGCCGATGATTTCCAGCTCGTCACCAACGTTTACGATGCCACGCTCAACACGACCCGTGACAACCGTGCCACGACCCGAGATTGAGAACACGTCTTCGATCGGCAGCAAGAACGGCTGATCTACCGCACGCTCAGGCTCAGGAATGTACGTGTCCAGCGTCTCTACCAACTTCTGTACTGCGGGCATACCGATGTCAGACGTGTCGCCTTCCAAAGCCTTCAGTGCAGAACCGATGATGATCGGCGTGTCGTCACCCGGGAATTCGTACTGGTCTAGCAATTCACGAATTTCCATCTCGACCAGTTCCAACAACTCTTCGTCGTCGACCATGTCCGCTTTGTTCATGAACACGACGATGTAAGGAACACCGACCTGACGTGACAGCAAGATGTGCTCGCGCGTCTGAGGCATCGGGCCGTCAGCAGCTGAACAGACCAAGATCGCGCCGTCCATCTGGGCAGCACCGGTGATCATGTTCTTGACGTAGTCGGCGTGGCCGGGGCAGTCAACGTGGGCGTAGTGACGAATCGTGCTTTCGTACTCTACGTGCGACGTTGCAATGGTAATACCACGCTCACGCTCTTCAGGTGCGTTATCGATCTGGTCGAATGCTTGCGCTTCGCCGCCGAAAACTTCCGCGCATACGCGAGTCAATGCCGCTGTCAGTGTAGTTTTACCGTGGTCAACGTGACCAATGGTGCCGACGTTTACGTGCGGCTTGGAACGTTCAAAAGTAGCTTTTGCCATGATTAGGCTCCCAATATTGGAACGGAATTAACCGTTGTTCTTTTTAATGATTTCGTCAGCCACTGAGTTCGGCGCTTCCGCGTACTTAGTGAACTCCATGCTGTACGACGCACGACCCTGCGTGAAACCACGCAGGTCAGTCGCGTAACCAAACATTTCAGCGAGAGGAACTTCAGCAGTCACGATTTTAATACCGTTAACGCCGTCATCCATACCACTGACCAAACCGCGACGACGGTTCAAGTCACCAATCACGTCACCCATGTTTTCTTCGGGCGTTGTGACTTCAACTTTCATGATGGGCTCAAGCACGGCAGGGTTTGCCAGCAGAGCGCCCTTCTTCATTGCCATAGAGCCGGCAACCTTAAAGGCCATCTCGTTAGAGTCGACATCGTGGTAAGAACCGTCGATCAAGGTCGCCTGAACACCCAACAAGGGGTAGCCGGCCAAGACACCGTTCTTCATTTGCTCTTCGATACCCTTCGATACCGCAGGGATGTATTCCTTGGGAACTACACCACCGACGATTTCGTTGACGAATTCGAAGTTTTCTTCGCCGTCCAAGGGCAGCGGAGCCAGCTTGATCACAACGTGACCGTACTGACCGCGACCGCCTGACTGGCGTACGAACTTGCCTTCAACTTCGACGGCGTCACGGATGCACTCACGGTAAGAAACCTGGGGTGCACCGATGTTCGCTTCGACGCTGAATTCACGACGCATACGGTCAACCAAGATATCGAGGTGCAATTCACCCATACCCGAGATGATCGTCTGGCCAGTTTCTTCGTCAGTCTTGACGCGGAACGACGGATCTTCCTGGGCCAACTTGCCCAACGCGATACCCATCTTTTCCTGGTCAGCTTTGGACTTCGGCTCAACCGCGACACTAATCACGGGCTCAGGGAACTCCATACGCTCAAGCACGATAGGCTTGTCCAGTGCGCACAAGGTGTCGCCCGTGGTGACGTCTTTCAGACCGACCGCAGCGGCGATATCACCGGCACGAACTTCTTTGATTTCTTCACGGGTGTTGGCGTGCATCTGAACCATACGGCCGACACGCTCTTTCTTGCTCTTAACCGAGTTGTAAACGCCGTCGCCTGAGTTCAGGACGCCAGAGTAGACACGGAAGAACGTCAGCGTACCGACGAAGGGGTCGGTTGCGATTTTGAAGGCCAACGCAGCAAAAGGTGCTTCGTCAGCGGCTTCACGAACTTCTTCGATTTCGTCGTCAACCAAGCCGGTGATCGCCTTGACGTCAGTCGGAGCGGGCAAGTATTCGATGACCGCGTCCAACACTGCCTGGACACCCTTGTTCTTGAATGCGCTACCGCACAAGCAAGGAACGATTTCCTGGCGCAGGGTACGCTCACGCAAACCCAACTTGATTTCTTCTTCGGTCAAGGTGCCTTCTTCGAGGTACTTTTCCATGTACTCGTCGTTAGCTTCAGCCGCCGCTTCCATCATCTCTTCGCGCAATTGCTCGCACTCGTCAACCATGTCAGCCGGGATCTCTTCGTATTCGAAGGTGGCACCCATGTCGTCCTCGCTCCACGCGATGAACTTCATTTTGACCAAATCGATGACGCCCTTGAATTCTTTTTCAGAACCCACGTTCAACTGGATCGGAACCGCAGTGGCGCCCAAGCGCTTACGGATCTGACCGACGACACGCATAAAGTCTGCGCCATCACGATCCATCTTGTTGACGAAACAAATACGCGGAACGCCGTACTTGTCAGCCTGACGCCAAACGGTTTCAGACTGCGGCTCAACACCTGAGGAAGCACAGAATACAACCACACTGCCGTCAAGTACGCGCATGGAGCGCTCTACTTCGATCGTGAAGTCAACGTGACCCGGGGTGTCGATGATGTTGATGCGGTGCTGATCGAACTGCTGCTGCATACCGGCCCAGAAGGTCGTAGTCGCAGCCGAAGTAATAGTAATACCTCGCTCCTGCTCCTGTGCCATCCAGTCCATGGTCGCCGCGCCGTCGTGAACTTCACCGATCTTGTGGCTGATGCCTGTGTAAAACAGGATGCGCTCGGTAGTCGTGGTTTTACCCGCGTCTACGTGGGCCGCAATACCGATGTTGCGGTACTTACTAATTGGGGTGGTACGTGCCACGTTAGTCTCTCCAATAAAGGGGGAAAGGCGCCGCACATTGCTGTGCCGCGCCTTTTCAATGGCCGATTAGAAGCGGAAGTGCGAGAACGCCTTGTTCGCTTCAGCCATACGGTGGACGTCTTCGCGCTTCTTAACAGCAGCGCCACGACCTTCGACCGCATCCATCATTTCGCCAGCAAGACGCAATTCCATGCTCTTCTCGCCACGCTTACGTGAGAAGTCCACCAACCAACGCATTGCCAAGGCAGTACGACGGCTCGGGCGAACTTCGACCGGCACCTGGTAAGTCGCACCACCGACACGACGAGACTTAACCTCGACCGACGGCTGGATGGCTTCCAGAGAGCTTGCGAATACTTCTAGCGGGTCATTGCCCGAACGCTCTTGGACTCGGTCCAAAGCGCCGTATACGATTTTCTCGGCGACTGATTTTTTACCATGCACCATGACATGGTTGATGAACTTAGCTAGTTGTTGGCTACCAAACTTAGGATCAGGCAGGATCTCCCGCTTGGCGGCGACGCGACGTCTTGGCATCTTTATTTCCTTTTTTCAGGGACCCCGGTAATTAACCCGGGCCTTACTTTCAGCCTTCGCAGGAAGACTGGATTAAATTTACTAAAGGGGGATTACCCCTTAGGGCGTTTAGCACCGTACTTAGAACGGCCCTGACGACGATCGGAAACACCCGACGCATCCAAGGTTCCGCGAACTGTGTGGTAACGAACACCCGGCAAATCTTTTACACGACCGCCGCGAATCAGAACCACTGAGTGCTCTTGTAGGTTGTGGCCTTCACCGCCGATGTACGAAGTAACTTCGAACCCGTTGGTCAAACGCACACGACATACTTTACGCAGTGCTGAGTTAGGTTTCTTAGGTGTCGTTGTGTATACGCGAGTGCACACACCACGACGCTGGGGGCACGCTTGCAACGCAGGCACGTCGGTCTTCTGGACCTTGCGCTTACGGGGCTTGCGAACCAACTGGTTAATGGTTGCCATTAATATTGGACTCCTGCCATTCAAAAATACGCCTCGGCCACCGTTTGACGGTTTTACCGAGGCGCGCATAGTAGAGACTGACCAGCCGACCGTCAACCCAAGGGCAACGGTCGGTCGGCCGACCGAGGCTTATAGGCCGCCGGTCAAATCCCCGATTTCTTCGGCCAATGCCGCCGCGACTTCCGCCGCGGTAACACCGCCTGAATTACTTTCGGCCTGCTCGGCGCCACGCTTGCGCTTGCGCTCTGCGTGGTAAGCCAAACCAGTACCGGCCGGAATCAAACGACCCACGACCACGTTTTCTTTCAAGCCACGCAACGGATCGCGCTTGCCGGTGACGGCAGCCTCGGTCAATACACGCGTCGTTTCCTGGAACGATGCCGCCGAAATAAACGACTCCGTTGCCAGCGATGCTTTGGTGATACCCAGCAACAGACGCTCAAACTTAGCCGGGTACTTTTCGTTACCGACCAAGCCTGCGTTAACACGCTTAACGTCCTGGAATTCAACGGTTTCACCGGTGATCAACTTGGAATCAGCCGAGTCCGTGATCTCCGCTTTACGCAGCATCTGACGGATGATGACTTCAATGTGCTTGTCGTTGATCACAACACCCTGGAGGCGATAAACCTCTTGGATCTCGTTGGTGATGTAACGAGCCAGCTCGCTAACACCCAACAAACGCAACAGGTCATGAGGATCGGTCGGGCCATCGGCGACGATGTCACCCTTAGCCACTTCTTCACCTTCGTAAACGCTGAGCTGACGCTCTTTCGGAATCAAACGTTCGACGGGTTCGTTGCCATCGGTGGGCGAGATCACCAAGCGGTTTTTACCCTTGGTTTCCTTACCGAAGCTGACGATACCGCTGATGTCGGCACGAATCGCGGCACCTTTCGGGCGACGCGCTTCGAACAAGTCAGCAACACGCGGCAAACCACCGGTGATGTCACGCGTCTTCGAGCCTTCCTGCGGCATACGGGCGATAACCGCACCGGTACCGACAATGTCACCATCCGACAGCGAGACCAACGCGCCGCCTTGCAGTTGGTACTGTGCAATCGGCTCGTCAGACTTTTTGGCGTCCTGTGCGTACAGCTGAATCAGGGGCTTGATGTCTTTACCAGCCACCGGCCGGTCTTTGCCGTCCAGCACTTCGATCATGCTCATACCCGTCAGGTCATCAGTCTGGACCTTAATGGTGATGCCCTGTTCCATGCCCTGGAAGCGAACGACACCGCCCTTCTCTGTGATCAAGGGGTGCGTGTGCGGATCCCAAGTCGCGACCGGCGCGCCGGCTTCAACCGTGGCGCCTTCTTTGCCCGAAATTATAGCGCCATACGGCAGCTTGTAAGCTTCGCGCTCGCGTCCCTGAACATCGGTAATAACCAGCTGGCCGGAACGTGACACCGCAACCAGGTTGCCGTCTTCACGCTCTACCGTTTTCAGGTTGATCAGTTTAATCGTACCGCCGTGCTTCACTTCGATGCGGTCGGCAGCCGACGCTCGGCTTGCTGCACCACCAATGTGGAAGGTACGCATGGTCAGCTGGGTACCCGGCTCACCAATGGACTGCGCGGCAATAACACCGACCGACTCGCCGACGTTGACCTGGTGGCCACGGCCTAGGTCACGACCGTAACAAGCGGCACAAATACCGTGGTATTCCTCACACACGATGGGCGAGCGCACCAAGACACGGTCAACGCCCATGCCTTCAAGGCGCGCAACACTGGTTTCATCTAGCAGCGTACCGCGTTCGAAGACCACTTCGCCCGTGCCGGTATCGGCAACGTCTTCGGCGACGACACGACCCAGTACACGCTGTGCCAAGGGAACGACCACGTCACCGCCTTCGATCAAGGGTGTCATTTCGACACCGTGCTCGGTACCACAATCCAGCGCCGTGATGACCATGTCCTGTGCCACGTCAACCAAACGACGTGTCAAGTAACCCGAGTTTGCCGTTTTCAATGCGGTGTCGGCCAAGCCTTTACGCGCACCGTGGGTCGAGATGAAGTACTGCAGTACCGACAAACCTTCACGGAAGTTAGCCGTAATCGGCGTTTCGATAATCGAACCGTCCGGACGTGCCATCAAACCACGCATACCCGCCAACTGACGAATCTGCGCCGCGCTGCCTCGAGCGCCCGAGTCAGCCATCATAAAGACGCTGTTAAAGCTAGGACGTTCGACTTCGTTGCCGTCTTTGTCGATGGCGATATCTTTACCGATACGCTCCATCATCTTTTTGGCAACCATGTCGTTAGCACGCGCCCAGATATCGACCACCTTGTTGTACTTCTCACCTTGGGTTACCAAGCCGGATGCGTACTGCTGCTCGATCTCTTTCACTTGCTCTTCGGCTTCGCCCACGATCTGTGCTTTGGCATCCGGGATCTCGAAGTCGTTAACACCGATCGATGAACCCGAGCGCGTGGCGTAGGCAAAACCGGTGTACATCAGTTGGTCAGCAAAAATGACCGCGTCTTTCAAACCGACGCGGCGGTAGCATTCGTTGATCAACGACGAAATGGCTTTCTTAGTCATGTCGCGGTTGACCAAGTCGTAGCCCAAACCAACCGGCAGGATGTTCGACAGCAAGGCACGACCGACCGTGGTGTCGACCATGCGAACGCCCTCAGTACGGTTGCCTTCCAGGTCAATATTAACGTCCAAGATACGGACGCTGACACGGGCCTGAAGGTGAACCTTACGAGCGCCGTAGGCACGCGCCACTTCGTCCGTCGACGCGAACTTCATACCGTCGCCCAAGGCGTCGAAACGTTCACGAGTCATGTAGTACAGACCCAAGACCACGTCTTGTGAGGGCACGATGATCGGCTCGCCGTTGGCCGGCGACAACACGTTGTTGGTCGACATCATTAGCGCACGCGCTTCGAGCTGTGCTTCGATGGTCAACGGCAAGTGAACCGCCATTTGGTCACCGTCAAAGTCGGCGTTATAGGCCGCACACACCAGCGGGTGCAGCTGAATTGCCTTGCCTTCAATCAGCAAGGGTTCAAACGCTTGAATGCCCAAACGGTGCAGCGTCGGCGCTCGGTTCAACAAGACCGGGTGTTCACGGATCACGTCAGCCAGGATATCCCAGACTTCTGCGGTTTCGCGCTCGACCATTTTCTTGGCCATCTTGATGGTGGTCGCCAGTCCCTGTGCTTCCAGACGGCTGTAGATGAAGGGCTTGAACAGTTCAAGCGCCATCTTCTTGGGCAGACCACACTGGTGCAACTTCAGGCTAGGCCCGACCACGATCACAGAACGGCCGGAGTAATCGACTCGCTTACCCAACAAGTTCTGACGGAAACGACCCTGCTTACCCTTGATCATGTCAGCCAGTGACTTCAACGGACGCTTGTTAGAGCCTGTAATGGCGCGGCCACGACGGCCATTATCCAACAGCGCGTCGACCGATTCCTGCAACATTCGCTTTTCGTTACGAACGATGATGTCAGGCGCACGCAACTCAAGCAGACGTTTAAGACGGTTGTTACGGTTGATCACACGGCGGTACAGATCGTTAAGATCCGAGGTCGCAAAGCGCCCCCCATCCAGCGGCACCAACGGACGCAAATCCGGCGGTAGTACCGGCAGCACTTCCATGATCATCCACTCAGGACGGTTGCCCGATTGCTGGAAGGCTTCCAGCAGCTTCAAGCGCTTGGCGATCTTCTTGATGCGGGTCTCAGAGCCCGTGCTCTCGAGCTCTTCGCGCAGCTGCGCGATTTCCGCATCCAGGTCCATATCGATCATGTACTGCTGAATCGCTTCAGCGCCCATCAAGGCGGTGAATTCCTCGCCTTCTTCGTCGACCAGCTGGTAGTACTCTTCTTCGCTCAGGACCTGACCTGCGCTGAGGCTAGTCAGGGCCGGATCGGTGACCATGTAAGCTTCGAAGTACAGCACGCGCTCAATGTCACGCAGCGTCATGTCCAGCATCAAGCCGATGCGCGAGGGCAACGACTTCAAGAACCAGATGTGAGCCACGGGGCTCGCCAGCTCGATGTGGCCCATGCGCTCACGGCGTACCTTAGCCAAGGTGACTTCAACGCCACACTTTTCACAGATCACACCACGGTGCTTCAGACGCTTGTACTTACCGCACAGGCACTCGTAGTCCTTGACCGGCCCAAAGATTCGGGCACAGAACAGACCATCGCGCTCAGGCTTGAAGGTACGGTAGTTGATGGTTTCGGGCTTCTTAACTTCGCCAAACGACCAGCTGCGAATTTCCGCGGGGCTAGAGAGGCCGATGCGGATCGCATCGAACTCGTTGTTGGCACCCTGTTGACGCAACAGATTCATCAAATCTTTCATAGTTTAATCTCCTGGGTAGCCTTAGTCGCTTTCCAGCTCGATGTTGATACCAAGCGAGCGAATTTCTTTGACCAATACGTTGAAGGATTCGGGCATACCCGGCTCCATCTGATGGTCCCCATCGACAATATTTTTGTACATCTTGGTACGGCCGTTTACGTCGTCCGACTTAACCGTCAGCATTTCCTGCAAGGTGTAAGCCGCGCCGTACGCTTCCAATGCCCAGACTTCCATCTCACCGAAGCGCTGGCCACCGAATTGAGCCTTACCACCCAGCGGCTGCTGTGTAACCAAGGAGTAAGAACCGGTCGAACGGGCGTGCATCTTGTCGTCAACCAAGTGGTTCAACTTCAACATGTACATGTAACCGACGGTGACCGGACGGTCGAAGGACTCACCGGTGCGACCGTCAAACAGTGTGCACTGACCGCTGTCCGGCAAATCCGCTAAACGCAGCAGGTTCTTAATTTCTTGTTCTTTGGCGCCGTCAAATACCGGCGTCGCAGTCGGAACACCGCCCTTAAGGTTTTTACACAGCTCGAGAATTTCGTTGTCGCTGAAGCTGTCCAAGTCTTCGTGACGAATGGCCTCATTTGACTTGTTGTACACCTGGTCCAGGAACTCACGCAGCTTGTTGATCTCAGCTTTGGCTTCCAGCATCGCGCCGATCTTACGACCCAGCCCCTTAGCTGCCCACCCAAGGTGAGTTTCCAAAACCTGACCGACGTTCATACGCGACGGAACACCGAGCGGGTTCAAGACCACGTCGACGGGTTCACCGTGTTCATCAAAGGGCATATCTTCGACGGGCATAATGACCGAGATAACACCTTTGTTACCGTGGCGACCTGCCATTTTGTCACCCGGCTGGATGCGACGCTTGACGGCGACGTAGACCTTAACGATCTTGAGTACGCCCGGCGCCAAATCATCACCCGTGGACAGCTTGCCGCGCTTGTCTTCAAAGCGTTCATCAAGCTTAGCTTTCAGCTCGGCCAACTGGTTTTCAGACTGTTCGATCTGCGAATTGAGCTCGTCATCTTTAACCCGAACCTTGAAGATATCGCCGCTGGGCAAGCCTTCCAGGATTTCGCGTGTCAGTGCCGAACCGCGCTTGAGTCCAGCGCCAGATACCACCGCAGCCCCGTCCAAGATGGTCACCAAACGTGATACCGCATCCGAGGTTACAATGCGCAATTCTTCGTTCAAGTCCTTGCGAACTTCGTCCAGCTGACCGGCTTCGATTTGCTTGGCCCGTTCGTCTTTCTCGATACCGTCGCGGGTAAAGATCTGGACGTCGATAACGGTGCCTTTGACACCGGCGCCGACGCGCAGCGAGGTGTCTTTAACATCGCTGGCTTTCTCGCCAAAGATCGCACGCAGGAGCTTTTCTTCCGGCGTCAGTTGGGTTTCGCCCTTAGGCGTTACCTTACCGACCAAGATATCACCGGCCTGAACTTCGGCGCCGATGTAAACCACACCGGTCTCGTCCAACTTAGCCAGGGCCGATTCGCCCACGTTAGGAATGTCCGAGGTGATCTCTTCGGAACCTAGCTTGGTGTCACGTGAGACACAAGTCAGTTCCTGAATGTGAATCGTGGTGAAACGGTCTTCTTGAACGACACGCTCCGAGATCAGAATCGAGTCTTCGAAGTTGTAACCGTTCCACGGCATGAAGGCGACACGCATGTTCTGGCCCAACGCCAGCTCACCCAGGTCAACCGACGGACCGTCAGCCAAAATGTCACCACGAGCAATCGCAGCACCCGGCTGAACGATTGGGCGCTGGTTCATACAGGTGTTCTGGTTAGAACGCGTGTATTTGGTCAGGTTATAAATGTCGACGCCGGCTTCACCCATGGTGGTTTCGTCATCATTTACACGGACCACGATACGCGACGCATCAACCCGTTCAATGGTGCCGCCACGACGGGCAACGACGCAGACCCCCGAGTCAGCGGCCACAGTGCCTTCTACACCGGTACCGACTAACGGCTTTTCAGCACGCAGGGTCGGTACGGCTTGACGCTGCATGTTCGAGCCCATCAAGGCTCGGTTAGCATCATCGTGTTCCAGGAACGGAATCAACGAGGCTGCCACAGATACAACCTGACGCGGACTGACGTCCATGTAGGTCACACGCTCAGGCGGCTGAACCGTAAATTCGTTGTCAAAACGAACCTGAACCAACTCGTCGGTCAGCTCGTTTTGTTCGTTCATCGTCGCCGATGCCTGAGCAATCACTTGCTCGGCTTCTTCGATCGCCGACAGGTACTCAATTTCATTGGTCACAACGCCGTCGACCACTTTACGGTACGGGCTTTCTAAGAAGCCGTACTCGTTGGTGCGCGCGTAGGTCGCCAATGAGTTGATCAAACCAATGTTCGGGCCTTCCGGTGTTTCAATCGGGCAAACACGGCCGTAGTGGGTCGGGTGAACGTCACGCACTTCAAAACCTGCGCGCTCACGCGTCAAACCGCCCGGCCCCAATGCTGAAACACGACGCTTATGCGTCACTTCCGACAAGGGGTTGTTTTGGTCCATAAACTGCGACAACTGGCTGGAGCCGAAGAATTCTTTAACCGCGGCCGCGACCGGCTTCGCGTTGATCAGGTCTTTCGGCGTCAAGCCTTCGCTTTCAGCCTGTGACAGGCGCTCACGAACCGCACGTTCGACACGAACCAAACCGACGCGGAACTGGTTTTCCGCCATTTCGCCAACACAACGCACGCGACGGTTACCCAGGTGATCGATGTCATCGACCTGGCCTTTGCCGTTACGAATCTCGATCAAGGTCTTCAACACCGCCAGGATATCGTCCTTATTCAGGACCATCTCGCCGGTATCAACATCACCACCGGATGCCTTAGCACGACCGACGCGACGGTTGAATTTCATCCGTCCGACTTTTGACAAGTCGTAGCGATCGCCATCGAAGAACAGGCCGTCAAACAGCTTCTTGGCAGACTCGTCCGTCGGCGGCTCGCCGGGACGCATCATGCGGTAGATTTCGACCATCGCACCCGGCAAATCGCGGGTCGGGTCAGCCGTCATAGTGTCAGAAATGAACGCACCCTGGTCCAGTTCGTTAGTGTAAATACACTCGAACTTGGTGACCTTGGCTTCGCGCATTGCACCCAACAGCTCAGCGGTAATCGGCTGGTTACAGCTTGCAACCAACTCGCCGGTTGACTTATTGACCAGGTCATCCGCAATCACCTTACCCAGCAGGTACTCATCCGGGACCGAGACGGTATTGACCTCAGCTTTCTTAAGATCACGGACGTGCTTAGCAGTAATACGCTTGCTGGCTTCAACCAGGACCTTGCCGGCCTTGTCGGTCAAATCGAAATTCAGCGTCTCGCCACGCAGGCGGTCGTGAACCAATTCCATGTTCGCGCCGCCTTTGAGCAGCTTGAACTGAATGTTTTCGAAGAAATGCCCAAGGATTTCTTTGTCTGACATGCCCATGGCGCGCAACAAGATAGAGGCGTGCAACTTACGACGGCGGTCAATGCGGACGAAGACCAGATCCTTAGGATCCATCTCGAAGTCCAACCATGAACCACGGTAAGGAATGACGCGCGCGCTGTGCAGCAATTTGCCAGACGAGTGGGTCTTGCCTTTGTCGTGCTCAAAAAAGACGCCCGGTGAACGGTGCAACTGCGACACGATAACGCGCTCAGTACCGTTGATAATAAAGGTGCCGTTTTCAGTCATGAGCGGAATTTCGCCCATGTACACTTCTTCTTCGCGAATGTCTTTGACCGCGCGGGTGCTGCTCTCTTTGTCGTAGATGACCAAGCGAGTTTTCACACGCAACGGCGCGGCGAAAGTATCACCACGCAAGATGCATTCTTTTTCGTCAAAACCGGGCGTACCCAGTCGGTAGCTTACATATTCCAGTACCGCGTTTTCTGAAACGCTTTTGATCGGGAAAACCGATTTGAAAGCGGCGTCCAAGCCACTCTCGCTGGTGTCGGAAACACCACCCGATTCTAAAAATTTACGATAAGACTCGACCTGAATGGCCAACAGTGGTGGTACTTCCATTGCCTGGGGCAATTTACTGAAGTCTTTGCGAATGCGCTTCTTTTCGGTATACGAGTAAGCCATCTAGTGCCTCTGCTCAAGTTGCCGGACTGTTAATCCGAATGGGACTATCCCGTTAGCGGGATACGGACAACGCGCTAAACGCCCTGTCCGTATCCAACTGTAATAAAGACGCATAAAGGCCGGTGGCAAAAATGCCACCAGCCTCGCGTCGCAATAAAGCGAAGAGTATTACTTCAGCTCTACAGAAGCGCCTGCTTCTTCCAGCTGTTTCTTGATCTCTTCAGCTTCGTCTTTGCTAGCTGCTTCTTTGACGGTGTTAGGAGCGCCGTCTACCAGTTCTTTAGCTTCTTTCAAGCCCAGACCGGTGATACCACGAACAACCTTGATCACGTTAACTTTCTTCTCGCCTGCGCCAGTCAAGATAACGTCAAATTCAGTTTGCTCTTCAGCAGCAGCAGCGTCGCCGCCAGCAGCGGGAGCAGCGGCAGCTACTGCAACAGCAGCAGTTACACCGAACTTCTCTTCCATTGCTTCAACCAGTTCTACTACTTCCATTACGCTCATGTCTGCGATTGCGTTCAGGATATCTTCTTTAGCTAGTGCCATTTTTAATTCTCCAAATGTTTAAACGAAACGGGGGCTGTCTTAAGCCGCCTGTTCCTTTTGATCTTTTACAGCGACGACGGTGCGAACCAACTTGGTCGGAATCGCGTCCAAAGTCTGGGCCAGCTTGGTAATGGGCGCGTTCATAACGCTCATCAGCATGCTGATTGCCTGATCTTTGGTCGGTAGCTTAGCTACCGCGTCTAACTGACTGCCGTCCATCAATTTGCCACCTAGGGCAATTGCGCGGACTTCCAGTGCGTCGTGTGCTTTAACCGCGTCCTTTAGGACTCGCGCGGCCGCACCTGGATCTTCCAGGCTAAAAGCAAACAAGCTAGGACCGACTAATGCCGGATCCAAACACTCAAATTCGGTGCCAACGACTGCCCGCTTGGCCAGTGTGTTACGCACAACGCGCAAGTACACACCACCACTACGTGCCAAGGCACGCAGTTCGGTCAGTTGTCCCACGGTCATACCGCGGTAGTCAGCAACGACAGCAGACAGAGCGCCTGCAGCAACTTTATTGACTTCAGCAACAATCTGCTGCTTGTCTTCTAGTCGCAATGCCATGGGCATCTCTCCTGTCTATTGATGAAAACGCTCAGGCTATGCCTGAGCACCCTTTTTGGTGCTCTCATCGAAATTCGATGGGGAACACCGTCTGCGCAGGACATTAAGCGACCACCTCAGAAGAGAATGGAGCACCTGCGGTCTTTGACGGTTCCCACAAGGGGAACCCCCAAAATTCTTACTTTTCGGCCAGTGAACCCTGGTCGACCGTCAATCCGGGACCCATCGTTGTCGACAGGGTCACCTTGCGAACGTAAATACCTTTGGCTGACGCAGGCTTGGCTTTGCGCAAGTCTGACAGCAGGGCTTCAACGTTTTCTTGCAGTGCAGCGGGCTCAAAACCAACGCGGCCAACCGGCGCGTGGATGATGCCGTTCTTGTCAACGCGGTAACGAACCTGCCCTGACTTAGCATTCTTGACCGCTTCAGCAACGTTCGGCGTGACCGTACCAACCTTGGGGTTAGGCATCAGGCCGCGAGGACCCAAGATCTGGCCCAACTGGCCAACAACGCGCATGGCGTCCGGGCTTGCAATAACCACGTCAAAGTTGAGCTGACCGGCTTTAACTTGCTCAGCCAGATCGTCCATGCCGACGATGTCAGCGCCAGCAGCCTTGGCCGCTTCAGCGTTGTCGCCTGAGGTGAATACCGCAACGCGAACATCTTTGCCGGTGCCGTTAGGCAACACGGTAGCGCCACGCACCACTTGATCTGATTTACGCGGGTCGATACCCAAGTTGATAGCCACGTCCACCGACTCGGAGAACTTGACCGAGCTAATTTCGTTCAACAGCGCAGCAGCATCGGTGAATGCGTAGGACTTGCCGACTTCAACTTTCTCTGCGATCGCCTTTTGGCGCTTAGTAAACTTGGCCACTTATAGACCCTCCACGTTCAGACCCATTGAGCGAGCGGTGCCGGCGATGGTGCGGACAGCCGCGTCCATGTCAGCGGCCGTCAAGTCAGGCTCTTTGGTGGTTGCAATTTCTTCCAGCTGAGCGCGTGTAACCGTGCCCACTTTTTCAGTGTTCGGGCGCGCAGAACCACTTTTCAGACCGGCTGCTTTTTTCAGCAATACGCTGGCAGGCGGAGTCTTAGTGATAAAGGTAAAGCTACGATCGCTGAATACAGAGATAACAACCGGAATGGGCAGGCCCGCTTCCATGTTCTGGGTCTGGGCGTTAAACGCTTTACAGAACTCCATGATGTTAACGCCGTGCTGACCCAGCGCAGGACCGACCGGCGGGCTGGGGTTCGCTTTACCTGCAGCTACCTGCAGCTTGATGTAGGCATCGATTTTCTTAGCCATGATTTTCTCCTAGTGGGTACAAGCGCCTTTCGGCTCCCCGGTTTAAACGTCAGCCTTTGGCGACCTGAGCAAATTCCAGCTCAACCGGCGTAGACCGACCAAAAATAATGACCGCAACTTGCAAGCGGCTCTTGTCGTAATTGACTTCTTCAACGGTGCCATTGAAGTCGGCAAAGGGACCATCGATAACGCGGACCATTTCGCCCGGCTCGAACAAGGTCTTCGGCTTGGGCTTGTCGACGTCCGTGCTGACACGGTCCAAAATCTCGTCAGCTTCGCGCTGCGACAACGGACGCGGGTTATCCGCAGTTCCGCCGATAAATCCGAGCACGCGGCTGACCGACTTAACGGTGTGCCAGGTGACGTCATCCATTTCCATCTCGACCATGACGTAGCCAGGATAGAACTTGCGCTCGCTCTTACGCTTTTTGCCGTCACGGATCTCTACCACTTCTTCGGTAGGGACCAAGATCTGACCGAACTTGTCTTGCAGACCCTCAAGCTCGATTTTCTCGAGGAGCGAGCGCATCACATGTTTTTCGTAGCCAGAAAAGGCCTGTACGACATACCAGCGTTTCATAATTCTCTCTTTAGCCGATAACTGAGGACACGCCCCAGCCAATCAAAGAATCCAAAGCCCACAACAACAGGGCCACCACCAATGTCACACCAATGACGATCAGGGTAGTTTGGGTCAGTTCAGGACGGGTCGGCCAGACAACGCGGCGCAACTCCGCACGCGCCTCTTTGATCAGAGAGGCGAACGCCATCCCTTTAACCGTCTGCAAGGCAACGAAACCGGCGACGGCAAAAACCACCAGCGCGGCGATGGCGCGGTACAAGACCGACTCACCACTAAAAAATGCGTTGCCGTAGGCCAAGCCGCCTAGCAGCGCAATGACGACCAGCCATTTAATGGCATCAAGTGCTCCGCCGTTTTGTGCTTCTGCGTTTGTGCTCATGTCACCACTCTAAAGACGAAAAAGCTGGCCCGATTACAGCAATGTAACCGGACCAGCGGTGTTTGGCAGGCCCAGAGGGATTCGAACCCCCGACCCTCGGTTTTGGAGACCGATGCTCTACCAGCTGAGCTATAGGCCTAAACTTTTGGAGCGCGAATTCTATGGCCTGACCGACCAAGCGTCAAGCAAGGATTCACATTTCGCACCCTGTCATAAAAAAGCCCCGGCGGATGCCAGGGCTTCTTTGCGGACCCGAAGGTCCCACTGAACACTTCAACGACCAGGCCCGTGAGCCCAGCCGCATCAAATTAGTTCAGGATTTTAGCGACAACACCTGCGCCAACGGTACGGCCACCTTCGCGAATCGCGAAACGCAGGCCTTCTTCCATTGCGATCGGTGCGATCAGCGTCACGGTCATCTGGATGTTATCACCCGGCATGACCATTTCAACGCCTTCAGGCAGCTCACAAGCGCCAGTCACGTCAGTCGTACGGAAGTAGAACTGCGGACGGTAGCCTTTGAAGAACGGCGTGTGACGGCCACCTTCGTCTTTGCTCAATACGTATACTTCCGCAGTGAACTCAGTGTGAGGCTTGATCGTGCCCGGCTTAGCCAGAACCTGACCACGCTGAACGTCGTCACGCTTAGTACCACGCAGCAAGACACCAACGTTCTCGCCTGCACGACCTTCGTCAAGCAGCTTGCGGAACATTTCAACACCCGTACAGGTGGTCTTGGTGGTGTCCGCGATGCCGATGATTTCCAGCTCGTCACCAACGTTTACGATGCCACGCTCAACACGACCCGTGACAACCGTGCCACGACCCGAGATTGAGAACACGTCTTCGATCGGCAGCAAGAACGGCTGATCTACCGCACGCTCAGGCTCAGGAATGTACGTGTCCAGCGTCTCTACCAACTTCTGTACTGCGGGCATACCGATGTCAGACGTGTCGCCTTCCAAAGCCTTCAGTGCAGAACCGATGATGATCGGCGTGTCGTCACCCGGGAATTCGTACTGGTCTAGCAATTCACGAATTTCCATCTCGACCAGTTCCAACAACTCTTCGTCGTCGACCATGTCCGCTTTGTTCATGAACACGACGATGTAAGGAACACCGACCTGACGTGACAGCAAGATGTGCTCGCGCGTCTGAGGCATCGGGCCGTCAGCAGCTGAACAGACCAAGATCGCGCCGTCCATCTGGGCAGCACCGGTGATCATGTTCTTGACGTAGTCGGCGTGGCCGGGGCAGTCAACGTGGGCGTAGTGACGAATCGTGCTTTCGTACTCTACGTGCGACGTTGCAATGGTAATACCACGCTCACGCTCTTCAGGTGCGTTATCGATCTGGTCGAATGCTTGCGCTTCGCCGCCGAAAACTTCCGCGCATACGCGAGTCAATGCCGCTGTCAGTGTAGTTTTACCGTGGTCAACGTGACCAATGGTGCCGACGTTTACGTGCGGCTTGGAACGTTCAAAGGTTGCCTTGGCCATCGCGCCAAACTCCTAAATATCATCGTTGAACTTACACCAAAAGGGCGACCGCGCTGCGATCACCCAATGGCGAGAAATGGTGGAGGGGGCAGGATTCGAACCTGCGAAGGCTGAGCCGGCAGATTTACAGTCTGCTCCCGTTGACCGCTTGGGTACCCCTCCGGTGCGCGGATTGTGGAGATCGAGCACTAGGCTGTCAAACGTTTTGTCACAATCGAGCGTTTGGTGCCGGCAGCAAGAATCGAACTCGCGACCTTCGCATTACAAGTGCGCTGCTCTACCTACTGAGCTATGCCGGCGCGGGGCGTAATATAGGGATAAACAATGCCTATGGCAACACTATTGTGAGCCCATCCAGCACTAAATTTTCGTGCAACTGCGTTGGGCGCTCCAGCAGGCCAGATAACCAGGGTGCATTGCCGCCGGTTAAGTGCACGATACCGACCGGCCCATGGCGACTTTCGTACCGATACAGCGCCTCTTTAATCAAACCGACATGCCCCAGCCGCAGCGCATGTTCGACACAGGTTTGGGTGTCGCGCCCGGGGCCGAGCTGAGCCTCGAACAAAGACTTCGCAGTTGAGCGAACCCGATCGGTCGACTCCCCAAGGGCCTTTCGACCCAGCTCGATGCCTGGGGCAATGTAGCCACCCAGGTGCTCGCCGGTGCGGGTCACAAAGTCAATGGTCAGTGCCGTGCCGGCCGAAATGACGCAGCACGCCTCGCCGGGACGAAAGGCCGCCGCAATACCCAGCCACCGGTCGATGCCCAAGCGCTCGGGCTGGCGATACGCCGGCACCAAGCCGTTGGCCAAGGGCAGCACCTTGGGATAATCAATCGCGACACCGGGCCATGCCTGCTCACAGCGCCGTGCCCACAGGTGGGTGCGGTCCGCCGATAACACCGAGGCGATGCGTACACGCGCCACACCGATCTGGCGGAAACAGTCTTTGTCGTCAAACTGACCGGCGCCACTGTGACGGCCAAATCGCCACTTAACGCGCGAGTTACCGAGGTCGCAATCAAGCGTGGGTACGGACACTGACTTCTCCTGAACGAACCGCCTGTTCGCGGCCATCTACATTAACTTGTAATTCGCCGGCGTGATTAATGCCACAGGCAAGGCCATGAACGTCGTCACCGCCGCTCAAAATGCGCACGCTTCGGCCCATCAATGCATCGTGCTTAGCATAGGTGGCACGCCACTGCTCCGGCTCCGTGACAAAGGATTGGAAAATGGCTCGGGCGACGCGACTGGCCAGCTGGTTGCGGGTGACGCTGGCTTTTAGACCAACCGTGCGCAGGTCCGACCAAGGCTGGTCGATCTGGCTGGCCACGGACATCGGCGTTTGGACGTTCAGGCCAACGCCAACGACGGCGCGACAATGACCCAGCGGATCGCCCTGCACTTCCACTAATACCCCCCCGCATTTATGGTCGGCCACCCATAAATCGTTTGGCCACTTGACCTGGATGCCGCGCACCCCTTGCGTGGCCAGCAGCTTGGCGATACCCGACCCGACACGCAGGCTAAGGGCATCCGGCAAGCCGTCATCAAAGGTCTGGGCGCAGGTTAGGTACAGGTTATGGCCCCAGGGCGAAACCCAAACACGCCCGCGTCGCCCTCTGCCCTGTGTTTGGTGTTCTGCCAACAGTACTTGTTGGCGCGCAGCGCTATGCAGGTCAAGCGCCATCAACGCCCGATTGGTGCTGTCCGTGCGCTCGACCACCTCAACCGTAATGCCGGCAAAGGTGCGCCGCAGCGATCGTCGAATACCGACCGGGTCCAGCCACTCGGCGCCACCGGGCATACGATAACCGCGCGCCCGGACCGACTCGATAGCCATCCCTTGGGCCCGCAGCGCTTGAATCTGTTGATTAATGCCCGCTCGGCTGATCGCCAGCGCAGCCGCCAAATCAGGGCCACGATGAAACTGACCGTCGGCGAGCAAATCCAGAAGTGGTGTCATCAAGCCCCTTGAAAAGCAATAGACGGCCCTTACTCAGGGCCTACAGAAACATCCCATGGAAGAACACAATGTCAAAAGAAACCCTCGGCTTTCAGACCGAAGTCAAACAACTGCTGCACCTCATGGTGCACTCATTGTATAGCGATCGTGAGATCTTTTTGCGCGAGCTTATTTCGAACGCCTCAGACGCCTGCGACAAACTACGTTTTGAAGCGCTGGAAAATGACGACCTCTATGAAGGTCAAACGGATCTAGGCATTACCCTAAGCGCAGACAAAGACGGCCGCCAGCTGATCATCAGCGACAGTGGCATCGGCATGAACCGAGACGACGTCATCCAAAACCTGGGCACCATCGCCAAATCAGGTACGGCAGACTTTTTATCCAATCTAAGCGGTGACCAGCGCAAAGACAGCCAACTGATCGGCCAGTTCGGCGTCGGCTTCTACTCGGGCTTCATGGTCGCCGACGAAATGATCGTCGAAACACGCAAGGCCGGTGAAGCCCAGGCGATCCGCTGGACCAGTACCGGGGACGGCCAATTCACGGTCGAAGAAATTGACAAAGCGGACCGCGGCACGCGCCTCATCCTGAAATTGAAAGAAGACGCCGCTGAATTCGCCGACGATTTCCGCTTGCGCAGCTTAGTCACCAAATACTCGGACCACATCCCGGTACCGGTGCGCATGTTTAAGGCCGATGACGAAGGCAACGCCACCACCGAGCTTGAAAACGTTAACGAAGCCAAGGCACTGTGGACACTGGCCAAGTCGGACATCAGCAAAGAAGACTACCAGGCCTTTTATAAGCACATCGCGAGTGACTGGGAAGATGCAGCGACCTGGGCGCACAACAAAGTCGAGGGCAAGCTGGACTACACCAGTTTGCTGTATGTACCCAAACGCGCACCCTTTGATTTGTGGAACCGAGAAGCCCCCAAAGGCCTGAAACTGTATGTTCAGCGCGTCTTTATCATGGACAAGGCCGAGGAGTTTTTGCCGCTGTACCTGCGCTTTATCCGCGGCGTCGTGGACACCAACGACCTGTCGCTTAACGTCAGCCGTGAGATTCTGCAAAACGACCCGCAGGTCCAAAGCATGAAAGCGGCGCTGACCAAGCGTGCGCTGGACACGCTAGAAAAAATGGCCAGCAAGGATAGCGACGCCTACCAAGCCTTTTACGAGCAATTCGGCGAAGTGCTAAAAGAAGGCCCGGCCGAAGATTTCGCCAACAAAGAGAAAATCGCGGGCTTACTGCGCTTTGCTTCGACGCTGGACAACGACGCCAAACAAAGCCAATCGCTGGACGCGTACATTGAACGCGCTGGTGACGAGCAAGACAGCATTTATGTGGTGGTCGCCGACAGCCACGCCAACGCACTTGGCAGCCCCTATTTGGAATTCTTCCGTAAGCAGGGCAAAGAAGTGTTGCTACTCAGCGATCGCATCGACGAATGGCTGGTCTCGCACTTGGCCGAGTACAAAGGCAAGAAGCTGGTGGATATCGCCAAGGGTGATGTGGACGTCGAAAAACTGGGTAGCAAGGACGACGCCGACAAACTCAAAGCAGCCGCTGAAGATGCCAAGGACTTGTTGGCACGCATGCAGGCGGTGCTGAGTGACGACGTTGAGTCCGTCCGCGTGTCCGGTCGACTGGTCGACAGCCCGTCATGTCTGGTCGTGAATGAAAACGACATGGGCATCCAAATGCGCCGGATCATGGAGGCCTCAGGTCAAAGCATGCCCGCCAGCAAGCCGATCCTGGAGATCAATCCCGAGCACGCGCTGATTAAAGGCTTGGACGCCGAAGCCGACGAAGACCGTTTCGACAAGGTCACCCGCGTGTTGCTGGACCAAGCTCGCTTAGCCGCCGGCGACACCTTGGAAGACGCCGCCAGCTACGTCCGCCGGGTCAACGAACTGCTCGTTTAATCGCATGCCGCGTTGGGGCTCAGGCCCCGGCGCGGTGCATTAGCTGTGCGTAAAGCGACAGCTCATCGAAGATCATCCACTCGTTCAGAATCTTGCCGTCACGCAGCTCAAAGTGACTGGCGCCCAACAACGCCACCTCGGCATCCACCGCCGGACCAAACATCGACACGCGGTCGTGCTTGGCCTTGACGCTCCAGCGCAGAGCAATGCGCACCGGCTTATTAGCATCGGCACGAACAATGACGTGGTGAATGGTCAAGACGGGCTCGGACAATCCACCAAAGCGTTCCTGGTCCCAGGCCTGCAAGCCCGTTAATCCATGCACCAAACTCGCCCCCGAACCTTCAAAGCGCAGCGCACGGTCATAATGCTCGACCCATGAATGATCGCCGGTCAAGCGCTTGTGGTAAGCCTGAATCGCGACCTCGGCCACGGCGGCATCGCCGTGCACGCGAACGCTGTCGGACCACCGAGCAACCAAGTCATCGGCACTGGTCTGGCCATCCGTGTTGCCCAACTCAATCATGCGCGCGACCTGAAGCTCGGGTTCGATCCCGAGTTGAATCGCAACACCGCAATTGTCCCGGACCAAATACTCATCAACGATTTTGTCGGCTTCGCAAATGCAGTCGGCGATGGTCAGCATCGTGACCGCCAATCCAGTCGGCGCGCCGAACAATCCATCACCGATATGGTGACAGGGAGACCGCACCCGATGAGATGAGTAAAACACCCGCTCATCCCAGTCTCCTACGATGATGTCATCGGCCAGCAGTTCGCGGTCTGGAAACTGATCCAAGGTCGCCTGGGTTCCGGCAATGACCGGCTCGACACCGACCGATACCGACATCGGGGTCTTAACTGGACAATCATAACTGTACCAATCATGTATCAATTCAAGGCCACGAAGCTCCCAGATCCGATAGGTGATATCGAGGATGTAGTGCTCTGGTGATTTGAACTCACTCGAAAACCCTTGCATTCCCACGGCCCGCTCCTCTGTCTAGTGGATCTCGAGTCTAGGTCAGTGCATTCGCATGCACAAGGCGCTCGACCTACCCATCATAAGCATCACTTATAGTGTGGTTTTGAAATTCTAATTGGTCAGCGCCGGTGTTTTTTGGGATTGTACGAGCCCTACAGTAATCTGCTAACGGAGCCCCACCATGACCCAGCGCGTTGAACATTTTGTCAATGGCCAACTAACAGCCGGCACCTCGACTCGCGTTCAGGACGTCACCAACCCCGCGACCGGCGCGATCACCGCTCAAGTGGCACTGGCCAATGCGGTCGACGTTGACACCGCGGTCAAGGCTGCGCGCGCTGCATTTCCGGCCTGGGCTGCAATGCCACCCATTCGTCGCGCCCGACTGATGAACGCGTTTCTGCAACTGGTTCGTGACAACAAAGAAGCCCTGGCGGCGCTGATTACGGCCGAACACGGCAAGGTCTTCACCGACGCCTGCGGTGAAGTTGAGCGCGGCATCGATATTATTGAGTTTGCCTGCGGCATTCCGCAGCTGCTAAAGGGTGATTTCACCGAACAGGTGTCGACCGGTATCGATAACTGGACCATGCGCCAACCCTTGGGTGTGGTCGCCGGCGTGACGCCGTTTAATTTCCCGGTCATGGTGCCGATGTGGATGTTCCCGGTTGCGGTCGCAGCTGGTAATACCTTTATCCTGAAGCCCTCCCCCACCGACCCGTCCGCGGCTTTGTTTTACGCCGACCTGATGAAACAAGCCGGATTTCCAGACGGTGTATTCAACGTCGTTAACGGCGACAAAGAAGCCGTCGATGCGCTACTCGAACACCCCCAGGTCGAGGCCATCTCGTTTGTCGGATCGACCCCGATTGCCAACTACATCTACGAACGCGGCGCCCATTTTGGCAAGCGAGTTCAGGCCTTGGGTGGCGCCAAAAACCATATGGTGGTGATGCCCGATGCAGACTTGGACAAAACCGTTGATGCACTAATTGGCGCAGCCTACGGCTCGGCCGGCGAACGTTGCATGGCGATCTCAGTGGCGGTCATGGTCGGCGACGCCGGCGATAAAATCATCGGCCAACTCACCGAGCGATGCCGCCAGCTGCACATCACCGATGGCATGGATTTGAGTGCCGAGATGGGCCCCATTGTCACCGCCCAAGCAAAACAACGCATCGAAGGCTACATTCAGTCTGGCGCTGACGACGGCGCTTCGCTGCTGGTCGACGGCAGAGGATTTTCGGTCGACGGTCAGGCCGGTGGTTTCTGGTTGGGCGGCACCCTGTTCGATCACGTCACCCCGGACATGAAGATTTACAAAGAAGAGATCTTTGGACCGGTGCTGGCCTGCGTCCGTGTCGACACCTTCGCCGAGGCGGTTGACCTGATCAACCGCCACGAGTTTGGCAACGGCGTTTCATTATTCACGCGGGACGGCAACGTGGCCCGCGAATTCGGCCGCCACATTCAAGTCGGCATGGTCGGAATCAACGTACCCATCCCTGTGCCGATGGCGTGGCAGGGTTTTGGCGGCTGGAAAAAGAGCCTGTTTGGCGACATGCACGCGTACGGCGAGGAAGGTGTGCGTTTTTACACCAAGCAAAAGTCGATCATGCAGCGGTGGCCGGAGAGCATCGAAAAAGGTGCCGAATTCACAATGCCCGTGGCCAAGTAACCAGCCCCGCCGACTACTAAGAGGGACCGCACCATGAGCAGTAAAAATTTCGATTACATCGTCATTGGTGCGGGATCGGCCGGATGTTTGCTGGCAAACCGCCTCAGCGCCGACCCCGAGAAACACGTGCTGCTGGTAGAAGCCGGCAAGCGCGACAACTATCACTGGATCCACATCCCGGTCGGGTATTTATACTGTATTGGTAACCCGCGTACGGATTGGTTATTTAAAACCCAACCCGACGCGGGCCTGAATGGCCGCTCGCTCCTGTATCCGCGTGGCAAGACACTCGGTGGTTGCTCGTCGATCAATGGCATGATCTACATGCGCGGCCAAGCTCGGGACTACGACGGTTGGGCCGAGCTGACGGGCGATGCCGGTTGGTCGTGGGATAACTGCCTGCCCGCGTTTCAACAGCACGAAAACCACTACCGCCTTGACCAAGGATCCGACCTCGCCGGTGCTGAGCGCGATGCGTTTAAAAAGCTACACGGCCACGGTGGCGAGTGGCGCATCGAAAAGCAGCGCCTGCGCTGGGACATCCTTGCGGCCTTCTCGGACGCCGCAGTCCAGGCCGGCATCCCACGCACTGATGACTTTAATGGCGGCGACAATGCCGGCGTTGGCTACTTCGAGGTCAACCAGCGCAAAGGCTGGCGTTGGAACACCGCTAAGGCATTCTTGCGTCCAGTCAACGCACGTCCAAACTTGACCGTCTGGACCCAGAGCCAGGTCGAGCGCCTAACTTTTGACGAGCAAGATGAACTGACCTGCAACGGCGCCATCATCAACCGTGGTGGCGAATCGGTGGCGGTGACGGCGACCCGCTGCGTGGTCTTGTCCGCAGGCGCCATCGGATCACCGCAGGTGCTGCAGTTATCGGGCATTGGCCCGCGGGCATTGCTCGAAAGCCACGACATTGCAGTCCATGTGGATGCGCCTGGGGTGGGCCAGAACCTGCAAGACCACCTGCAGATCCGTGCGGTCTACAAGGTATCAAATGTTAAAACACTCAACACCACGGCCAACAGCCTGTGGGGCAAGGCTATGATCGGGCTTGAATACCTGTTAACCCGGTCAGGGCCGATGAGCATGTCCCCCAGCCAACTGGGTGCCTTTACCAAGTCCGATCCGGCCCAACCCCATGCAAATTTGGAGTACCACGTACAGCCTCTGAGTTTGGAAGCCTTCGGCGAGGACCTACACCCCTTCCCCGCATTCACCGCCAGCGTATGCAACCTAAACCCGACCAGCCGCGGCCAGGTGCGTATTCAATCCAACCGCTTTGACGATGCCCCGTTGATTGAACCCAACTACCTGAGCACGCCGGAGGACCGCAAAATCGCCGCGGACAGCCTGCGTCAGATCCGCGATATCGTGAATCAATCGGCGCTGGCTCAATACCAACCCGAGGAATATAAGCCCGGATTGCAATACCAAACCGACGAGGAACTGGCGACGCTGGCTGGCGAAATTGCGACAACAATTTTTCACCCGGTTGGCACCGTCAAGATGGGACGGGATGATGACACTATGGCTGTGCTCGATACCCGCTTGCGGGTGCGCGGCGTGCATAACCTACGTGTCGCTGACGCCAGCGTGATGCCAACTATTACCAGTGGTAACACCAACTCGCCGACCCTAATGATTGCCGAAAAAGCAGCGCGCTTTATCATCGACGACCAAGCCTGATCCACGCTCAACAAAAATAAACAGGTACCCCCATGAGTCACTCAGAGCCGGCACCCTTGCCACCTTTGCCCCTGGACGGCGTTAACGTCGTCGACTTCGGCCAGTACATCGCCGGTCCCGCGGTCGGGATGATTTTGGCTGATTTTGGTGCGACCGTGATCCACGTCGATCCGCCAACGGGACCCATGTGGGACAACCCAGCTAACGCGATTTTGAATCGAAATAAGCTGTGCCTGCAGCTGGACCTTAAGACCGAACAGGGCGTCGTCGACGCCCATCGCTTGATCGCCCAGGCCGACATCGTGATCGAAAACTTTCGACCTGGTGTGCTGGCGCGTTTAGGTGTTGACCTTGAAGCCTTGACGGACGAGCGCACGGACTTGATTGCATTGTCCGTTCCCGGGTTTGCCTCCAACGATGCCCTGCGCCGTGATTGGCGGGCGTTTGAGAGCGTGATTGCTGCGCAGTCCGGGGTTTTCACCGACATGGGTTTGAACCGCGTATTGATGGGCATTAACCCATCATTTTCGCCGCTGCCTTTAGGCTCGGCGTACGGCACCATGCTAGCCGCGTCGTCGGTCGTATTGGCCCTGCAGTCGCGTGAAATAACCGGCCGCGGCGATTACATTGAAGTGCCGTTGGCCGCGTCACTGATGGAAGGGTTGAGCTACAACTCTATTCACATCGACAATTTCCCCGCACGCTACAAAACCCAGCGCGAAAAAGAAATCGAGCGGCGCCGGGCCAGCGGCGAGGCCATGGATGTCAGTTATGACGACTTACAGGAACTGCTTGATCCGTTTTATCGCTCATACCTGTGCAAGGACAAGCGGTACTTTTATGTGGTGTGCCCGTCGCACCGCTTCCATGCCAAACGCTGCCTGCAGACCCTAGGCCTTTACGAGGAACTCATTGCCGATGGGTTGCTGGAAGAGCCCAACAGTTACAAGCCCATGTCCGAGTGGACGTCCAACGTATCGCTGGGCGTTTACCCCCTGCCAAAGTTTTGGGCAGACAAAATCGCCGAGCGTATGAAAGCGGTGTTCAGCACCCGTACGTCCGGGGAATGGGAAAAGATCTTTGGTCGCGGCAAGTTTCCTGGCGCTCCGCAGCGATGGTTACAGGAATGGATTTACGACGACCATGCCGAGACCACCGGACTCATCGTAGAGGTGAATGACCCAACATACGGGCCGATGCAACAGCCCGGGCCGCTGGCGTGGATGCACGATCACGCCCTGCCAATGTTGGAACCGCAGGGACGCCGCGCATCGGACCTGACCACAGCCCTTGCAACCATGATGATGAACCCACGGCCAGTGTTTGACGAGGTCAAAGACCCAGCACCCTGGTTAGACGGGGTCAAAATCTTGGATCTGTGCAATGTTATCGCCGGCCCCCATTCGGTCGCCTACCTAGCCCGCTTTGGCGCTGAGGTCATCAAGATCGACCCTGCGAGCCCGCTATATGACTGCTGGAACACGGTGATTTTCGGCCTATCCCATATGCGCTCCAAGCAATCCGTATTGCTGGATATTCGACACGGGGACGGTCGCGTCGCGTTCGAGGCATTAGTTAAGTCGGTCGACGTCGTAGTCTGGAATGCCACGGACAGCCAAGTGGCTCAAATGGGCCTGACGGAGGAGCTGTTATCCGCCATTAACCCCGAAGTGATATTCTGCCAACTCGACTGTTTTGGTGGCATCAAGCAAGGCTTACGGACAAATTACCTCGGCTACGACGACGTCGTTCAAGCCAGCACCGGCATCATGCACCGATTCGGCGGTGGCATGGAGGCGCCCGAGGAGCACGCGCACGTAGGCACCATTGACGTCATGTGCGGGTTCGGTGGGTCACTCGGCATTGCCACGGCCTTGTATCAAAAATACAAAACTGGTCGTATTGGGCGACCGCGAACCTCGCTGGCGGCATTGACCGGACTGGCTCAGATCCCATTCTGTTTTGACTACAAAGGCCGGCCAAATTTTGATGAGCCCGCGGGACGTGAAGCCCAGGGCTACCATGCACTCGAACGTTTTTACCCCACCTCGGACGGCACCTTGATGCTGGCGGCACAACTGAGCCAGATGCACGCCCTGTCCACCGCACTGGGCCTTCCGGATCTGGAACGGGCCAAAGAAGAATTTCGTATTCACTTGCTGGCCGAGGTCTTTGCTAAGCGCAGCGCAGCTCACTGGGTCGATCTACTGCAAGGTCTTAACATCGCAGCTGCCCAATGCGACAGCATTGATACCTTACGCGACGAGCACTGCCAAGACGCCGGCGTATCTAGCGGTATCGAACGCGGTAGTTACTCGTTCTCACGCTACGCCGACCACCCCGCAGGGCGCACAGTGATTCAACTAGATCCCTATGCGGTGCGCCCTCGGCATGCCCCAATCCGCGCACTAACGCCCAGTGAGCAGTATGGCGCGTCAACGCGTGCGGTGTTGCAGTCGGTCGGCTACGATGATGTGGAAATTGATCGTCTCATTAAACAAGGCGACGCGGCCGAACGCTGGAGCGACGAATACTTGCCCACCTAAGGAACCCGCGCCGTAATAAGGACTGTTGTGGACTACACGGCGCTGCGCGTATTCGTCACCATTGCTGAACAAGGTTCGCTAACCCGAGCCGCAACCCAGCTTTGCATCACCCAGCCTGCCGTCAGCTTGCAGTTAAAGAAGCTCCAGTCAGAGCTGTCATTGACCCTGCTGGAGCGCAGCGGCCCGGGTATGCGATTAACCGATGCCGGCCGCAAACTGCTGCCGGCTGCACAACGCGCCGTCGAAGTTTTCGCCGAATTCCGCACCGCCGCACGCGGTCTTCAAGACGGGGTCTATGGCAACCTTCGCATCGGTACCATCATCGATCCCGAGTTCGTACGTTTAGGCGCCACGCTTGGCCTACTGTCACAGCACCACCCAGGCCTAACGTTTGATCTGCGCCAAGGGATGTCCGGCAATGTGGCTCGTGACGTAGAAACCGGGTTGCTCGATGTTGGCTTTACGCTGGGACTACCGGGGTTCAAAGACCTAAGCCCAAAGCTTCACGTCAAACCCTTGGCCGAATTTACCTACAAGGTGATTGCACCGGCCGGCTGGGGTCACGAAGTCACCGGCAAAGACTGGACAGAGTTGGCCACCTTACCGTGGATTAGCACGCCCGAACCCTCCGTGCACTCACGATTGTTAGCCAGCGCATTTGACGGCCTCGGCGTCACCCCACGGATCGCAGCGCGAGTCGACGTAGAGCCCTCGATGATGGATCTGGTGAAGTCCGGCGTGGCCTTGTCACTGGCCCGCGACAGCCTGGCATTGCAGGCGGCCAAGGAACATGGCGTGATGGTTGCTGACCGCGTAGCACTGCAGGCAGAACTGGGGTTTATCTGTGTCAAAGGGCGCGAGGCAGAGCCCGCGATTGGCGCAGCATTCGAGTTGGTGGGGCGGGCGTGGGGGCTTTAACCCCACGCGGTGCGAGCGCAGACAGATTCAATTTAAAAGCCTGGCGCCCGCGGAGCGGCTGACCCACAGGATGTGGGAAATGCCGCGGAGGCCATGGATGGCCGAGAGCGGCCCGGCTCACCCTACTCTCACGTTCGAGTAGCCCATCGAGCAGGCATAAAAAAAGGCCCGACCCCCACAACGTGGGTGGCATTAAAAGCCTGGCGCCCCTTCGGGCCCGGTCGACAGCACAGCTGCCGCCGCTCCACCCTAGTTGACTGCCTCGCAGTCAACGCCGCTACGCGGTCGGGTTACGCCCTACTCCCCCATGGGGAACCCCATGTGAGAGAACACCCGTCGAGCAGGCATAAAAAAAGGCCCGACCCCCACAACGTGGGGATCGGGCCTTTGCATTAAAAGCCTGGCGATGACCTACTCTCACATGGGGAGACCCCACACTACCATCGGCGCTAATCTGTTTCACTTCCGAGTTCGGGATGGGATCGGGTGGGTCCAGACCGCTATGGTCGCCAAGCAAACTTTGGGCAATGAGCTTTCACTCATCCCCGAAATACGCGTCATCTAGAGTTAACTCAAGAACAGTCCAAGCCAATTGGCATTCAACGGTCTGCTTCGGTGTTGTATGGTCAAGCCACACGGGCAATTAGTACTGGTTAGCTCAACGCCTCACAACGCTTACACACCCAGCCTATCAACGTCGTAGTCTACGACGGCCCTTTAGACCCCCTAAGGGGTGTGAGAACTCATCTTGAAGGAGGCTTCCCGCTTAGATGCTTTCAGCGGTTATCCCGTCCGAACTTAGCTACCCGGCAATGCCACTGGCGTGACAACCGGAACACCAGAGGTTCGTCCACTCCGGTCCTCTCGTACTAGGAGCAGCTCTTCTCAATTCTCAAAACGTCCACGGCAGATAGGGACCGAACTGTCTCACGACGTTCTAAACCCAGCTCGCGTACCACTTTAAATGGCGAACAGCCATACCCTTGGGACCGGCTTCAGCCCCAGGATGTGATGAGCCGACATCGAGGTGCCAAACACCGCCGTCGATGTGAACTCTTGGGCGGTATCAGCCTGTTATCCCCGGAGTACCTTTTATCCGTTGAGCGATGGCCCTTCCATACAGAACCACCGGATCACTAGGACCTACTTTCGTACCTGTTCGACTTGTCAGTCTCACAGTCAAGCACCCTTCTACCCTTGCGCTCATGGAACGATTTCCGACCGTTCCGAGGGTACCTTCGCGCTCCTCCGTTACTCTTTGGGAGGAGACCGCCCCAGTCAAACTACCCACCACGCGCTGTCCCTGTACCGGATAACGGTACGAGGTTAGAACCCCAAATTTGCCAGGCTGGTATTTCAAGGTTGGCTCCACCGAAACTAGCGTCCCGGTTTCATAGCCTCCCAGCTATCCTACACAAACAAATTCAGAGTCCAGCGCGAAGCTGTAGTAAAGGTTCACGGGGTCTTTCCGTCTAGCCGCGGATACACAGCATCTTAACTGCGATTTCAATTTCACTGAGTCTTGGGTGGAGACAGCGTGGCCATCGTTACACCATTCGTGCAGGTCGGAACTTACCCGACAAGGAATTT
>NZ_CP045871.1:1970000-2170000 GCF_009650135.1 Litorivicinus lipolyticus
CTGGGTTTCGGAAAAACGAATCGAGACGATCGACTTGATCGACTTAAAGCCGTATTTCCAAGGCACCACCAGGCGCACCGGAGCTCCGTTTTGCGGTGGTAGCGCTTGGCCATACATGCCGACCGCTAAGAAACATAGGTCATGCATGGCTTCGTCCATGCGAAGCCCTTCTTGATACGGCCACTGAATCGTTGAAAAACGGCTGCGCTGACCGGGCATTTGCTCGGGGTCAACCAAGGTCTCGAAGGCGACGTATTTGGCGTCGCCGGTGGGGTCAAATTGGCTCAGCACTTTTGACAGAGGCACACCGATAAATGGCAGTACCATCGACCAGGCCTCGACGCACCGAAAGCGCGTGATGCGCTCTTCCAAAGCCAGCCCACGAATAATCGCCTCAAGATCGAATTCTCCGATGTTATTGGCCGCCCCCGAAACCGTCACGCGCCATGGGTCGGTGACAAAGTCCTGGGCATTTTTAGCCGGATCACTCTTGTCAGTCCCAAACTCATAGAAGTTGTTATAGCGAGTGGCAACGTCATAGGGGGTCAGAGCATCGCGTGACCCCGGATCGGCTTGATGGCCTGCGATTGCGGGCTGCAACCAATCGGGGCCGGGGTAATCAATCGGGGCATCGGCCGACTTGGCCGACAGCGCGGTCAGGCTAAGACCGGCACCCAAGCCGGCCATAATGACCTTGCGACGGTGCCAAATTTCAGGGGGCGTAATTTCACTGGGAAGTGGTTGCTGTTGGGCCATGGGCTCTCCTTGTGAACCTATGACCCAATACTAACCGATCAGTTCCCGGACGGTTTACCTGGTCGTAGTCGGCCCAGCGCCCATTCAGCCGGACCACTGAACAGGTAAATCATAGCGATCAACAGCAATACACGCGGTGGATCCAAGGAGATGACCGCATACACCACGACGACCGCGGCCAAGGCCACGAACGGCACTTTGCTACCGGGATCTAATTCTTTGAAGCTACGGTAGTTAACGTTACTGACCATCAAACCACCCAAGGCGGCGGTCAAGGGCAAGTACAGCACCAGCCAATCACGCCCATCAACGGCCATGTCACCGAGCGTCCAGGTCAGTGCCGCGACGGTACCTGCCGCGGCTGGGGAGGCTAGGCCCGTAAAAAATCGCTTGTCAGCCGTTTCGGTTTGAACATTAAACCGGGCCAACCGTAAGGCGGCGCAGGCGACAAATATAAAGGCTGCAATCCAACCGACTTTACCGCCGTATTGAAGCGCAAAAGAAAAGGACAGGATGGCCGGCGCTACGCCAAAGGACACCATGTCGGATAAAGAGTCGAACTGGACGCCAAATTCGGATTGGGTGTTGGTCATGCGAGCAACACGCCCATCCATGCCATCCAGAACGCCCGCGACGATAATGCTAATCGCGGCCACCACAAACAACCCATTTTCGGGGGTCGCCCGCATCGCGTTGACGATGCTGTAAAAGCCTGCCAACAACGCTGCGGTGGTAATCAAGTTCGGCAGCAAGTAGATACCCCGGCGCTGCGCGCGCCGGTCTATGGAAACGGGCTGCTTGTCTGCCGGCATGCTTAGTTCTTTGACTTGTCGACCAGAGCGTTAGCGCTGATCCAAGGCATCATGGCACGCAACTGAGCACCGGTCTCTTCGATCGGGTGTGCTGCGTTGTTGCGACGACGCGCTGTCATGGACGGGTAGTTGCTTGCGCCTTCGGCGATGAACATCTTGGCGTACTCGCCGTCTTGGATGCGCTTGAGTGCGTTGCGCATAGCCTGACGGCTTTCGTCGTTGATGATTTCAGGACCGGTCACGTACTCGCCGTATTCAGCGTTGTTCGAGATCGAGTAGTTCATGTTGGCGATGCCGCCTTCGTACATCAAGTCAACGATCAACTTGAGCTCGTGCAAGCACTCGAAGTAAGCCATCTCAGGTGCGTAGCCCGCTTCGGTCAGGGTTTCAAAGCCCATTTTGACCAGCTCAACCGCACCACCACACAGAACTGCCTGCTCGCCGAACAAGTCGGTTTCAGTTTCGTCCTTGAACGTGGTCTCGATGATACCGGTACGACCGCCGCCGATTGCGGATGCATATGACAGTGCCAACTCTTTGGCCGTGCCCGACGCGTCCTGCTGGATCGCGATCAAGTCAGGGATACCGCCGCCCTTAACGAATTCGCTACGCACGGTGTGACCCGGCGCTTTCGGCGCGACCATGACCACGTCCAAGTCGGCGCGCGGCACAACCTGGTTGTAGTGAATGGCAAAGCCGTGGGCGAATGCCAAGGTCGCACCGCTTTTGACGTTCGGTTCGATTTCGTCGTTGTACAGCGCACCTTGGAATTCGTCAGGCGTCAGGATCATGATGAAATCAGCTTGGGCAACGGCAACGGCAACGTCAGCCACTTTCAGGCCAGCACTTTCAGCTTTGGCGCGTGAAGCACTGCCAGCGCGCAGGCCGACCGTGACGTCAACACCAGAGTCGTGCAGGTTACAGGCGTGGGCGTGGCCCTGTGAGCCATAACCGATAATAGAAACTTTACGGCCTTTGATCAGGGACAGGTCGCAGTCTTTGTCGTAATACACTTTCATTTTCAACACTTCCAAATAAAGGGTTTATAAAGCGAGCGTGCGCTCGCCGCGCGCGATACCGCACACGCCTGTGCGGACCACTTCCATAATGGCGACCGAGCCAACGGCTTCGATAAATGCGTCCAATTTGTCGGAACTACCCGCCAATTGAACTGTGTACGCAGACGGCGTGACGTCAACCACCTGCCCACGAAAGATATCAGCCGTGCGTTTCACTTCGGCGCGCTGGGCGCCGGTGGCTTTAATCTTGATCAGCATGAGTTCGCGCTCGATATGCGCGCCCTCAGACAGATCGACCAGTTTAACCACATCAATCAGCTTGTTGAGCTGTTTGGTGATTTGTTCCACCACCCGATCGTCACCGATGGTAGTCACAGTCAAACGCGACAAGGATGGGTCATCCGTCGCCGCAACGGTCAAACTTTCAATGTTGTAGCCGCGCTGGGAGAACAACCCTGTGACGCGACTGAGTGCCCCGGGGGCGTTTTCCATCAGAACAGAAATGATGTGCCGCATTAGGTGCGCTCCGTCTTACTGACCCACATATCGCGCATTGAACCGGTTGCAATTTGCATCGGGTACACGTGCTCGGAGGGGTCAACCAAAATATCCAAGAACACCAGCTTGTCTTTCAGCGCGAAGCAATCCTGCATCGCTTTCTTGAGCTGGCTCGGGTCGCTGACGCGCATGCCGACGTGGCCATAGGCTTCGGCCAGCTTGACGAAATCAGGCAACGAGTCCTGATAGGTCGAGGCCGAATAACGTCCGCCGTACTGCATGTCCTGCCATTGGCGAACCATGCCCAAGGCTTCATTGTTGATGTTGATGATCTTAATCGGCAAGGCGTACTGGGCGCAGGCAGACAGTTCTTGAATACACATCTGGATGCTGCCTTCACCGGTAACCACGGCGACCGGTGAATCACGGTGTGCAAATTGAACACCCATGGCCGCAGGCAGCCCGAAGCCCATGGTGCCCAAACCACCGGAGTTGATCCATTGGCGAGGCTTTTTGTACTTGTAGTACTGGGCTGCGAACATCTGGTGCTGACCGACGTCCGAACACACGTAGGCATCGCCACCGGTGACTTCGTACAGGGTCTTGACCACGTCTTGCGGCATGATCATGTCCGGGTTACGAACGTAACGATCACCCGTCCACAGGCCATGCGCCGCGCGCCAGCCTTCGATTTGATCCCACCAGGCTTTGATGTCGTCGCCGTTTTCGGCCTTGGGCATTTCGCCCAACATCGCCAGCATATCCGTCAACACCGATTTGGTCGGGCCGACGATCGGCACTTCGACTTCTGTGATTGTTTTTTGAATCGAGGCCGGATCAATGTCGATATGAATGAACTTGGCGCCCGGGCAGAATTTATCCGGGTCGTTGGTCACGCGATCGTCAAAACGCGCGCCGACGGCGAAGATCACGTCCGCATTGTGCATTGCCATGTTGGCTTCGTAGAAACCGTGCATGCCCAACATGCCGATGAATTGACCGTCGTCACCCGGAAACGAGCCCAACCCCATCAAGGTGTTGGTCACTGGGTATCCGAGTTTGCGCGCCAAGTCCGTCAATTCAGCACTGGCGTCACCAATGACGGTGCCGCCACCGGCGTAAATCACCGGTCGCTTGGCCTGAAGCAACAGCTCCAGAGCTTTGCGGATTTGACCGGAATGCCCTTTGGTCGCCGGGCTGTAGGAGCGCAAGCGAACCGATTCAGGGTATTCGAAAGGGAACTTGTCAGCCGGCGCCGTCATGTCTTTGGGCACGTCAATGACGACCGGGCCCGGACGACCAGTGGACGCCAACATAAAGGCTTTCTTCATGATCGACGGAATTTCTTCGACGCTTTGGACCATGAACGAGTGCTTCACGATCGGGCGCGAGACACCGATCATGTCGGTTTCTTGGAAGAAGTCCGTGCCGGTCGCCCAACTTGGGACATTGCCGCTGATCACGACCAACGGAATCGAATCCATGTAGGCCGTCGCGATGCCAGTAATGGCATTGGTGGCACCGGGTCCGCTGGTGACCAGTACGACACCGGTTTTACCTGTTGAACGCGCATAGCCATCCGCCGCATGCACTGCCGCTTGTTCGTGGCGCACTAAGATGTGCTCCACCGCGTCTTGCCGATACAACGCATCGTAGATGTGCAGTACTGAACCGCCGGGGTAGCCGAAAATTAAATCGACGCCCTCTTCTTTCAGCGACCGCATGATCATTTCGCCGCCCGATAGGTGCTCAACCGTCATGTCATTTTCCGTCGTGTTAATCGCGATATGGCCAAGGCCAAGGGGGCCACATAATGCCCTTTTGGCCCGCCGTCGGCAAGACAGCGCAGCGGTTAGCGGCCAAACATTACGACACCGCTACAAATTCCCATGCGCCGTCGCGGACGTCGGCCTCAATCGCAGTCCCCGGCTCGAAGTCACCTTGCAGTAACCGCTGTGCCAAGGGGTTTTCAATGCACTGCTGGATCGCCCGCTTCAATGGGCGTGCACCGTAAAGTGGATCAAACCCGGCCACGACCAGGGCGTCCAAGGCTGCGTCCGTTAGTCGAAGACTCAATTGACGGGCGTGTAATCGCTGATCCAAGCGCTGCAATTGCAGCCCGGCGATTTCGCGAATGTGCTCGGCGCCGAGCGCGTGGAATACGATCGATTCATCAATACGGTTGAGAAACTCCGGGCGAAAATGCTGACCGACCACGCCCATGACCGCCCGGCGCATGTCCTCGGCCGGGGCGTCGTGCATGGACTGGATCATGTCGGACCCCAAGTTCGAGGTCATCACCACCACCGTATTGCGGAAATCGACCGTACGCCCCTGACCGTCGGTCAAGCGGCCATCCTCGAGCACCTGTAACAGCACGTTGAAAACATCTGGATGGGCTTTTTCGACCTCGTCCAACAACAACACGCTGTAGGGGCGGCGACGGACGGCCTCGGTCAGGTAGCCCCCTTCCTCGTAGCCAACATAGCCGGGGGGCGCACCGGTTAAACGCGCCACCGAGTGCTTTTCCATGAATTCCGACATGTCAATGCGGATCATGGCGTCATCGCTGTCGAACAAAAAGTTGGCCAAGGCTTTGCACAGCTCGGTTTTACCGACGCCGGTCGGGCCTAAAAACAAAAACGATCCGCTCGGGCGATTTGGATCCGACAATCCGGCTCGCGCACGGCGCACGGCATTGGCCACGGCGACCACCGCTTCGTGCTGACCGACGACCTGGTCGTGCAGCACTGACTCCATACGCAGTAACTTATCGCGCTCCCCTTCCAGCATTTTACTGACCGGCACGCCGGTCCAGCGGCTGACCACCTCGGCAACTTCTTCTTCGCCGACACGCGAGCGGATCAGGGTCATTTCGACCCCCTCACCGGACTCCGCGGCGGCCAACTGACGCTCCAGCTCCGGCACTTGCCCATATTGAATTTCACTCATGCGCGCCAAATCGCCGGCGCGTTGGGCTGCTTCCAATTGAGTCTGAGCTTGATCCAGTTGTTCCTTGATGTGCTGAGTGCCTTGGGTCGAGGCCTTCTCGCGGGTCCAGATTTCTTCCAGATCCGCCATCTCGCGCTCGAGCACGCTAATGTCCTCGGCCAAATGTTGTTGGCGGGCGACCGCATCCTTATCGGTTTCTTTCTTTAGCGCTTCGTTCTCGATCTTTAGCTGAATCAATCGACGATCCAGTCGATCCAGCTTTTCAGGCTTGGAGTCCATTTCCATGCGGATCCGGCTGGCCGCTTCGTCGATCAAATCAATTGCTTTGTCGGGCAGCTGACGGTCGGTGATGTAGCGCATCGACAACTTGGCCGCGGCAATGACCGCGCCGTCGGTGATTTGAACCCCGTGGTGCACTTCATATTTGGGTTTCAATCCGCGCAAGATTGCGATGGTATCAATTTCGCTGGGCTCGTCGACCAAGACCTTTTGAAAACGGCGCTCCAACGCGGCGTCCTTTTCGATGTACTGGCGGTACTCGTCCAGCGTGGTTGCACCGACACAGTGCAACTCGCCGCGCGCCAGCGCCGGCTTGAGCATATTGCCCGCGTCCATGGCACCGTCGGCCTTGCCCGCGCCGACCATGGTGTGCAACTCGTCAATGAACAGGATGATCTGGCCTTCCTGCTTTTGCAGCTCATTCAACACGCCCTTCAACCGCTCTTCGAATTCGCCACGGTATTTGGCACCGGCGATCAGCGCGCCCATATCGAGCGACATCACGCGCTTGTTTTTAAGGCCCTCAGGAACCTCGCCATTAATCACGCGCTGGGCCAAGCCCTCGACGATTGCGGTCTTGCCGACGCCGGGCTCACCAATTAACACCGGGTTGTTTTTAGTCCGGCGCTGGAGCACCTGAATAGCGCGGCGGATTTCTTCGTCGCGGCCGATCACGGGGTCCAGTTTGCCGTTGGCCGCACGCGCGGTCAGGTCGGTGCAGTATTTGTCTAAGGCGCCACGGCTTTCCTCGGCATTTTGATCCATCACGCGCTCGCCGCCGCGCGATGCCTCGACCACCGACTTGAGGCGATCCAAATCGCCACCGGCGGCCCGATAGGCTTTTTGAATATCTCCGTCTTGAATCATCGCCAGCAACAATATTTCCGACGAGATAAATTGGTCGCCATATTCCGACGCCAAGGTTTCAGCTCGGTTAAACGCACGCGCAAAACCCTGGGACGCACTGATTTGGCCATCGGGTTTATTGATGCGGGCGGCACTTTCCAGTTGCTCACGAATCGATTCGGCAAAGGTCGCCAAGTCAGCACCGGAGCGCGCAATCAGTGCGCCGATCCCGGCTTTCGGATCGTTCAACCAGGCTTGTACTAGATGTTGCGGTTTTAGCTCGGCATTTTTCGCAGTCAGCGCCAATGACTGGGCGTCACCGAGGGTGGTTTGTAAGGTGGTTGTTAGCTTTTCCATGCGCATCGCACTCTCTCCTTAGTACCCGCTAGCAGGCTATGATCTAGGAGTTAGGGACGGCTAACGCGGTTTCAAGTTGCGCGGCGCAGCATGAGCATGGCCATACGTCCACCCGGAGCCTGGCGACGGTAACTAAACCAGCGCTGCGGATCGCCGTAGGTGCACTCATTGAGATCGTCGACAACGCGGATACCCAGCGATACCAGGCGTTGGCGGGCCAGCGATCGCAAATCACACAGCCAGCGATCGCCGGTGTCGGCGCGAAAAGCCGAGGCGGCAGCCGGGTTATCGTTACAAAACTTTTCTCGTACTTCAGGGCCGACCTGAAACACCGCGGGACCGATACAGGGACCTAATACCGCGATCAGCGGTCCGCCCATGGCCTGGGCCGTGGATTCAATCACCCCGCCCAGCAAACCGCGCCAGCCGGCATGGGCGACCCCCACCCGATCGCCATTGGGACTGCACAGCCCGACCGCCAAACAGTCAGCGACGCCGACCGCCAACGCCAGGTTGGTCTGGGTCGTCCACTGGGCATCTGCCGTCGGCACCTCGCCGGCGCAGGTGCGCTCAACGCACACGACCCCGTGGACTTGATTCAACCAGGCCACCGGTGCCTGCAGCGCCGACTCGACGACCTTGCGATTGGCACGAACGGCCACCGGATCATCATCGACATGAGTGCCCAGGTTCAGCGACGCCCATTGCCCGACCGAGACCCCGCCGGCACGCGTGGTCATCACCGCACGCACCGTATCGGGCAACCCGGCCAACTCGATCATAGCGCGTGCAGCAACGCCCTAAGCCGAGCCAAATCGTCCGGCAATGGCGAAGTCCATTCAATGTCTCGACCGTCAGCTGGGTGCTTCATTTTAAGCCGCTGAGCGTGCAGTGCTTGTCGGCCCAAGCCTTGCTGTGCCTGGCGAAATTCTTCGGACAGCGTCATCGGCAACAGGCGGTTACCGCCATACAGCGGATCCCCGAGCAGCGGGTGGTTGATGTGGGCCATGTGGACACGGATCTGGTGGGTGCGCCCAGTCGCCAGCGTCACTTTAAGTTCGGTGGCACCGGGGAAACGCGCCTCGATCCGATAATAAGTCAGCGACTCGCGGCCGTTTGGCGTCACCGCCATGCGCGTGCGATGACCGCTGTGGCGACCCACGCGGGCCTCGACCTTGCCGGGGGTGCGAATTTGACCGAGCGCAATGCACCAGTACTCGCGGCCCAGGCTACGATCCTGAAGTTGCTCGGTCAGCGACTTGTGTGCACGTTCCGAGCGCGCCACCGCCAGCAGTCCAGTGGTGTCCTTGTCAATCCGGTGAACGATGCCGGCGCGCGGCAACGCCGCCAATTCCGGGTACCGAAACATCAACCCGTTGACCAGCGTGCCGTCATGGTTGCCGGCGCCAGGATGGACCACCATGTTGACCGGTTTGTCGACAATGATCAGATCATCGTCCTCGTACAAAACTGGAATCGGAATGTCCTGGGGGCCCCAGTTGACCTGGGGCTCGTCCCCCGGGGTCAAGACCATCACCTGGCCCTCAAAGACTTTGACTTTAGGCTTCAGGATTTCGCCGTCAACCGTCATCCGGCCCTCGCGAATCCACGCGGTAATGCGGGCCCGGCTATAATCGGGAAATAGTTGGGCGGCCGCGGCATCAACCCGCGCACCCGCCAACTCCAATGAAACTGTTTTCTCTAGACCTTGAGACTGCAAAAAACTGCACCGCCCACGTTTTTTCTGTTTGAATACGCAAGATTAACAAAGTGTCTGGATAAACATGCCAACTAAATTACTTTTGATCGGTCTGCTGATTACGCTGACCGGCTGTAGCACCCTGAAAAACGCCAACCGTCAGAGCGAAGCGGAGCTTTACCAGACCGCCATCGGTCACGTCGATGCCGCGCGCTGGGACCAAGCCATCGACGCCCTAGAGGAAGTCGACAGTCGTTTTCCGTTCGGCCCTTACGCGCGTAATAGCCAGCTGTGGCTGATCTATAGCTACCTTAAGCAAGGCAACGAGCCCTTGTCGCGGGCGGCAGCGGATCGTTTTCTGCGCCTCAACCCCGAAGACCAGGACGCCGATTACGCTCTGTACCTGAAAGGATTGGCCAGCTTCCAGGAAGGCTTTACCGTGGTCTCGCGCTACCTGCCGGGCAACAACTACAACCGCGACCCTTCGTCGCTCCTACAAGCCTCAACCGACTTCCGGCGTTTGATCCAGGACTACCCGACCAGCCCCTATGTGACTGACTCGCGTTTGCGCCTGATCTATACGCGTCAGCGCTTGGCGGAACGGGAAATCGAAGTGGCGACCTTTTACGTTGACCGCGGTGCTTGGGTTGCGGCCGCCAACCGCGCCAGCGTCGTCATTGATAACTTTCCGTCGTCATCGGCGGTGATTGATGCATTGCTGGTCAAAGCCATTGCATCCAAGGCACTGGGCGAGGATGAGCTGGAGCAGCGCGCGTTGGCGACCTTGGCCTTGAACTACCCTCAATACGTTGTCACGGGTCCCGCAGGCTACGCCTTGCCAGCACAGCTGGAGCCTACGGCGCCAAGCCTGACGGCCAAGATGAGTTTTGGTTTGTTTGGCGATCAGGGCGACCTGGGCGAGAAATTGGCGCTGTTCACCGAGGCACGGCGCGCCAACACCGCGTTGTTACCGCAACAGACATTGATCCCGAACACCAACGTTAACGAGCCGCGCAGCGGTCGTAACGCCGGCACCGAGACGTTCTTCTAGGCGCGATCCCAGCCCTGGGTGATCGGTACGCGGCGATCGTAGTTGAACGATCGCGGCGTGATGCGCGGCCCGGGCGCGCCCTGGCGACGCTTATACTCGGCTATATTGACTAAGCGCACGACACGCCAAACGTCGGCCTCGTCGAAGCCCGCATCGATGATTTGTTGCTGGCTTTTCTGTTCGTCCAAATAGGCCGCTAAAATCGCATCCAACACCGGGTAATCCGGGAGTGAATCCGTATCGACTTGGTCCGGCGCTAACTCGGCGGACGGTGGCCGTGTGATCACCCGCTCCGGGATCACCATGCCGCGCGTATTGCGGAATTTGGACAACTCAAACACCCAAGTCTTGGGCACATCGCGCAGCACGTTGTAGCCCCCGGCCATGTCGCCATACAGCGTCGCATAGCCAACCGCCAGCTCACTTTTGTTGCCGGTGGTCAAGACCAGACGGCCGCCAAAATTCGACATCGCCATCAGCAAAACGCCACGCGTTCGGCTTTGCAGGTTTTCACGCGTCGTCCCCAGCGGCCCGTCACCCAGCGCCGGTTTCAATGTGTCTAAAAAGGCATTAACCGGGTCAACGATGGCCAAGCTTTGGTAGTCAACGCCCTGAGTCATCGCCTGTTCAGCAGCATCATGCTTGGAGATGTCGCTGGTGTAGTGGAAAGGCATCATAATCGCGCCGACCCGGTCCGCGCCGAGGGCGTCGACCGCGACCGCCAAGGTCAGCGCCGAATCGATCCCCCCAGAGAGTCCCAGAATCACCCCGGGGAAGCCGTTTTTATTGATGTAGTCGCGCGTGCCCACGACCAGGGCATCGTAGACCTCGCCCCAGGTATCGGGCGCATCCGCGACCGCGTCGGTCGAGGATAAGGTCGTGCCATCAAACACCGTGGCCAGGCAGGCGGTTTCAAATAGCGCAGCACGCGCCACGCACTGGCCCTGGGCGTCATAGGCTTGGGAGTCACCATCAAAAATCAAATCGTCCTGGCCGCCGACGGCATTGGCATACAACACCGGCACCGCGTGACGCTTGGCCATGGCCGACAGCGCATCAGCGCGTTGCTGCCATTTACCGCGATGATAGGGCGACGCATTGGCCGCAATGATCAAGTCCGCGCCGGCGTCCAAGGTGTCCGTTAAAACCGATTCGACCCAGATGTCCTCGCACACCAACAACCCCACATTGTGGCCTTTGAAATTGACCACGGTGGCGTCGGACCCCGGCTGAAAATAACGCCGTTCGTCAAACACCTCGTAATTGGGCAGCGCGCGTTTGCGGTGTTCGCTGAGAATTTCGCCGTCCGCGATCAGACCGATAACGTTGTACAAATTCGGCCGCGCATAGCCGTCCGGATCCTGGGTGGCGGGCGCCGGCGCCGGCCGTGGGTAACCCAGCACCACCGCGGTGACACCGGACAACTCACGTGCAATTTGGTCGATCGCCGCCTGGATCCGCGGCATCAGATCGCCGCGATACAATAGGTCTTGGGCCGGATAGCCCGGTAACCACAATTCGGGAAACACCACCAAATCAGCGCCGCGGGCGGCCGCCGCGGTAGCCACCTCAACCAGGTGAGTCACCTGAAAATCAAGATCGCCTAAACGAAATTCGGGTTGGGCTAAGTGAATACTAAGATTAGGCATAAACTGACCGCTGACTCCGTAAAGCCTGACGTCGTGCGGCACGCGGCGACCGTCATTTGGCCGCTCGCCCGCCACTATCAGGCATGAGAAAAAATGCAGGCTTCAGTTTACTGGAATCCTTGATCGTTGTGGCGTTGATTGCACTGTTAGCGACACTGGCTACCAGCGGCGGCCAATCCAGCCTTGAGCGCGTTCGCGTCCATCAACAGCGCGCGGCGTTATCCAAGCTATTGATGCTGGCGCGGGCGACCGCGATCACCCGTGCCAGCCCGGTCCAGGTCGATCGTATTGACGGCCAATGGTGGCTGCTGGACGCGCGCGGCGCGCCCCTGCAAACCGCCAACGCCGAGCACGCCCGTTGGCGCGGATTCCGAGCACTGCCGATTCAATTCAGCGCCGATGGCGGCGCCAGCAATGGCAGTCTGTGGTTTTGCGTGGCGCCGTTCGAACACGCCCGCGGTTTAACCCTGTCGCGGGCCGGGCGACTGCGGCGAAGCACCGACCGTAACCACGACGGTGTCCACGAAACCGGCGCCGGCACCGCGATTGACTGCGCCCGCTAAGGCCAGCAATCGCCCGCGCCCGTGCCGGTCGCACTGCGCACCCCGCTTTGGTTTAGGCTTAATGTCGCGCAGGCGCTGTCCGCGGCTTGCGCGCCCGTCGGCGTAGCGGTGACCACAAAGCAGCCTGTGTAGCCCGCGTTGGTGCAGCTAGGGTTGCTTAATGACAGGCTATAGAAGCCCTCGGCGCTTGCGCTTGCGGCGCCCAACTCAACCAGTGTTGTGGCATAGGTGTTGTTGACCGAGTGGTAACGTTCTTGCTGCTGGGTCAACTGAACCAATGCGATTTGACCATCACTGCGCTGGCTGCGTTGGACGGTGGTTTGGTAACTAGGGATCGCGATCGCGGTCAAGATGCCGATGATCGCCAACCCCACCATCAATTCAATCAGGCTGAATCCGCGCGCCACTACCATTCGATTTGACGCCATGATTCGCGGCCTCCTTGCAGGGTAGGCAGAGTCACGGCCTGAAGGGTGTAACCGCCCTTGTCGTCGGCGACGATCACCTGGTTACCGCCGAACTCGCCCGTCGAAGAGTGGATGAGCGGGCTAAAAGCCAGGCCAGCACTGATCGCGACGCTGGCGACAATGACCGCCTCGTCACCCTCACCGACAATCAGGCCGGCATCCAGTGCGCGCACGCCGTTACTAAAATCCAGGCCCCACAAGCGCGAGCTGCCGCTGGGTTGGCACAGTGCGCCGTCCGGCACGTATTCGGTGAACAAGACCAAGGACGCCAGCACCGCAGACGGCTCGACCACTCGCCCAGACGGGGCCACGCCCTCAACCGTCATCGAGCGCAGCCAACCATCGGCGGCCGCGACCTTGCCATTGAGGTCATCCAAACTCATGACCGGGTCATTGTCGACGGTGTAATCCAGCGGCGCGATGACCCCATCGTCATCAACATCGACCCCAGTCACGTCAACAAAGTCGATCGCCTGACCGCCCTGCTCTTTGATACCGTAAAAGGCCTGGGTCACCGAGCTTTGATTGTCCGCGGACACGAACAAACGCCCCGAACCGGCTAGCACCCAGGGTTGGCCGACGGCGTCGGTGGCCAGGCGCGGGGCCGCGCTAAAACCCTGGCCGATTTGGGTGCCCAGTAGCGCAGATTGGCTCCAGCTGCCGGTTGACCAGTCCGGCACCAATCGGCGTAACGATCCCGTTGGGCTGGCCGCGGTGCCGCCGGTGACGCCCAAGTAGACCGCATCGGTGGCGCCATCCGTGTTCCAGTCCGCGGCGACACCGTCGCCGGCAAAGCTGAGGCTGGTATCGCTGAGGATCAGCGGCGCATATCCCGCGTCAAAGGCCAAACTGGCCAGGTCGTAAAGGTAGACCTGGGCATCCGCCCCACGGGTCGCGCTGGTCATCGAATCGGGACCTGCGCCGAACATCAGCTTCCACTGGTTCAGGCTCGGGTTGTCCCAATCATTGCCGACCCCTGGCGCGGCCGCACTGACCAGAGTCGGCTGGGCGGTGGTGAAGAAAAAGTCGTTGAGCTGGCTGTCAGTCAGCTCGGCCATCAGTTGGGGCGGTTGCTCGGGGTTAGTAATGTCGAACAGCACCACCGATGAACGCGCGCGCAACTCGGCGTCCGTGCCGCCCGGCCCATTGCCACTAACGCCGTCCCAATCGACCCAATAGGCGCCACCACCAAAGCGATAGGTCACCGCCAGCACCGAGCCCCAGCCGCCAGGATGATCGGGGTCGGTGGGGTCAAACACGCGCGCATCGAAGGTCAGTGGGCGCCCGTCGACGTAGTACACGTGGGGGTAATCGTCCTCGACCAGCCACTTTAAATGCGGCAATAGGTTAAACGGGACATAGGCCCACAGTTCGCTGCCCAAGGGGTGCTCAGTTTCATTGCCAGCGCTGCTTTGTAAGTCAAAGCGCAGGCTGCCTTCGTTCCAAAAACCGCCATTGAAGGCGTGCAGCATGCCGTCGTTAGCCCCGACATACACAACCGTGCGTCGGTCCTTGTAGTGGCTTTTAAAGCTGAGGTAGCTGGTGTCACCCAAGCGCGCGTCGTAGCCCGCGTTGGGCGCACCGACCGGGGTCGGCGTCGAATGGATGACATCGCCCAGTCGCCACACGTCGGGCCCTGGGTTGCTACTCAAAAATTCGGCGGTGCGTGAGCGGAACTCGTCGTATTCTTGGCCGCGTAACCAGCGCACCAAACGATTACGCAAAATTGACCCGGGCAGGTCGAGCGAGCGGCGCATGGCCAGATCATCACGAAAGGTGCTGGTGACAAACGGCTGGACTTGGTCTCGGCCAATCAACCCGGACGCATCTGGACCGGCGGTGATGATATAGCGACGGTCATCCGCCACTGCGCTGTAGTTTCGCTGGGACTGCGGCGTCGACAGCGTCGCCAAGCGATCGCGCGCGTTCCAGATTGGACGTAATGCCGACAGCGGCACGGGCTGGCCGCCTTGGCTTAAGGTGGCACCGCCGTCGGCCGACTCGAAACGCGTAACCAGGGTTTGATCACTGAGCGCATCGTAGGCAATTTGAACCACCGGATCCTCGCTGTAGCCACCCAAGGCGCCGTCGCCGTTACCGTCCTCGCGCAGCCGCCCGTTGTCATCGATAAACAGCGCGTGGACCAGTCCTACCCAGGCCAGGGATTCATTGCCGCTTTTAAATTGCGGCTGATACAGCGCTTGGTAGACCGCGCCCAAACCACTGACGGAGTTGGCGACCACCGCCCCGCCGGTACCGGCGGCGGTCCGGTTGATGATGTCTTCCAGCACCAACCCCAGCTGGGCGTTTAGCTGGGCCGGGTTAATCGCTAAAAAGTAATTGTCCGGGATGCCGTCGGCGGCGAAGCTGCCGTCGCTGTTGTCACGGCGGTCCCACTCGGCCGGCAAATTCGGCGTGCCATCGTCATCGGTGTCGGTAAAGCCGCCCCACTTGGCGGCGTAATACAGCGGCTGCTGCAACAATACTGTGGTCGCGCTGCCTAAGGTAAATGTGTGCGACGCCGGGCCATCGCCGCGCTGGCAATTAGTGCAGCCCAAGGCGCCGGCGGGGTTGGTCCAACTAAAGCCTTCGATGCCGCTGTAGGCATGGAAACCGTCTTGGGTGGTGCCGGAAATGACAAAACCAAAGCCCATGTCATAGATGGTCGACTCGGCAAACACATCGGTGGTGACCTCGATGTCGGTGGCGCTGATTCGGTAGCTGACGACCCCACTCATGTCCTGGTCAAAGTCACCGCCCTGCTCAGAGTCCTCCCAGTTGACATAAAACGCACCGGTACCGATCCCGGCCACTTCGGTGTGACTTTGAGTGACCTTAAAATCGACCAACCCACAGTTGCCACCGACGTCTTCGTTGAAGCACGCAGGCAGCAGGCGCACGAATTGGCCAGCGGTGCCGGGCACGGGAATTTGCACGTTCGGCAGGGTCGGGGTCAGCGCAACGCCATAGGTGGTGATGGTTTGCTGGCCTGGAAATGGATCGTTGCTGGGGCTCAGTGGCGGACGCAGATCCGTGGTGTTGACGTGGTGGGCTAAGCCGGCGATTTGATAGCCGCCTTCTAGGCGCGGAGCGTCCGGGCAGGTGCCTTGGACTTCGCTTAATTGGGTGATCAATTTCGGCGTGCACAGCTCGTCGGTGTCACCGGCAACGCGACCGACAAAGGCCTGTTGTCCGTGCAAGCCCTCGCCGGCGCCGACGCGGTCGGTCAAGGTGTCGGCCGAGTCTAGGGTCTGTAAATCCGCGACCCCGGCCAACTCGTCGGTGTCGTAGGAGCTGGTGGAGGCATTAAACGCGATCACGTTGAGTTTGGCGCAGCTGTTGGTCGATGCCAGCGGATCGGTCCAGCTGGCACTGATCATGTTGTTCAATGGGCTGTCGCCATTTAGAAACGGCAAGCCGGAATCGTCGGCGGCAAAGGCGGGTGTCGGCGTCGGATTGCCCGCCAGGTAGCGGTAGCACTCGAGAACGATTTCAGACAGCGGGTTGCCCCAGTTACGGCAGCGATCGTTGTTGAAGCTGTTCAGTCCCCACGCGCAATTGTCACGGTCGTTGTAGCGACCATCGGAATGGTTGTAGCCGACCGGGCGCAGGGCATCCAAGGTGGCGACGATATTGCCGGCACCCGGGGCCGGCAAAAACCGTCCATCGCCACCGATATCGACTTCGTCGGCCAAGCTACCGGGGTTTTTTCGCAGCACCCCACCGGACTTGTTGGCGCGGTACGAACCGGTCATCAGGCCAAACCACACTCGATCGTCATCGCCGTATTGTTGGATCAGGCCGACCGGCTTGAGGCTACCATCGGGGTACTGTTTACAATTTTCCGAGCCAATTAACCCGGGCGCACAGACCTGTACCCGGACCACATAATTACCCTGACTGCTGGTGGCCCCTGCGTAACCAAATCCGAGGCCGTCGGATTGGGCCGGCGAACTCGAGTAGGCATCGATCCCGGACACCGCGGGGTCGTTGGAATTGCTGACCCCGCCGCGTTCGTCATTCCACAGGCACTGCCAGCGTTCGTTAGCCGCCCACAGGCTGCGGTTGCCAGTCACGACGCGCACTTGCGGCGGCGCGGTGACGTTGCTGGAAACCCACTGATTATTGTTGGACGAATTGATCGGGCGCGTGGTGTTGCACAGCGTAATACCCTGATCCCGGGCATCACCGCTTAATGGCGTGGTGAAGGGGGTCAACAAGCGAATGTCATTGACACCGTCGACCAGCTGGCCGCGGTAATACTTGGCAAAGCTGTGGGCATCGTTAGGCAGGTAAGCCCGTTCCAAAACCGTCTGGGCCGGTAAGCTACCGTCGCTGGACTGCCACTCGTGCTCGGACTTCCAAATGCTGCCGCTGGCGGCCACGCGGGCACCGCCGTACAGAATTTTTCGGACCGCGTCGATGCGGGTCGTGGTCGCCCAGTTCAAAAAGTTACCCGCCCATTCACCGCTGCCGCCACAGTAGCCGTCGGCACCGGTCCGGTCCGGCTGAAACAGGTCATCGGTGGTGTCGTAGCGGTAGCATTTATCCGAATCGAAGTAGCCAAAGTACTCGATGGCGTGAACGTAGGTGGTTTCGGGTCGGGATTGGGCATCCCCGTCCAAGTCGTCCCAGTCGGTATAGGCTTTGTAAAACAGTTGGTGATCTTGGCTCATGGCCAACATCACCACCGGCGTACCGGCGCCGGACAAGACCGCCGGCAAACCTTGGTAATCGCGCGAGAGGTTAGTCGCCGCCGCCGCCATGGCGAGACCGTACAAGGGCAAACTCCAACACCATTTCATCAGCGTACCTTCCGATAAGTGGACTGAACCCAGGCCCGTGCGTTGGGCGTGGCGCCGCGGCCCATGGCGGTGATGCGGAACATTTCGCCATGGTCACGAAAAAAAGCAGCGCTGCCGTGGGCATCCACCGAGGGTGGCGCCAGCGGGTCCAAGCGCACGAAACACAAAAACTCGACAATGTAGGTGGCGCCCCCGATCGAGCCGGTCAGCTCATCCTGACTGGCCAGTTGGCGGTGGCGCTTGGTATCGTTCCAAACATCCAGCGCGTTGCCACGGGCATGAACCGGCGTTGCCGTTGGGCTGTGGCGACAGTCCGTCGCCAGCGCACCGCTCAAAGTGCCGTTAAAGCACAGCCCTTTGCTACAGCTAGCATCAAAGCAATCGGCGCCAAAGCAGGCGCTACCGGCCCCTGTAATGGGCGCCAGCGTTTGACTCTCGACCCAGCGCTCGCCGACCGCCAAGGCGGCCTCGGCGGCCTCGAATGCGACCCGTTGATCGCGAAAATTACCGGCCATTCGTTCTTCTAAGGTAGTCGAACTTGCGCCGGACAGGCCAATCAGCGTCAACAGCATCAACACCACCAAACTGGCGATTAACACCCCGCCGCGTTGGCGCTTCATGATCGATTCCTAAGATTTATGGTGGTCACGAACGATCGCCTAACATGGCCGTCGGCAGGCGTGATGGCGGCGCCGGCAAAGGCATAGGGTTTAACCTCGGCGTCCGGGGCCTGAAGTGTTCGCAGCAGCATCTGGACGCGCGCGGCGGTCACCTCAGAAAAATCCAAACTGGGATCCCCCGCCCGGCGCCAGCGATTAACCACGCCGTCGTTGTCCGAATCGTGACCAAACCAAATGCGCATGTCCTCGATTCCCGGTACCAACTCGTCACGGGTTAAGCCGCCGCTGGGCCCCACCTCGACGCGGTACAGCCCCGGCACGCCGCCGACGCCATTGGCTAAATAGTAGGCACGCCCAACCAGTGGCATGACTACACCGCCTTGGTCAAAGGCGCCCGCGGCAGGTGTCGCACAGTCGCCACCCAAACGGTTGCTACAGTTGCCGGGGCTTAACCCGGCGACAACATTGTGCGCCAGCGTGGTCGTACCGGTGTTGTCGGCCGAGACCTGGAACAGCGTCAAGGCGTCACAGGTTGAAGCCGCCATGACTTGCCCTAGGGCGAAATCATGGGCGCCACTTAAGGTCAAATTGCCAGCCGTTTCGGTCCCCACGCCTCGGGTGTTGTCGGCATCCACGCGCACCACGACCAAGGCGTCCGGGTCATGATTGGCATTAGAAAACGCCGCGATGGTGGCGCCGGCGTCGAATTCGACTGGAAAATTGGCGATGCCCTGGTAGCCGCGAATGGGCGTATTGAGGTCATAGCGCCAATCACTCGCGGCGTTAATCATTGGAGTGATCGGCAAACTGGGGCGACAGCCACGAAAACCGGCCATGCGCAGATCACGGGCGATAAACTCGGCGGCAAATCGGGCGTTTTCTTGGGTCCGGCTGAGTTCATCCTGGACGCGATAGGACTGTTTCGCGCCGACCAGCACAGTGAACACCCCGGCCATCAGCAGGCTGCCGATCAACAGCGCGATCATCAGCTCAACCAACGAAAATCCGCGTTTCATGGCTGCGCCCTCATGTTCAGGGTGGCCGTGCCCTGCTCGGCGCGATCGAACCAGCGCACACTGACCACCAGTTCGGTGATCGCACCGGAGGTGTCTCGCTGAATCTGGCCCGACCCCGCTGGCAGTTGCGCAGCCAACTCGGACAGCCAACCGGCCAGGTCGTAATCAGCCAGTTCGATCGGGTTACAGTCCACCGCGCTGCAGTCGTGGGCCAAGGGCGCCGGTGCACCAAAGGCGTGGTCATATTGGCCGGCCTCGAAGGTGGTCGAGTTACCGCGAATTCGATCGATCATGTCCGACGCCATGACCGTGGCCTGGGAGCGTAACCAGGCCTCGTTGCCCAGATTCAAGTTGGCCGCTTGCAGGCTGGCAAATCCAAGCAGTCCCAGGCTCAGGATCAGCAGCGCCACCAGCACCTCGACCAGGCTGATGCCTCGGGTTAACCGCATGACAGTGCACTCCCGCTGCTAGGGGCCTCGTGGACGCTATCGTTATCGGCATCGACCGAGGTGCGTGCGCGCCCCAACGCCGAGACCTGCAAGGCGCGTGCGTTACTCAGCTCGCCCCGGCCATCGCACAGGGTCGCTTCGAGGGCCGCGTCGACTACGCCCCAGCTGGCAAAGGTGATTTGAGTGCGATTGGCGGTGACCGCGACCGCGCTAATGGAGTGTTGGCTGATCGGGTTGACGACCGCGGTGGTGGTGTTCGGAACGGGGCCTTCGAACACCAGCCAACCATTCCAGCTACCGTCGCAGTGACTGCCATCGGAGGACGCGCACAGGGACACCGGGTTACCACGGCTAATGGCATCGGTACGGGCGCGCGTTAGGTCATTCAACAAACGCGCTTGCACAGATTTCACCTCAGTTTGGCGCCGGCTTTGACTCAAGGTCGGAACTGCCATCGCCAATACCAGGCCCAGCACCGCCATCGAGACCAGCAATTCAATTAAGGTAAAGCCCCTGAGCCCATGCATTGCCTGCCACCCTCACGTTTGTAGAACATAAGGGTGGTCTAAGATTGTCACTTGAGGCGTCTAAATTGGACGATCGGTCAATTTACGCGCCCGAATGGGACGAAAATTGCCAATAATGGGAATTACGTCACATTAAGTGGCGTCAATAATTCTTAATTCCTTCGGCAGATTAAAGGTGATGTTTTCCGGGCGACCGTCCAGTTCGGTCACCGACTCGCCACCCAATGCCTGCAAGCGTTCGATCACACCGCGCACCAACACATCCGGTGCTGACGCTCCGGCCGTGACACCGACGCGTTGACAGCCCTCAACCCAAGCCGCGTTCAAGTCACCGGCGTCATCAATCAAATAAGCCGGCGTACCCGCCCGCTCGGACAGCTCGCGCAGCCGGTTTGAATTGGAGCTGTTGACGCTGCCGACCACCAACACCAGATCCGCGTTCTCGGCCAAACCGCGGACCGCATCCTGACGATTCTGGGTGGCGTAACAAATATCGTCCCGGCGCGGGCCGACGATGTGCTCGAAGGTGTCGCGCAAGGCGTCGATGACGTCTGCGGTGTCATCCATGCTGAGCGTAGTTTGGGTCACAAAAGCCAATTGCGACGGATCGCGCGGCGCCAATGCGCGGGCGTCATCCGGCGTTTCGACGAGGTAAATCGCACCGCCATGGCGGCTGTCGTAACGCCCCAGGGTGCCCTCCACTTCCGGGTGCCCGGCATGGCCGATCAAAACACACTCGGTACCGCGTGCGGCGTAACGGGCGACTTCCATGTGCACCTTAGTCACCAGCGGGCAGGTCGCATCGAACACGGTCAGGCCGCGCGCCGAGGCTTCACGTTCGACCGCGGAGCTGACGCCGTGGGCACTAAAAATCACCGTACTGTTGTCCGGCACTTCGTCCAGTTCGTCGACGAAAACCGCGCCGCGATCGCGCAGGCCATCGACCACGTAGCGATTGTGCACGACCTCGTGGCGCACGTAGATCGGCGCGCCAAACACATCGATCGCGCGATCGACGATTTCAATCGCCCGATCAACGCCGGCACAAAAGCCCCGCGGGTTGGCTAACTCAATCGCGAAGCCCATGTTATTGGACCGCGTTCGGGGCAGGGTTGACGGCCAAAATAGCCACCTTGAAGACCAGGTCACGCCCGGCCAAGGGATGGTTAAAGTCGACATAGACGTCATCGCCGTCGATGCGATCGACGACACCTGGCAACTCAGAGCCATTGGCGTCGGCGAACGACAGCATCAGCCCAGGACTCAGGTCCTCGTCAAAGGTCGCCCGTGACATGCGCTGGACATTGTCTGGGTTGGGCTGACCAAAGCCTTGGTGCGGCGCAATGTCCAAACTCGCTTCATCGCCGGATTTGAGGCCGAATAGGGCCTGCTCAAAGCCCGGTAGCAAATTGCCATCGCCGACTACAAAGGTCGCCGGGGTCTTGTTAAAGGTCGAGTCCACCTCGTGCCCGCCTTTGAGGCTGATCGCAAAGTGCAGCGTGACTTGGGTATCAGCCGATATGGTTAGCTCGCTCACGGCGCCACTCCTTAAATCCGTCATATAAAAGTCCGATTGCCCCTAATGTGATGCCGATGTCGGCGACATTAAAGGCCGGGTAATACCAGCCGCGAAAATGCAGCAAAATAAAGTCGGTGACCGACCCTAAAAATGCGCGGTCCAAAGCGTTGCCAATGGCCCCGCCCAGGATCAATCCCAAGCACACCGCCACCGGCATGCTGGCGGTCCGAAACCAGCGCTGAATGACGACCACTGCGACCACCGCAACGGCCAGCAAAAACCAGCGCTGGCCACCCTCGAACCCCGCCAAAAACGAGAACGCGGCGCCGGTGTTGTGCAGCAGCACCCAGTCAAAAAACGGCAACACCGCCACACGCTCGTAGGTATCGAGCAGACTCAGCGCCAGGTACTTGCTGGCCTGATCCAGCGCCAACAGCACCAGTGCAATCGTCCACCCCAAGCGCGTCACACTCATGCGAATTGGCGGGCCTCGCCGTCGCCGTGGATGTTGCTGACACAGCGCCCGCAAATGTCGGCGTGCGCGGGGTCCGAACCGACATCCGGCACCCGGTGCCAGCAGCGTTCGCACTTGGCGTCGCTCACCGCCGCGATGGTGACACCCAGGTTGCCTGCTTCGTTACGGTGGGCATCCGCGGGCACATCCGCCAAGGGCGCCAGGCTGACGGCGCTGGTCAGCGTGGTGAAACGCAACTCGTCACCCAAATGGGCCAGTGCCGCGTACATGGTGTCGTCCGCGTAAATAGTCGCTGCCGCTTCCAGCGAGCCACCCACCACCTTGGCATTACGGGCGACTTCAATGGCCTGGTTAACCAGGTCACGCGCAGCCAGCACCCGCAGCCAAAAATCATTGTCCAAATCGTCCGCGTAGCTGACGTTCATATCGGTATGCCACTGATCGGCAAACACGAATTCGCGGCGCTGGCCGGGGATTTCGGCCCAGATTTCTTGGGCGGTGAACGACAAGATCGGCGCAATCCAGCGGCTGAAGGCTTCAATCAAGTGGTACAACGCGGTTTGCGCGCTACGCCGCGGGTGACCGTCCGCTTGGCAGGTGTACTGGCGGTCTTTGACGATATCCAGATAAAACCCGCCCAGTTCGTTGACGCAAAAGTTGTGCACCAGCTGATAGACGGCACCGAACTCGTGGCGCATGTAGTGCCCACGGATCTGTGATTGCAGATCCGAGGCGCGGGCCAGGATCCAGCGGTCCAACGCGACCAGATCGGCAGTGGCGACCTGGTCGGTGGCTGGATCAAAACCACTGAGGTTGGCCAACATAAAGCGCGAGGTGTTGCGAATTCGGCGGTAGGCATCGGCAGTGCGTTTGAGGATTTCATCCGAAACCGCCAGCTCTTTGGTGTAGTCAGTCGCGGCAATCCACAAACGCAAAACATCCGCGCCCATTTTGTCCATCACGGTCTGTGGGGCAACCACGTTGCCCTCGGACTTGGACATCTTGCGGCCCTTAGCATCGACTGCAAAACCGTGGGTCAACAGCGCCTTATAGGGGGCGTGACCGTGCAACGCCGCCGACGTCAGCAAGGACGATTGGAACCATCCACGGTGCTGGTCGGACCCCTCCAGGTAAAGATCCGCCGGGAAGGTCAGTTCATCGCGCTTGGCCAAAACCGACGCGTGAGTCACCCCCGAATCAAACCACACGTCCAGAATGTCCGTGGTTTTGCGGTAATGATCGGCATCATCGCCAAGCAGTTCGCGCGCGTCCAAATCAAACCAGGCATTGATCCCGCCTTGCTCGATGCGCGCCGCAATCGGCTCGAAAAATGACTCGGTGTCCGGGTGCAATTCCATGGTTTGTTTGTGCACAAACAAGGTGATCGGCGAGCCCCAGTTACGCTGGCGCGAAATGCACCAATCCGGACGATCCGCCAGCATCGCCGACAACCGGTTGCGGCCCCACTCCGGGGTAAAGGTAATCTCGCTGTCGACGGCCGTGCGCGCGCTGTCCAACAACCCGCCCTGCATGGCGATAAACCACTGCGGCGTGGCACGGTATATGACCGGGGTTTTATGGCGCCAGCAATGCGGGTAGCTGTGGGCCTGGCGGTCTTTGTGGACCAGCACACCCTGATCTTCGAGGTACTCGGCGACGCGGTTGCCGCATTTTTGCACGTGCATGCCGCCGATGACTGGGAAGTCAGCCGGAAAGGTGCCATCGTCCTGAACCGGGCTTAGGCTCTCGATGCCGTGGCGCTGGGCCACCATAAAGTCTTCAAGGCCGTACGCAGGCGCACTGTGAACACAGCCGGTACCGGCTTCGAGGGTCACGTGATCACCGTCCAGTAGGGGCACGCTGTCGCCCCAGGGGGCTTGCAGTATCAACCCGGTCAGCTCCGGTCCCTTGGCACGGCCCAGGACCTGGTGAGTGGCCACGCCCCAGCGCGCTAGCACCGTGATTAACAGGCCTTCGGCGACCACCAGGGTGCGCGCGACGCCGTCTTTGACCAGACGCACCAAGACATAGTCCAGGGCATCGCCGACACACACGAAGCGGTTTGACGGCAAAGTCCAGGGCGTGGTGGTCCAGATCACCACCGATGCGCCGTTGGCTTCGTCCGCACCCATGCGCCGGGCCAACTCGGCGGTGTCCTGGACCGGGAAGGCAACGTCGACGTTGAGACTGGTTTTGTCGGCGTACTCGACTTCCGCCTCGGCCAAGGCCGACTGACAATCGGTGCACCAGTAAACCGGCTTCTCGCCTTTGCGCAGGTGACCCTGGGCAACCAGACGACCGAGCGTACGAACAATTTCCGCCTCGGTTTCGAAGTTCATGGTCAGGTAGGGATTGTCCCAGTCGCCGACAATGCCGAGTCGCTTAAAGCCGGCTTTTTGAATGTCGATTTGTTCGTGAGCGTAGGCACGGCAGGCGTCGCGAAAAGCATTGGCGTCGGCAAACTCTTTGCCGATCTTGCCGATCGTGGTTTCGACCTTGTGCTCAATCGGCAAGCCGTGGCAATCCCAGCCCGGCACGTACGGGGCGTCAAAGCCTTCCAATACGTGGCACTTGATGACGATGTCTTTGAGCACCTTGTTGACCGCATGGCCAATATGGATGTCGCCGTTGGCGTAGGGAGGGCCGTCATGCAAGACATACTTCGGCGCCCCGGCGCGGGCATCGCGCATGGCCTGATACAAGCCGCGGGCCTCCCAGCTGGCCAGCATGTCCGGTTCGCGCTTAGGCAAATTGCCACGCATAGGGAAATCCGTTTCCGGCAAGTTCAAGGTGCTTTTGTAATCGGTCATAACGTGTCCGTTGGGTGTGCCAGCGCCGCACGCGCGGCTTGGTGATCAAGGTGAATTTGGTGTTTCAGGGCGTCAAGCCCCGCAAAGGTTTGTTCCGGGCGCAGGGCGTGGATAAAACGTACCCGCAGCTCGTGGCCGTAAAGATCAGCGTCAACATCAAACAGGTGCACTTCCAGCGCCATGTCACGATCCGGGATACTGGGCCGCGAACCAAGATTAGCCACGCCAGGGACATCCACCAGGCCGGCGCTGGGGGCATCGACGCGGACCGCAAACACGCCCTTCAAGGGCGACACTTTGCGATTAATGCGCAGGTTCGCCGTCGGCGATCCTAAGGTCCGCGCCAGCTGCATGCCGTAACCGACCCGTCCGAGCATTTGATAAGGCCGTCCCAGCAAGGACTCGGCCAGGGCCAAATCGTTGGCACCCAGGGCCTGACGAACCCAGGTCGAGGAAATCCGGCGACCCTTGTGCAGGACCTCCCGCGTTCGTTCGACGTCGAAGCCTGCGTCAACGCCCATCCGCTGTAGCAGTGAATAGTCACCGGCACGGCGGGCGCCAAAGCGAAAGTCATCGCCAACGACCAGGTGCTTGACCCCCAGCTCGCGGACCAGCCAGTGTTCTACAAAGGCCTCCGGTTGCTGCGCCGCCAAGGCGCCGTTAAATCGCAGCACCTGAACGCCGTCGACCAAACCGGCCAGGGCGTGGCATTTTTCTTTCAGTCGGGTCAACCGTGCCGGCGCATCGTTGGGGGCGAAAAATTCGCGCGGCTGTGGTTCGAACACCACCGCGATTGACGCCACCCCTAGGCTGTCTGCTTTGTGACGGGCCTGGGCCAAGATTGCCTGGTGGCCACGGTGAACGCCGTCGAGGTTACCCAGTGTTGCCACCGAACCCCGAGAGTCCCATCCCTGCCCTGTTGTTGCCAGACGAATCTGCACGCATCACCTCACGATTGAAGGGGCCGGAGTATAGCCTTAATCACGCTCAGACCCTAGCCATCCGGCGGGTTTGAATCCCAGCACCAAGAGCCCCGCCACGTAGCTTGCGACACCACTGCCAACCAGCACCGCCGCCCAACCGGCACGGGCCAGCATGGACAGCTGTGAAAACTCACCAATCTGGACCGCGACGACCGCCAACACTGCCGCCATCACTGCGCTGGACACCCCGACCTGAACCATCAAGCGGCGCCAGCCTAGGCGCGGTTGATACCAGCCACGCCGGCGTAAACCGAGCCACAGCAGACCGGCATTCAGAGCCGCAGAGAGGCTGGTCGCCGCGGCCAATCCGACGTGCGCCAGCGGGCCGATCAGAGCCAAATTAAAGGCCATATTGGCGACCATGGCCCAGATCGCAATGCGCACTGGGGTGCGCGTGTCCTGGCGCGAAAAATAACCCGGCGCCAACACCTTGATAAACATAAACGGCAACAACCCCAGCGCGTAGGCCCGCAACGACAAACTGGCCTGGGTGACGTCGCGCAGCTCCAACGCCCCATACAGGAACAAGGTAGTCAGCAGCGGCTCGGCCAACAGCCACAACGCCGCAGTCGCCGGCACCCCCAAAATCACGCAAATACCCAACCCCCAATCCTGGATTTGGTTGGTCGCGTCCGGGGTTTTGGCCGCCGCGGCGTGCGAAAGCTTGGGCAAGATCACGGTCGCAATGGCAATGCCAATTACGCCCAGCGGCAACTCGACCAGGCGGTCGCTGTAATACAACCACGAGACGCTGCCGTTCTCCAAAAACGACGCCAGAATGGTGTCCAACAGCAGATTGATCTGGCTGACGCCAACACCGAACAGGGCCGGCAGCATCAATCGGCCTATTTGACGAACACCCGGATCACGGGGCTGCCAACGCGGCCGTGGCAACAACCCAAGTCGCGCCAAAAACGGCAACTGAAAAGCCAACTGTGTGGCGCCGGCGATCAATACGCCCCAGCCCAACGCCATCACCGACACCTCCAAGTGCGGCGATAACCAGATCGCACTGGCGATTAAGCTGAGGTTTAACAGCACCGGCGTAAACGCCGGCACCGCAAAGCGGTCATGGGCATTCAAGATGCTGCCGGCAAAGGCTACGCCGGCAATAAAAAACAAATACGGAAAGGTCAGCTGTAACAGGTCACCGGCCAAGCCAAGTTTGGCCGGGTCGGCCGCAAACCCCGGTGCAAACACCCAAACCACGTAATCCGACGCCATCACCACCGCCAGCGTCACCAGCGCCAAGACCGCGAACAGCACCCCGGATACGGCGGCGACCAAGGCCCGCACCGCGCGCGGGTCGTTGGGATCGCGCCCCATGGTTTCCGCCAGCACCGGCACGAAGGCTTGGGCGAAGGCGCCCTCGCCGAACAAACGGCGCAAAAAGTTCGGAATCTTGAACGCCACAAAAAAGGCGTCGGCACCGCCACCGGCTCCAAACATGGCCGCCAACACACCATCACGCAGCAGCCCGACCACACGCGACAGCATGGTCATCGAAGAAACAATCATTCCCGAACGAAATAGTCGCTTACGCAATTGACATCCCTTGGTGGTTTGTATATCTTTTCGCGCCTTTCGAGCCCACATGGGTTCGTGACGATTTACTAATACAGGAGCATTCGAGGTGGCCAATAGTCCTCAAGCACGCAAACGCGCACGCCAGGCGGAAGGCCGCCGGGCTCGCAACGCCAGCCTTCGGTCTCGCGTCCGTACCACGATCAAGAAAGTGATTGTGGCATTGAACGCAGCTGACGCTGACGCAGCCAGCAGCGCATTTCAGGCCGTACAGCCCGAAATCGACAAGATGGTTAACAAAGGCATTTTCAGTGCCAACAAAGCAGCTCGCACCAAGAGCCGCTTGAACGCTCGCATCAAGGCGTTGAAAGCCGCTTAATTGAAGCGACTGACGGAAAAAACCGGCTTGCGCCGGTTTTTTTTCGTCTGAACATGTCATCGATGCCACCTAGCGCAACGCCAAGTTGTCGCAGTGAATCAATTCAGGCTCACCCGGAACCGACAGGTGCTTCGCTAAGTTACGGCTACTGACACCCTGAATCAGGCGCGCCTCGTCGGCATCGTAATTAACCAAGCCAACCGCCAACTGAGTACCCGCGGCATCCAATACAGCAATCGCTTCACCGCGATGGAATTGGCCCTGGACGGCAACTACACCCACCGGCAACACACTGCGCCCACCCTTGAGCACCGCCTCGACGGCGCCCGCATCCAAGGTCACCGACCCCTTGACGCGCAAGTGCCCCGCCAACCAGCGCTTGCGTGCGGTTTCCGCCGCTTCCGGCGCATTGAAACGGGTACCGACGGATTCGCGCCGGGCAATACGCGCAATCACATCCGGCGTTTTGCCATGGGCAATCACGGTTTCTGCACCGGAGCGAGCGGCCAGCCGCGCCGCCCTAACTTTGGTGATCATGCCGCCACGGCCCAGCGAACCGGTGCCACCGGACGCCATGGCATCCAACCCACGATCCAACGCGTTGACCTGAGTTAACAGCTCGGCATTAGGGTTCATACGCGGGTCTTCGCGGTACATCCCCTGCTGATCGGTCAAGATGATCAGGGTATCCGCTTGAATCAGGTTGGCGACCAAGGCCGCCAGCGTGTCGTTGTCACCGAAGCGAATTTCGTCGGTCACCACGGTGTCGTTTTCGTTGACCACCGGGACGACGTCAAAATCCATCAATCGCAGCAGCGTCGCCCGGGCGTTCAGGTAACGCCCGCGATCCGATAAGTCGTCATGGGTTAGCAGGATCTGGGAGGCAGCGAACCCCTGCAGTCGAAAGCAGGTTTCCCAGACCGTCGCCAAACCAGACTGACCGGCGGCGGCGGCGGCCTGTAGCGTCGGCATGTCGGTCGGGCGATGGGTCAACCCAAGCACCCCCAACCCAGCCGCAACCGCACCGGAACTGACAACCACCACTTGGTGGCCAGACTTGATCAAACCACTGATCTGCCGAGTCCAGTCAGAAATCCCCGGCTCGTTCAGTCGCAGTCCCGCCTGGGTCAGCAGCGCCGACCCCAACTTCACAACGAAACGACTCATTGCTCGTACACAACCTCCATGTCGCCGTCGTCATCATCATCGTCCGACACCGCGTCCAACTTGGCTTGCTTGGCCGCCGCGCGCTCGGCACGGCGCGCGTCGCGCACGGCGTTAAGCTGCTCACGGGCTTCTTCGGCCATACGCAAACGCGTCATACGCTCGTCATCGGCCAAATCAGGCGTGGCTTCTTCTTCAGCCCAGATTGATTCCAAACGAATCATCAGATCCTGCGACAAAATCTGAGTGCCTTGTTCTAGCAAGCCCGAAATAATGTAGGCCGGGCCGTCCCAGTTCAGGGTCGTACGGATACGCTCCAAATGGTCGTCCCATTCGTCTTCGGGCACCGTGTCGGCCTTGTTAACCACCAGCCAGCGCTCGCGCCCAGCCAGGGTCGGGCTAAACCGCGCCAACTCGTCCGAAATTTCCTGAAAGGCCTCGACGGGGTCTTTGCCATCCAGCGGATCCAGCTCAACCAGGTGCAGCAAAATACGCGCACGGGTCAGGTGCTTGAGGAAACGAATCCCCAAGCCCGCGCCTTCGGCCGCCCCGGCAATCAATCCCGGTACGTCCGCAATCACAAAGCTGCGATGGGAGTTAATCCGAACCACACCGAGCGAGGGCACCAAGGTGGTAAAGGGGTAATCCGCGATTTTCGGCTTGGCCGCCGAAATCATCGATACCAGAGAGCTTTTGCCCGCATTCGGCAGACCCACCAAGCCGACGTCGGCCAGAACCTGCAACTCCAAGCGCAAATCGCGCTCTTCGCCGGGCTTGCCATTCGTGGTTTTGCGCGGTGCGCGGTTGGTCGAGCTTTTAAAACGGGTGTTGCCTTGACCACCGTGACCACCTTCGGCCAGGCAAATCAGCTCCCCCGAGTGAGTCACATCACCCAACAACGTCTCGGTTTCGACATCGATAATCGACGTTCCAACCGGCACTTTTAGGATCATGTCCTCGCCCTTGGGGCCACTCTTTTCACGGCCCATACCACCGGTGCCGCTTTGACCACGGTACAAACGCTGGTATCGGAAATCGATCAGGGTGTTCAGGGAGTCATCGCCCTCGACAAAAATCGAGCCACCACGACCACCGTCACCCCCATCAGGGCCACCTTTGGGGATATATTTTTCGCGCCGGAAACTCAGACAGCCATTGCCGCCTTTGCCTGCTTCAACACGAATCAACGCCTCGTCGACGAATTTCATTTAGTTGCCACCTACAAAAAAGCCCCGCACAGGCGGGGCTTTCGATACTGAGGGTCAGTCCCTTACGCGTTTACGATACTAACGTATTTGCGGTTGTTAGGGCCCTTCACTTCAAACTTAACCACACCGTTCGCTTTGGCGAACAAGGTGAAGTCTTTGCCCAGGCCGACGTTAACGCCTGCATGGAACTTGGTGCCGCGCTGGCGAACCAAGATGTTACCTGCCAGTACTTCTTGGCCGCCGAATCGCTTCACGCCTAAGCGTTTGGATTCTGAATCGCGACCGTTACGGGTACTACCGCCTGCTTTTTTGTGTGCCATGAGGTCAGTCTCCTAGTTATTTGGCAATCGAAGTGATTTTCACTTCGGTGTACCACTGCCGGTGACCCATGCGTTTCATGTGGTGCTTACGGCGTTTGAATTTAAGGATGCGAATTTTGTCGCCACGAACTTGGCCAACAACTTCGGCTTTGACGAGACCGCCGGCAACCAAAGGTGCACCGATTTCGATCGCGTCGCCGTCGGCAACCATTAATACTTTGTCAAAGTCGATAGTAGCGCCGACTTCTGCTTCGATTTTCTCGACGCGCAGAACTTCGTCTACTTCAACACGGTGCTGCTTTCCGCCAGCTTCAAATACCGCGTACATGTGTCTGTCTCCGATGTGGATGAGCCCAAAGGCATAAATTCAGGGTCGCGAAGTTTAGTGTGTTGACGCACCTAACGCAACCGTTATCGCCTGCGCCTTTATCAATCAACGGCGGCACTCTACACTGCGCCAAAAACCAGTAGGACTGCCACGCTTGACTCACCCTGTAACTCCGCTGATCAACAGCGTTCGCGACGCCTTTGACCAGCTCGACCGCCTTATTTTGGATCGCATCGCATCGCGCGTCGGTCTGGCCGAAGAAATCAGCGCCTACCTGGTCAAGGCCGGCGGTAAACGCGTGCGCCCACTGGTTACGCTGCTGGCGGTGCGCGCGCTGGGCGGCGAGGACAGTCGCGATGTATTGCTGGCCGCGTCGATCGAATTTTTACACACCGCGACGTTACTGCACGACGACGTGGTCGATGAATCCGATCAACGACGCGGCCGCGACACCGCCAACGAAGTGTGGGGCAACGCCCCCAGCGTGTTGGCCGGGGATTTTGTCTACACCCGCGCCTTTCAGTTGATGGTCGAGGTCGGCGAGATGGAGATCTTGCGCGAACTGGCGGACACCACCAACCGGATTGCCGAAGGCGAGTTGCAACAACTGATCAACAAAGGTGACGTCGACATCGACGAAGCCAGCTACTTTGAAGTGATCTACGCAAAAACCGCCCGCTTGTTCGAAGCCTCCGGCCGCGTCGCCGGACAGTTAGTCCAAGCGACACCGGCGCAAACCCAGGCGCTGGCCGAATACGGCCGACTATTGGGGCTGGCCTTTCAGATTGCCGATGATGCGCTGGATTACCAAACCGACGCCGACAGCGGCAAGTCATTGGGCGATGACTTGGCGGAGGGCAAGGTGACGTTGCCGATTCTGATTGCCAAGGCCCAGTTGCCAGGCCCACGCGCCCGTTGGCTGGACATGCAGTTCACCCGCGCCAACCGCGACGCGCTGCCCGAGGTGATCGAGGCGCTGGAACAGTGCAACGCGATCGAGCAAACGCTGGCGAGGGCTGGTGAGTTGGCAGCCCAGGCGATCACACAATTACAGGCATTGCCGGCCGGACCCTATCGCGACCACTTAGCAACGCTTGCAAATATCGCGGCGAAACGCGACCACTAAGGCATTGCAATCGCCGCGGACGGACCGACTTACCTAGAAATCATAGGAGAAAGTCGATGACTACTGCGACCTTTGGCGCCGGCTGTTTTTGGGGCGTCGAGTTAACTTTTTCAAAACTGCCCGGTGTCAGCGCGACCCGCGTCGGCTACATGGGCGGCAACACCGACGCCCCCAACTACCAAGCCGTTTGCACCGGTGACACCTACCACGCCGAAGTGGTCGAGGTTAGCTTCGACTCCGCGCGGCTGGACTATGACGCCCTATTGACAACTTTTTTTAACTGCCACGATGCGACCCAGCTCAATCGCCAAGGGCCGGACCGGGGTACCCAGTACCGCAGCGCCATCTTCGTCCACGACGACGAGCAACGCACACAGGCCCAAGCCCGAATCGACGAGCTCAACCGCCAGCAAAATGGCGACCAACCGATCGTTACCTCGGTCGAGCCGGCGAGCCAGTTTTGGGTGGCCGAGGATTACCACCAAAAGTACTTGGAAAAGCGTGGCGCCAGCTCCTGTGGCCTCTAACACGGTCCTGATCACCGGCGCGTCGTCCGGGATCGGTCAGGCCACCGCGGAACGGTTTTTCAATGCCGGATGGCGCGTGATAGCGACGGCGCGCTCGGTTGAAGGTCGCGACGCGCGGTTTCAGTGGGTCGCGCTGGATCTGAACGATGCCGACAGCATCGCGGCGATGTGCGCACAGGTGCTGGAGCACTACGGCTGCCCCGACGTGGTCGTTAACAACGCGGGCTACGGCTTGATTGCACCGATAGAGTCAGTTGAGATCGAAGCCGCGCGGCGTCAATTCGAGGCTAACTATTTCGGCACAGTGGCGGTGACGCGGGCATTTTTGCCGGCCATGCGAGCCCGCAACGCGGGTGTAATGGCCGCCGTGTCGAGCATCGGCGGGCGCATGGCATTTCCGTTTTTCGGCCATTACAACGCCTCAAAGCACGCCTTAGAAGCCGCGTACGAGGCGCTGCACCACGAACTGGCCCACAGCAACATTGACGTTCGCATCATAGAACCGGGATTTACCCAAACCCAGTTCGCAACCCACGGCATGGACCGGGGCTATTACGATGAGCCCTATTACCGCGGCGGCCTGCGCAGCCTAGCCGATCGCTTGGAAAGCGGCACCACCGGGTCCGACCCCGCTGTGTTGGGCGAACTTATCTATCGTGCCTGCACCGGCAAAGGGGGGTTGCGGCATGTCGCCGGGGCATTGGCGCGACCGATTTTGTGGGCCCGCCGGTGGTTGCCAGAATCCTGGTTTTTAGCCCTGATTACACGGGCCACCAACCCTAAGACGTAAGGTGACGGCGCATATTGCGGACCGCTTTTTTGACCGTCGGCGCAAACACCAAGGCCAAAATAGGATCCAACCACCGCACCCATCCATTGAAACGGATATCGGCTTCGTAGGTGACGCGGGCACCGGTGCCCTTGGACTTGACGGTAACTCGGTCGATCGCGATCGAGCTGTCATTTTCGCCACGTAACTCGGCGAATTCAGCGGCAGCGTATTGCATCACACGGTAGTCCATGTGCTGCTCGCGTCCGGCAAACATCAAGGTCACCGCGTACTTGGCGCCGACACCAAAGCTCTGCTCAGCGTCGTATTCAACCGCGGTCACCGACTCGTCCCACTGTTGCAGGTTGGAAAAGTCAGCAATAAAGGCCAGCGCTTCTGCGGGGCTGGCGGTGACGTCAAATTCTTCAACAAATCGCATGCTATTCGCCCAATGGCCGCCCGAGGGTTAAGGAAACCGATTTACGCCCACCTTCGGACGCACCGAATGAAAGATACAGCGGACCGAGTTGAGTATCCAAGCCCATGAACACCGAGTAACCATTCAACAGGTCCGAAAAACTGATCGCTTCGTCACTCAAAAACACACCGCCGGTCTCGAGCGACAAGCCGCGATACATTTGACCCAGTCCCAGGGTGCTTTCGATCGGCTGGTAGGCCACCAACGACAATAGGCCCAACCGCGATCCGGCCAGTTCACCCGGCGAATAGCCACTCAGGCGGGTGAACCCGCCCAGCGTAAAGGCGCGCTCGGGCGGTGCATCTTTGGACAGCACTTCACCGCCTTCCAGGCGCGCCAGCACGGTGCCATAGCGGCCGCTGTAAGGCACCAACAGCCGCATCGCCGCTGACTCATAGTCCTGGGCGGCACCGAGCTTTTGACGCGAGGTCGCGTAGGACAGCTCGGTACGCACGCCGCTGGACGGGAACGCTAGTGAGTCCAGGGTATCGGCGGCGAAACTCACCGTGACGGCGGCCTGGGTATCGGCGCGGTCCAGCACATTGGTGCCCAGTTGCAGCTCCGAGCGCGGTTCAGATTTTTCCAGACCGATCCGGATCTCGCCCCAACTGCTGAGCTGGCGACCAATGTCAAAGCCGATGCCAGTATCCGACACCAGGTACTCCGCCACCGGCAGGCCCTGATCGTAGATGCGGAGCAAGCGCCGTGCGGTGTACAGCTCGGCCTCGGCGAACCAGGGCGTGCCGTAACCGATGGGCTGATAGAAACGCACCGACAAGGACGGGTCGCGGCCCAATTCCAGGGTCGTCTTCAACTCGCCGCCGGTTGGGTTTTGACCGGTCGCGGTGTAACTCAAGCGAAATGAATAGGCGGCGTCGCCGCGAAAATTGTCTTCGACACCGGCGCCAAAGTTGAGGTAGTCCGGGCCCCAGGCCTTTTCACGGGTTCGGATTTCTAAGCTTTTTTGACCCTGCCGGTCTTCGATCACGTCAGCCTCGACGCGCTCGAAAATCCCCATGGCGTAGACCCGCCTCAGGTCCTGCTCCAGTTGCTCGGGTTGCAAGATCTGACCGGGCGTAAAGTTCAGTTGGTTAACGATGGCGCGCCCGTCCAGGCGCGACCCGTTGAACACCGTCACACTGTCGATTCTCTGACTGGCTTGAAAGCGCGCCAACCGCTCGGCTTGCCAGCTGGCCCAAGGCAGCGTGTCCAGGGCACGCAACGTCCGCCAATCAATGTCGGCCAAGGCGGCCGCGCGGCCGGCGCCGATGGCATCAGCGGTGCGCGCCAAATCCAGCGAACCGATGCCGTCCAAGTCCGGCGACACCAAAAAATCGTTCGGTCCCAAGCGCGACAATTGACGATCCGCATTCGCCCGCGTCAGCAAAGTCGTGATCTGGTCGACGACGCTGACAAAGCTGGTCAGTTGATCGGCCCGCAGCCGCGGCATCGACGCATCCACCGCAATCACTTGGGTGGCGCCCAAATCGCGCGCCACATTGACCGGCAGATTATTGGCAACGCCTCCGTCGACCAACAAACGACCGTCAATGCTAACCGGCGCAAATACCACCGGCACCGCCAGCGAGGCCTTGATCACTGTGGCCAGGTTACCGCGATCCAAACGCACCGCCTGGCCGGTCTCGATATCGGTCGCGACCGCCACAAACGGAATCGGCAGTTGGCTAAAATCGCGTTGGTTCGACACCGGCAACAGCACCTTGGCCAGGGTTACGGACAGCTCCTGGCCCTGCACCAATCCCAGCGGCAACTTGACCCCGTTGATACCCGCACCGACATCAAAGTTCAGCAGATTGCCGGCGTTGTCGTTCTTTTGCCGGTAGGTTTGCAGGGCGCGCTCGGGGCGGTCCTGAAAGTTTTTCGCCAATGACAGCTCGGCCATCAATTGTTCGATGTCGTCCAGCGCCATACCGGACGAATACAAACCGCCGACCAGGGCGCCAAAACTGACGCCAACAATTAGATCCGGACGTACTTGGCGCCGTTCCAATTCACGCAATACGCCGATGTGTGCGGCGCCGCGGGCACCACCACCGCTGAGTACCAGTGCCACTTTTTCAGCCGCCGCGACCTGCGCGCTGACCAGCATCGTCAAAATCAGGATGACGACTTGTACGAAAGAACCCATGATGGCCCCATTAGCAATAACCCGCACAGAGTAGGCGAGCGAACCGCCGGAGCCAAGCCAGCACATGATCCAATTAACCGCCAATGGCCTGTATTGCGCCGCTGGGGACTTCTTTATTGACCCCGAACGCCCGGTGCCACGGGCCGTGATCACGCACGCCCACGGCGACCACGCCCGTTTCGGTCATACCCACTATTGGATGACGCCGGCAACCGCAGCGCTGGCCCGCATTCGACTGGGTGACTTCGCCTGCACCACCGTAAACCCCGGGGTTCCCTTCGCTGTCAATGGCGTCGAGCTGAGTTTTCACAGCGCCGGCCACTTGCTGGGCAGTGCCCAGGTCCGGATCCGCAGTCACGGCCAAACCTGGGTCGTCACCGGCGACTTTAAGCGCCACCGCGACCCCAGCTGCGAACCTTTTGAGGTGGTCCCCTGCGACACCCTAATCACCGAGGCCAGCTTTGCATTGCCGCTGTACCGCTGGCCCCCGATGCAGGCCGTATGCGCCGACATCGTAAAGTGGTGCGACAGCAACCCCGATGGCACCTGCGTGCTGGAATGCTATGCCTTGGGCAAGGCCCAGCGCATTTTGGCGGAACTGGCGACGCTGACGAACCGCCCGGTGCATGTGCACCCGAGCATTGATCGATTCTTGACGGTTTACCGTGACCACGGCATCGCCTTGGGCAGCGTCCAACGATTGGGCGATTCGGTGCCCCCGGGCAGTCTAATTTTGGCGCCGCCCAAGGCCGTCACGCGCGGCTGGTTACGGCGCTGGACTAAGGTTCAGCGCGGCTTTGCTAGCGGTTGGATGCAACTTCGCGCGCACCGGCGCGAGCGCGTTGGCCGTGGATTCGTGATTAGCGATCACGCCGACTGGGACGAGCTGAATCAAACCGTGGTCGACAGCGGCGCCCAGCGCGTCCTGTGCATCCATGGCGACAGTCGGATCTGGGCCGAGCACCTGAGCCGCCGCTATCATGTCGACGCCCGTCCGATGCCTGAGACCCAGCCATGAGGGCCTTTGCCGAGTTGGTGTTGGGCTTGGAGAGTGACCCGGATCGCGAAGCACGCCGCCACCGCTTAACCCAGTACCTTGCGGATGACCGCAGTGGCGAATGCGAAACCGCGATTGCGCTGCTACGCGACGGTCGGCTGATGCCGGCACTGGAACCGCAGGCATTGGTGTCCGCTATGGTCGCGCACACGGGTTTTGCGACTGACCTGATCCAAGCCTGCCTTGCGAAAACCGGTGATGCCGCCGAGCTGTCTGGCCTGGTTGAAATGCAGACGCGCGACCAGCCCATGACCCTGATCCAATTTTGTCAGCGCTGGGCCGAGCAACCCGGGATTGAAGCCTTAACGCGGCAATGGCTGGGTGCGCCGTCACCGGCGCGCGCCATCGCCAGCGCCTTAGTATGCGGTGGCTTGGCGTATCGACCGGGTGCCGATGTACTGGTGCCGGCGATCCAGCGCGGACTGGGCCTGAATCACGACGATGCACGCGCCTACTTGCGTGGCGCGCAACCGCCTAGGACGTCACACCAGCAGCAATAATCCGATCAAAACCGGCGCGACAATGGCGATTAATGTGAGCGGGATCAAACGGTCGTTTTCAAACATGGTATCTTCTCTTTTTATTGTTATTTTCAAGACTCGCCCACGGCGGTCTCAGGGACAGTGTTAACACGCCGTTAACACTCACGAAAGGACTTTGTCACTGACGGAGGTTCCCGATGCGCTATACCCTACTGTGCTTGGCACTGATTTTCCCCGCGGCACAGGCCGACGACGCCCCGCTGGATGTGATGCGCAGTTTACTGCTGGCACTGCAAACCAACGACGACTCCAATGCTGGGATCGCCCAAGTATTTGACCAGGCCGCGCCCAGCAACAAAGCCGCGACCGGCCCACTGCCGCGCTTTATCAGCATGGTGTCGCGCCACCCCTACGTTGAATTGCTGCAGCACCAAAGCGCGGACATTGGACCGGCGCTGGCGCGCGGCAATACTCAGCAATATCCGATCCGGCTGATTACCAAAACCGGACACGCCATGGGCTACCTGTGGACGCTAGAGCAGCAACCCAACCAGCAATGGATGACCACCACCGTGCGCCCGGTTGCGCTCGGCCAATCGATCAAAGGGCTTTAAATCATGCCAATCCATTACACGGTGATGACCGATCCGCGTGACATCGAGCGACACGCGGCTGAGTTCGCCGCCCTGACGCTGTGGTTCGACGCCAAAAAGCGCCAGCTTGGCCTAAGCGAAACGCCGGACGGTGACTACTACGACATGCACCATCCCTACAACCGCCATGCCGAGGCCCTGTTCAAGCAGGCCACCGTCGAATGGCAAACGCACAACGACTACACACCCTCACCGGGCCAACTGATGGCGGCCTTTTTCGCCCTGCCCAATCCCAATCGCCGGGTATCCATGGACGCTTGAGGGCAAGCGGGACACAATGTGCGCTGACCTAATCGATTCAGGATTGATATGCACGCTGCATTCTCCCAGTTAAGCACCCAAGTTGCGGCCGCGTTGGCCGAAGACCTGGGCACACCGGCGCGTGATTTGACCGCCGAGCTGATACCCGCGGGCCAACAAGCTCAGGCTCGGTTAATCGCCCGTCACCCGGCGCTGGTATGCGGCACCGCTTGGGCCGACGAGACCTTGCGTCAAATTGACCCAAGCCTGCGCGCCCAGTGGTTCGTCAAAGACGGCGACTGGGTCGAAGCGGACCAGCCGTGGCTTGAAATCCGCGGTAACGCGCGCGCCATTTTAAGCGCCGAACGCACCCTGATGAATTTTCTACAGACCCTGTCCGGCACAGCCACCACGACCCTGGGCTACCGTGCCGCCCTGGGCGAGCATGACACGGTCTTGCTGGACACCCGAAAAACCCTACCGGGGCTGCGCTTGGCGCAAAAATATGCCTGCCAGGTCGGCGGCGCCAGCAACCACCGGTTGGGCCTGTATGACGCGTTCTTGATTAAGGAAAACCATATTGCCGCGCACGGCTCAATCACCGGTGCGGTGCACGCCGCCTTGGCCTGCGCATTGGATGTCCCAATCGAGGTCGAAGTTGAGAGCATGGACGAGTTGACCGAAGCGCTGGACGCCGGCGCCAACTGGATCATGCTGGATAATTTTGATCTGGCGGCGACCGCGGCAGCGGTTAAGCTTAACCAAGGCCGCGCGCGCCTCGAGGCCAGTGGCAATGTGCACCTGGCTGACCTGGCGGCACTGGCGGCCACCGGCGTCGATGCGATCAGCGTCGGGGCCCTGACTAAACACCTTCGGGCAACCGATTTGTCCCTTCGTGTGGAGCTGAACCAATGATTCGTTATGTTGCCTTTGTGATTGGAGCTGCGCTGTTGCTGTGGCTGGGTTACTTGTTTACCAAGGCCGTCCCGGCCGCCGGCCGCGGTGAGTCCGGCGCGCGCCTGAGTTTGTTTTTTAACGGCCTTGGATTTGTCGCCGTACTTGGATTTTTGACCTTTATCATCACGGCGTTTCAGGAGTGAAGCTGGTTATTTTAGAGTGCGACCGCGTCCCCGATGCGCTGTCGCACATTGGCGGACAATACGCTGACATGTTCGTTGATGCGTTCACGCGCGTGCGACCGAACTGGCACTTTGAGACGGTCAAAACTTGCGACGGTGTACTGCCGCCGCTGGACGCGGGCTGCGCTTACGTGATCACCGGGTCGCGCCATGATGCCTTTGATGACGCGCCCTGGATCCAAGCGTTACGGGGATGGGTGGTCGAGGCTGACCGCACCGGACTGCGGGTGGCTGGGATTTGCTTTGGCCATCAATTAATCGCCCATGCCTTGGGCGGCCGCGCCGGTCGCGCAGGCGGCTGGGGTATTGGACGAATGCCGGCGACCGCCGTTGACGGGTTGCCGTTCAGCCGTGCCGACTTACTGGTCAGTCACCAAGACCAGGTGCTGGACTTGCCGCCAGGATCAGAGCGTTTGATCAGCAGCGAGTTTTGCCCCAATTTTGGCTTTCGTACACGCACATTGATCGGCGTCCAAGGCCACCCCGAATTCAAACCCGAGTATTCACGTGCGCTCGCCGAAGCTCGTCGCGACCGTATCGGGTCCGAGCGCGTGGACATCGCGCTTGCGACCTTGGATGACCCATTAAACGCCGATGCTGTTTTGGATTGGCTTGCCAGTGAGCTAGAACAATGAACCCAACACTCAACGTTGAAGTGACCCGGGGTGGCATGGTCGAGTCCACCCACTGCGTACACATCGTGGTTGCCTCCAAAGACGGCCTTGAAGTCTGGGGCGACCCGGCGCGACTGACCTTCCCGCGCTCCGCCGCAAAAATTCTGCAGGCATTGCCGATGGTTGAATCCGGCGCCGCCGCGCGCTTAGGGTTGACCTCGACACAGCTGGCGCTGAGCTGCGCCAGCCACGGCGGTGAAGCTCGCCACGCCAGCGCCGTCGGCGCATGGCTTGGCCAACTCGGCTTGAATCACGAATGCCTTGAATGCGGTCAACACTGGCCGATGTACGAGCCGGCTGGGCGCGAAATGGCCGCCGCCGGGACGCCACTGTCGGCGCTGTACAACAACTGCAGCGGCAAGCACGCCGGCTTCGTCAGTTTGGCCCGCGACCAAGGCTGGGATATTGCCGACTACATCCAGCCCGAGCACCGCGTCCAACAAGCGATTCGGGCGACCAGTGAAGAGCTGCTGGAGGCGAAACTGGGGCCCATGGGCATCGACGGCTGTGGCATCCCGACCCACGCCAACCGTTTGGATGACTTGGCACTGGCCTTTTACCGCCTGACCCAGGCCAAGAGTGGCGCCCGCCATGGCGCCGTCTCGGCCTTGGTTAGCGCCCACCAAAGCGACGCCTTTATGATTGGCGGCAGCGGCCGGCTGTGCACCCAGGTCAACGAAAAGCTGCGCGACGGCATGGTTAAGTTTGGCGCCGAGGGCGTCTATTGTGCGACCTTCCCCCACGCCGAAATCGGCATCGCCCTGAAAGCCGAAGACGGCACCGTGCGCGCCGCCGAAGTGGCACTGATGTGGCTGCTCAAGCGCCTCGGATTGCTGGACCCCGGCGCCCTGCCCGAGCGCTTACCGGAATTACTCAAAAACCGCGCCGGCGTGACGGTCGGCGAGGTTCGAGTTAGCGCCGCTTAGGCTCAGTTAACGAGAACACCAGTGTGGCAACCTCACCGGGGGCCATAACCCGCTGCCCTGGCAACCGATCAATCACCGCATCGCGGGCGATCTGGGGTCGTAACACCGCAGTCAACGGCTCACCCGAGCCGTTTTCCAAGGTCAGCGTCCATTCACTGACCCAGCTGGCGCCGCGTTCGACACGCCCGTTTTGACGCAGCTGCCCCTGCAGCGCCAACGAGGGACCCAGCCGCAACCGGTGGCTGGCGCCGACCGCCAAATCTGGCAGTGACGCCTGGCCCTCAAGCTCAAACCCGGGCGCCGGTCCATTGATCCGCAGCTGACCCGCTACCCAGGCCTGCGCCGTACCCCCTTGATCACGATTGGTCAGCGTCCACACCCGATTGGCACGCAGCGCGACCGCGGGCTGGTTGTAATTAAAGCCAAAGTTGAGTTCGTGCTGACGCTGAATCGGCACGCGCTGACTGAACAGCCGGTAGCCTTGAACACTGCCGCCGACCATCGCCATCGCGTCCGCAAAGCGATATTGCCACTGACCGTCGCTAACGCTGGGGCCGGACTCGGCACTAAATTCGGCGACGCGCGCCATCATCATCGGAGCCTGTACGGCACCGACCTGGCTGGACAGAGTCACCGCCGCGACGCCCCAGTCCTGCGCGGCCGGCACACGAATCAACGCATCTAGGTGCACCACAAGCGCATCGCCCTCGCGGGTCGCTTGATAGTGCGCCGACCAGGCCGGTCCTAATGCGGCACAGCGTAAACTCAGATCAGCATCGGCCTGGGCATCCGCCGACAACCAGGTCTGCTCGGGAGTTTGCAACAGCCGTGCCCAGGCGGCGCCCGCTTGCCAGGGCAAAATCGCACCCTTGGCCGGACCCGATTGCAGCGCCAAGCCGAATTGCTGGCCATCCCGCCAGGCCACGGTCGCGGCCTGAATCGGCGCCCCCAGTTGTGGGTCGCTGACGTACAGTCGGACCGAATCGCCGACATTGGGCGACGCCGATGCCGGGTATCCAATCTGGCGCACCTCGGCCCCGAGCAACGCACAGCTGCCAGCCAGCGGCGGCGCTGGCAGGTCAATGAACTGATACGGCCCGGGGCCGGGCGCTGGAAATTGATCGTGCCATTCGGCCGGACCACTTTGATATAGCGTTACCGCCCGCTCGGCCCGCGCATCCGCACCCAATTGCACGGCCTGCACCGCGCCGGCCCATGCAACCACCAGCGTCGCGCTCATCAATTTCATGCTCATCACTCCACAACTCGATAGACTGTGAGCATGAGTGTATTGCTAAGCAAAATCATCAGCACCCTGGTGCATCCCCTGAATTTCGCCCTCTATGGCCTGCTCGCGGCGTTGTTGCTGCGCGCCGTGGGATGGCGCCGATTGGCGCTGACGGCGGCACTGGTGTCGGGTCTGTGGCTGTGGTTTTGGTCAACCCCGTTTAGCGCCGAACCGATCATTGGCGAGTGGGAGCAGCGCCATCCACCGCAGGACATCGCAACCTTGCCGTCGGCCGATTGGGTATTGGTGCTCGGCGGTGGGCTAATGGGCAGTGCGCCGCCCGTGCGGCTGCGATCGGAGTTAGGCGGCGCTGCGGACCGGGTATGGCTCGGCGCGGAATTGATTAAAGCCGGCGTCGCCCCGCGCGTGCTGGTCACCGGTGGGGCGCTGCCGTGGAACGCGCAAACGGCGCCGGAAAGCGATGCGATGCTGGAATTCATGCGCGCCCTGGGGGTTGCGGCCGACGCTATCGTGCTCGAATCCGAATCGCGAACCACGCGGGAAAACGCGACCTTCAGCGCGCCTTTGCTGGCGGGGACGGCGCGCGTGATTGTGGTGACCAGCGCGTTTCACATGGAGCGTTCGATGCGAACGCTGAAAAAAGTCATGCCGGACATTGAGTGGATCGGCGCCAGCACCGACATCAAAGTGGTGCCGCGAGCCGACAGCCTGCTGCGCTTTCTACCGGACAGCGAAACCCTGCAGGACGCGCAACGCTACCTGCGCGAACGCGTTGGGATCGCGGTCTACATTTACCGTGATTGGATATGACCGGGTTCGCATCTTAACGGTGGCACACTTCCCCGAATCATCACAAATCCTTAGGTTCTAGGACTCTGAACGAGGAGTCCAGACATGCACGTACTGGTAGTAGACGACCACCATGACGACCTGATGCAGGTCGAGCGCGTCCTAAAGAACGACCCAACCTTGCAATACACCCTATGCGACCGCCCCGACCGGGCCCTTAACTTGCTTAACAAAGGCAGCGTCGACCTGCTGTTGTTGGACATCCATATGCCCGGCATGGACGGGTTAAAAATGATCCAGCAAGTGCGCTCCATGCAAGGCGAAACCTGGCTTCCGACTATTTTCATGACCGGCGTCTTGGACGCCAAAACACGTATCCGCTCATTGGACTCCGGCGGTGACGCGATATTGACCAAGCCAATAGAAGCCGAGGTCATGATGGGCCAGGTCGCGGCCATGCGCCGGCTGGTCGACGCCCAACGACGGCTCAAGGAGAGCCGCGACGAAATGGAGAACATCGCCCGCGAAGACAACCTCACGGGCATCCTCAACCGGCGTGGAATCGACCAAGAATTGCAACAAGCCATCGCGCTGTCGTGGCGCTTCAACACCCCCATGAGTCTGTTATTGATCGACGTCGACCGCTTCAAACTTTATAACGAAGCCCACGGCCATTTGGCCGGTGACGAAGTACTGCGCCAAGTCGGCAAAGGCCTAGGTGGCTGCATGCAGCGCCAAAGCGACGTGCTCGGCCGTTTTGGCGGCGAGGAGTTCATTCTGGGGTTGCCGGCGACCGATCAAGTCGGCGCCGCGGCGGTCGGCCAGCGCGTACTCGAAACCCTCACCGAAATTGGCCTGACGACCGACACCAACCCGGCCGGACATGTCACCGTCAGCGTCGGTATCGCTACACTAATTCCGACCGGCGGGCCGATGGATGTGACTAAACGGGCGTTGGATTTATTACAGGTGGCCGACCAAGCCATGTACGAAGCCAAGGGTGCCGGCGGCGCCGCCATTCGCACCGCCACCTGTTCGGAAGTCAGCACCTAAGACGCACAAAAAAGCCGGCTGATCGCTCAGCCGGCTGGGTCCAACGCTCCGTATTAGCGGCAATTCGCCGGTCGGAAGTTGGCGCTCAAAGTGCCGCCGGTGCAGTCCCAGGCAAAGTTACCGCTGTGGGCACCGGATGCAAACGACAGCGCCGCGGAACCGTCAGCCTGGAACGGTGCAAAAATCATGGTGCCGCCGCCCGCCGCCGCCGTGTAGGTCACGGTAATACCGCCGGTCGCGCCATCGACGGCCACCGCCGACACATTGTCCGTGGCTGAAAACGACCCTGAGTTCCAGCCCGCATCCAAGTTGGATGAAGCGCCGGCAATAATGTTTTCCGAGACCACCGCTTTAATGGTGCCGGCGATGCCGACGCCCTCTGTGACCTTGGCCCGCGTCGTGTAATCGGAATACGCAGGGATCGCCACCGCCGCTAATATGCCAATAATCGCCACCACGATCATCAGTTCGATAAGGGTAAAGCCCTGCTGGGCACGTGTTTGAGTGCGTGTACGCATGATGACGCTCCTGTCATTGAAGACATTGGGTGGCCCAGAACAGCGGGCATCGTAGTCACAGCGATACAGCAATGGATGGCAGTCGGGCTGCCTGACCTCATTAAGGTAGTGGAGGGTTATCGAGGGCGGACGACGGCCTACTCAGGTTGTGATGAAGTTCACAAAAATAAGCGTCAAAAAAAGGGCCCCGAAGGGCCCTCTGGGTCAAACCGTCGCGTGTTAGCGGCAGGTCGCCGGCAACAAAGCATCGTTGATAGCAGAAGTACACACCCAGCTGACCACGCCGTTGGCAAAGGTCGGCGTGAATACGATGTTACCGCCGCCGGCGACGTTGGCGTTGTAGGTTACAGTGATCGCGCCGGTCGCCGACGCAGTGGTGACGCTGGCGACGTTGGCACCGGTCACGCCCAGATCGTTAACACCGGAGCTTGCACCGTTGCCGCTTAATAGGTTTTCAGTCACCGCCGTTTTGGCACCTGACATCAGGCTTAAGCCTTCGGTAATTTTGGCGCGCGTGGTGTAGTCCGAGTACGCAGGGATCGCGACAGCGGCCAAGATGCCAACGATCGCAACCACGATCATCAGTTCGATTAGCGTAAAGCCTTTTTGATTCTTCATAGTGTTACTCCAAAACTTCGTGTGACGCAGTTCACGTACTCGCGACTGCTGGCCCCACAAAAGTTAGTTCACCCAACCCGTTATGCCAGTCTGCTACCTGCCCATCAGTACTAGGCATCGGACGCTGTTCGACCCAGGCCCGCCAGATATCCGACCGATCGGCCGTTTGTGGCCTATATTTAGGGCACACAGAAAGGAGAGCATGTGGGACAGGTTGTACTCCAAGGGTTAGCGCGCCAACTGGTGTCGAACGCTCAAATCAGCGAAGAAGTCGCAATGCAGGCGACCGCGGACGCACACAAGGCCGGCGAGCCCTTTGCGCACCATGTGGTGGCGCAATCGCTGGTCAAATCGGCCGATCTCGCGCTGACCGCTTCGCAGCTGTACGGCACCCCGCTGCTGGATCTGAACGCCTTTGATTTAACCCGCATTCCGAGCGACAAACTGGATCGGAAAATAGTTATCGAGGCCCGCGCCCTGCCACTGTTCATCCGCGGCAAGCGGCTGTACGTCGGCCTCAGTGACCCGACCGACTTGCGCGCCTTGGATGCGATGCAATTTGCCTCCGGATTGACCACCGAAGCGATTGTGGTCGAGGCCGACAAATTGGCTGCGGCTATCGAGAACTACGGCGAATCCAGCGGTAGCCTGGGAGATCTGAATGACGACGGTTTGGACAATATTGACCTGGAAGACGACAGCGACACCCAAACCGAGGACGATCCGAGCGACCCCGGCAACGACCAGCCCATTGTCCGCTTCGTCAATAAGATGTTGCTCGACGCGATTCGTCTGGGTGCGTCGGACATCCACTTCGAACCCTACGAAAAAGCCTACCGCATCCGTTACCGGGTCGACGGGGTGCTGAGTGAAGTGACCAAACCGCCGGTCAACATGGCAACCCGTTTAGCAGCGCGCATTAAAGTGATGTCGAAAATGGACATCTCGGAGCGCCGCGTGCCCCAGGACGGGCGCATTAAGATGAAACTGTCGGCCAACAAAGCGATCGATTTTCGCGTCAACACCCTGCCAACTTTGTGGGGTGAGAAAATCGTGCTGCGTATTTTGGACCCCAGCAGCGCCCAACTCGGTATCGATGCGCTGGGTTACGAGCCCGACCAAAAAGACATGTACATGAAAGCGCTGGCCCAACCCCAGGGCATGATTTTGGTGACCGGCCCAACCGGTTCCGGCAAAACCGTGTCGCTGTACACCGGCCTGAATATTTTAAACACCCCGGAAGTGAACATTTCGACCGCCGAAGACCCGGTCGAAATCAACTTGGAAGGTATCAACCAAACCCAGGTCAACACCAAGGTCGGGCTGACCTTTGCCGAAGCCCTGCGGGCGTTTTTGCGCCAAGACCCGGACGTGGTCATGGTCGGCGAGATCCGTGATTTGGAAACCGCTGAAATTGCGATCAAGGCCTCACAAACCGGTCACCTGGTGCTGTCGACGCTGCACACCAATTCAGCCCCGGAGACCCTGACTCGCTTGCGCAATATGGGGGTGCCGGCTTTCAACATCGCCACCAGCGTTTCGCTAATTATTGCCCAGCGCTTGGCGCGGCGATTATGCAGTCACTGTAAATCCGCGGTCGAGCTGCCTCCCGAGGCGCTCGAAAGCGAGGGCCTCGCGCCCGCGGACATCGCCACGCACACGCTTTACGAACCGGTCGGGTGCGAGCACTGCATGAACGGCTACAAGGGCCGCGTCGGTGTCTACGAAGTGGTCCGGGTCACTCCGGCGATATCCGAAATCATCATGCGCGAGGGCAACGCGTTGGAACTGGCCAAACAGTGCCACCTTGAAGGGTTTAAAAGCCTTCGCCAGTCAGGCCTGCAAAAAGTCCTGCAGGGCGTGACCAGCCTTCAAGAAATTAACCGCGTCACCAAGGACTAAGAGGAAGCTTCGATGGCCACAGCCACTGCAACCGCCCGCACCGAGATCCGCAAGGACAAAGACCTGTACGTTTGGAACGGGGTCGATAAACGCGGCCGCAAGGTCAACGGCGAAATTACCGGCGCCAACGTCGCCCTGGTGCGCGCCCAATTGCGCCGCCAGGGGATCGTCCCGGACAAGGTCCGCAAAAAGCCCAAGCCGCTGTTTGGCGAACGCAAGGCGGCGATCAAGCCGGGTGACGTCGCCATATTTACGCGCCAGTTGGCGACCATGATGAAGGCCGGCGTGCCGCTGGTTCAGGCCTTTGAAATTGTTGCCGACGGCTTGGACAATGCGACCCTGAAAAAACTGATCGGAGACATCAAACTGGATGTCGAGGGCGGGACCTCCTTTGCCAACGCGCTGAAACGTCACCCCAAACATTTTGACGACCTGTTCACCTCACTGGTTGATGCCGGCGAACAGGCCGGCGCGTTAGAAACCATGTTGGACCGGCTGGCGACCTACAAGGAAAAAACCGAGGCGCTCAAGGCCAAGATCAAAAAAGCCATGACCTACCCGATCGCGGTCTTGGTGGTGGCGTTTGTGGTCACGGTGATTTTGTTGGTTAAGGTGGTGCCGCAGTTCGAATCGATGTTCACCTCGTTTGGCGGCGAATTGCCCGCGTTCACCCAAGTGGTGGTGGCGATGTCGGAGTGGGCCCAGCAGTACTGGTTTATCGGCATCGGAGTCATTGCCGCGGCCGTGTTTGGGTTTTCTACGGCGGTTAAACGAAGCGACAAATTCGCCACCCGCGTGGATGCATTTTTGCTCAAGGCGCCGATTGTCGGTGACATCGTGACCCAGTCCGCGATTGCCCGGTATTGCCGCACCCTATCGACCACCTTTGCCGCCGGTGTGCCGCTGGTTGAAGCCTTGGACAGCGCCGCTGGAGCCGCCGGCAATCGTATTTACTACGCCGCGATCAAGATCATCCGAGACGACGTCGAAACCGGCCAACAACTTCAATTCAGCATGCGTGCGGCCGGCATCTTTCCCAACATGGTCATTCAAATGGTCTCAATTGGCGAAGAATCCGGCGCCCTCGACGAGATGCTGCACAAGGCGGCCAATCACTATGAAGACGCGGTCGACAATTCGGTGGATAACCTGACCGCGTTGATGGAGCCGATGATTATGTCGTTCCTGGGGGTAGTCATTGGGGGATTGGTGGTGGCAATGTACCTGCCGATATTCCAAATGGGGTCGGTGGTGTAACCGGCGCCGCGCAAGGAGCGCAATTTGATTCAAACATTGGCCGATGCTGGCCTCTTTTTACCCCTGGTCACCGTATTGGGCCTATTAATCGGCAGCTTTCTGAATGTCGTCGTGCATCGACTGCCGATCATGATGGAAAACGAGTTGCGGCTGGACTGTGAGTGGCTCAGCGCAAAAGATAACGGCCTGCCCGAACCGGACCCGACCGCGCCCACCGGTCCGATCTTTAACCTATCGAAGCCGCGCTCGCGCTGCCCACAATGCGACACTCAAATTCGCGCGCGCGATAACATCCCGGTGTTGTCGTGGGTGCTATTAAAAGGCCGTTGCCGGGGCTGCGATCATCCGATCAGTGCGCGCTACCCGATCGTCGAAGCCAGCACCGCAGCGCTGTCGCTGCTGGTGGCCTGGGTGATGGAGCCCAGCCTTGCCACCATCGCCGCACTGGCACTGGTATGGACGCTGTGGGCACTGACGCTGATTGATGCGGACACCCAATTGCTACCCGATCAATTAACCTTACCGCTGACCTGGGCGGGATTACTGGTCGCCACCACCGGGGTGTGGCCGGTCAGCCTGACCGACGCCCTGTTTGGCGCGGTCTTTGGGTACCTCAGTCTGTGGTCCGTGTTTCATTTATTTCGCATCCTAACTGGCAAGCACGGCATGGGCGCGGGTGACTTCAAGCTGTTGGCCGCACTTGGCGCCTGGATGGGCTGGCAGGTGCTGCCGCTGATCATTGTGCTGTCCAGTTTGGTCGGCGCCGTAGTCGGCATTTCGGCGATTGCCTTGGCCAAAATGGGCGCGCGTGCGCCAATGGCGTTTGGGCCCTACTTGGCCGGTGCGGGTTTGATCGCCCTGTTGTGGGGCGCACAGTTAATTGACGGTTATAAGGCGGTGGCAGGCTTATGACAGCACTGGTGGCACTCACCGGCGGGATCGCGTCGGGTAAATCCAGCGCCGCGCGGCGCTTTTCACAGCTGGGTATCCGTGTCACCGACGCCGACGAGGTTGCAGCGGAGGTATTGGCCGCGGGCAGCCCAGCGCTGGATCAGCTATGCGACGTATTTGGCCAGGCGGTGCTGACGCCCAGCGGTGACTACAACCGCAAGGCCATGCGCGAATTGGTGTTTGGCGACGAGCGGGCGTTGCAACAACTGAATGCCATCGTCCACCCGGCGGTGCGCGAACGGACCCAGGCGCTGCTGGCCGAGCCGCACGATAAGCCGTATCAAATCTGGTCAATCCCGTTGTTGCTGGAAACTGGGCAACAGGGCATCCCGGATCGCATTGTCGTGGTCGACTTGCCCGAGGCCCTGCAAATCCAGCGCGTGATTGCCCGCGATCATGTGACCGAGGCGTCCGCCCGGCGCACACTGAGCGCCCAGGCCAGTCGTAAAGCGCGATTGGCCGTCGCCGATTACGTTATTCACAACGACAGCAGTTTAGAAGCGTTGGATAGCCAAGTAGACTATCTGCACCAAACACTGATGGATGATTTTACGTGAACCCCCAACTGGTCAAATGCCCTGAGTGCGGCACCTCGTGTCGCTTTGATTCATCCAACCCACACAAGCCATTTTGTTCGGAGCGTTGCAAGCTGTTGGACTTGGGTGGCTGGGCCAGCGAGTCCTACAAGGTCCCGGGTCCTGCGGCATCGGATGAGTTGATGAGCGATCAGATCGAGGGTGCTGAGTCCAACGAAGACAAATAAGCGGCGACAATCGGGCGATTGGCGTCAGGGAATTCAAGTGACGTTAAGTCGGCGGCGTCAAACCACTGCATGGCTTGGCCTTCTAGGCCCCCTGGCTGCCCGGTAAAGGCGTCAACCACGAACACGTAAAGACGCACCCGCTTATCACCGTAGTCATGCGCCACTTCGATCAGCGAGCGCGCGGTTACGACATTAATGCCGAGTTCTTCGTTAAGCTCGCGTCGAAGCGCCGCAGCCGGTGCTTCATCGGCTTCGATCTTGCCGCCAGGGAATTCCCACTTGCCGCCCTGATGGGCACTTTGAAGGCGCCGAGTCAGCAAGACCTGATCGCCGGGACCGGCGATCACGCCCGCGGCCACCGCTATTTCAGGAGCGGTAATCGGCATTGATGCTGACGTAATCGTGACTCAAATCGCAGGTCCAAACACAGGCACGGCCGTCGGACTGGCCCAGCTCGATGTAAATTGGAATGTCGGTTTGCGCGAATACCCGGGCGCCATCCGCTTCGGTGTAGCTGGGATCGACCGCGCCGTCTTTTAACAGCGACACATCGCCAACACGCAATTGGATCTGGCTGACGTCCAGTTCGTCAACCGGGGCACGACCAATCGCCGCTAACAAACGACCCCAGTTGGCATCGCTAGCGAACAAGGCAGTTTTTACCAGCGGGCTGTGGGCCACGGTCTTGGCAATCGCATGGGCGTCGCTGTCGGACTGGGCCCCACTGACGTCGATGGTGACGAACTTGGTCGCGCCCTCGCCGTCGCGCACGATCGCTTGGGCCAATTCCACCATCACATCGGTGACGGCATCGGCGAAAGCCGACCACTCAGAATGCGCCGGCGATAGTTCCGGCCCATAACCCGTCGCCGCCAACACACAGGCGTCATTGGTCGAGGTGTCGCCATCCACCGTGATGCGGTTAAAGCTCAGGTTGGTCGCATCCACCAATAGTTGCTGCAAATCGCCCTCGCCGACGCGCGCGTCGGTGGCAACAAAGCCCAGCATGGTCGCCATGTTGGGCTGGATCATGCCGCTGCCCTTGCTGATGCCTTCAATCGACACCGTCTCGCCGTCAATGGTGACCGTGCGGGTGACTTGTTTCGGACGCGTATCGGTGGTCAATATCGCCGCGGCGGCGTCCGCCCAATGATCCGCGCCCAGCGCACGCACCGCAGCGTCGATGCCCGGCTCAATCAGATCCATCGGCAAACGCGCACCAATCACGCCGGTCGAAAACGGCAACACCTGGTTGACGTCCAGTCCAAGCTGATCCGCCGCCATGGCACAGCAGCTCACGGCATCATCCATGCCCAGCTGACCGGTCCCGGCGTTCGCGCTTTTGGTGTTGACCAGCCACGCACGTGGCGCACCGACCAAATGATCACGGGCCACGTGCACCGGTGCCGCACAAAAGGCATTCAGCGTGAACACGCCGGCCATGCTGACGCCCTCGTCGAATACAAACAGCGCCAAATCTTGGCGCGGTTTACCGTATAGATTGGCGCTAACACCCGCCACGCGTACCCCACGAATCATTCGATTAATTCCTCAACCGATCTTGCCGTGGCACTGCTTGTACTTTTTACCGCTGCCGCATGGGCAAGCATCGTTACGGCCGACTTTGGGCATCGCATCACGCTCGGCTTGGGCTTTGGCCGCCACTTGCTGGGCAGCAATGGCCGCGGCTTGCGCTTCGGCTTGCTGGCGACGCTGGGCTTCGATTTCCTCGGCGCTGGGCACCTGGACACGGCACAGCACACCGGTGACCTGTTCTTTAATACCCGTCAGCATCGACTGGAACAGCTCGAAGGCTTCGCGCTTGTATTCCTGTTTCGGGTTCTTTTGGGCGTAACCACGCAGATGAATGCCCTGGCGCAGGTAATCCATGGCCGCCAGGTGCTCTTTCCAGCGGTGATCCAGCACCTGCAACATGACCTGCTTTTCAAAGCTGCGCAGACTGTCAGCCCCGACCACGCCTTCTTTCCTGACGTACGACTCGTCGGCGCTCGCTTGGATGCGCTCCAGCAAGGTTTCTTCGTACAGGCTGGCGTCTTCTTGCAACCAGTCGCGCACCGGCAGCTGCAAATCAAATTCGCTGGCCAGTTCGGCTTCCAGTTCTTCCAGCTTCCACTGTTCTTCGAGGGTTTTAGGCGGCACGAACTGGGCAAAGGTAGCCGCCAGCGTGTCCTCACGGACGACCTTGATCAAGTCCGCCACATCCTCCGATTCCAGCAGCTCAACACGCTGTGCGTAAACCTGACGGCGTTGGTCGTTGGCCACGTCATCAAATTCAAGCAACTGCTTACGAATATCGAAGTTGCGCCCCTCGACTTTCTTTTGAGCCTTTTCAATCGAGTTGGAGACCATCTTGTGCTCGATCGCCTCGCCTTTCTCCATGCCCAGCTTTTGCATCAGCCCTTGGATCCGCGAGCTGGCAAAAATGCGCATCAAGTCGTCTTCGAGCGACAGGAAAAAGCGCGAGCTACCCGGGTCACCTTGACGACCCGAACGGCCACGCAACTGGTTGTCGATGCGTCGTGACTCGTGACGCTCCGAGCCAATGATGTGCAGACCGCCCGATGCCAACACGGCTTCGTGACGGGCTTTCCAGGCGGTTTTGGCCGCGTCAATATCCGCCTCGCTTGGGTTGTCCAGTGCGGCGACGTCAACTTCCCAGCTGCCGCCCAACTTAATGTCGGTACCACGACCGGCCATGTTGGTGGCAATGGTCACGGAACCGGCTTGGCCGGCTTGGGCAATAATGTCAGCCTCGCGTTCGTGTTGTTTGGCATTCAACACTTCGTGGGCAATGTCGGCGGCTTTTAAGCGCTCGGACAAGATCTCGCTGGTCTCGATGCTGGCGGTACCGACCAAGATGGGGCGATTGTTGGCCAACTCGGTCCGAATGTCCTCGATGATGGCGTCGTACTTTTCGTCGACCGTCAGGTACACCAAGTCATTGCGATCGATACGCTTGGGGTCGACATTGGTCGGGATCACGACCACATCTAGCCCATAGATCTGTTTAAATTCGAAGGCTTCGGTATCAGCGGTACCGGTCATGCCGGCCAGCTTGTTATAGATACGGAAGTAGTTTTGGAAGGTGGTGCTGGCCAGCGTCTGGGACTCGGGCTTGATAGTCACGCCTTCTTTGGCTTCGACCGCCTGGTGGTTACCGTCACTCCAGCGACGACCGGCCATGGTGCGGCCGGTGTGCTCGTCGACGATCACAACCTCGTCACCTTGGACGATGTACTGGACGTCTTTTTGGAACACCACGTGGGCCCGCATGGCCGCATTAAGATGGTGAAACAGTGACAAGTTCTGGGGTGCGTACAGGCTATCGCCCTCGTTCAGCAGGCCCATCTCGCCGAGCATCGCCTCGACCCGCTCCAAGCCTTGCTCGGTCAGTTCAACGGCGCGCTGCTTTTCATCAAAAGTGTAGTCGCCCTCACCCGGCTCGCCGTCCTCAACCAGCTCGGCGCGTGCCAACTGGGCGGGGATGCCGTTCATGGCACGGTACATTTCAGACGAGTCGTCGGCCGGGCCTGAAATAATCAGCGGCGTGCGCGCTTCATCGATCAAAATCGAGTCAACTTCGTCAACGATGGCGAAGTTCAGACCACGCTGGACGCGCTGGTTAACATCCAGCGCCATGTTGTCACGCAGGTAGTCAAAACCGAATTCGTTGTTGGTGCCGTAGGTGACGTCGGCGCGATAGGCCGCGCTCTTTTCATCGTTGGATTGGCCGGAGTAGACCACGCCGACGCTGAGGCCAAGCGCTTCGTAAAGCGGACGCATCCATTCGGCATCACGCCGCGCCAGGTAATCGTTGACCGTGACGACGTGAACGCCGTCACCGGGAATGGCATTCAGGTAAACAGCCAAGGTCGCCACCAAGGTTTTACCCTCGCCCGTGCGCATCTCGGCAATCCGGCCATCGTGCAGCGTCATCGCGCCAATCATCTGGACGTCAAAGTGACGCATGCCACCCATCACCCGCACCGACACTTCGCGGCAGACCGCGAAGGCTTCGGGCAAAATTTGGTCGAGGCTTTCACCGGCCTCGATGCGCGCCGCAAAATCCGCGCGCTTGGCAGTCAGTGCATCAAGGTCTAGGCCCTGCAATTGCGCTTCAAACGCATTGATGCGCTCAACGCTTTTCCCCATGCGCTTAAGCTCGCGCTGGTTTTTGCTGCCAAACAGCTTCCTGGCTATAGACCCTAGCATTCGATGTCCTTAAGTGGGGCGTAGTAAATCCGACGCGGCAGTATAGCGCCGAAGCGACATACCCGTCATGCTATTGGTTATGGATGATTTCAAGGGTCCGCGCGACTTAAATCAGCTCACCCGCGTCACCGGCGCCGCCCAACTGATGATGGCGGCGGCGCGACTGGAGCGGCTGAACCGGCTATTGCGACCGCACTTGGCGGCGCATTTGCGCGACTGCGTGCGTGTCGGCGCCATGACAGAGTCGATGCTGACGCTGGTCTTGTACGACCGCGCCTACGCCACCGAAACCCGCTTTAGCGCACCACAGTTGCTGGCGTCGCTGGGCAACACCCCGGAATTTCGCGGACTGCGCAATATTCAATGGAAGCAGGCACGCCAGACCCAGCCCATCAAACACCATGCCGAGACGATCACGCCGCAACCGGCGATGGACATTGAGGATTGGTTAGTGCGTGCGCAGGCGCGCGGGAATCACAATTCCAGCGAGGGCTGATCAAAACTGATCGGGCAGTCCGCTTCATTAAGGGTTTCGATGCGCCACGAATCCGGCGAATCCAACAGCGCGCGGACCAAATCGTTGTTCAAACCGTGGCCCGACTTTTTCGCGACCATTTCGCCGATAATGGCGTGCCCGGCCAGCGACAGGTCACCAATGGCATCCAACACCTTGTGTTTGACGAACTCGTCTTGGTAGCGCAACCCGCCTTCGTTCAAAATTCCGTCCTCGCCCAAGACAATAGCGTTTTGGGTACTGCCGCCTTTGGCCAAGTCGTTGTTGCGCAGAAATTCAATGTCACGCACGAACCCGTAGGTGCGCGCGCGGCTGATTTCACGGATGAAACTCGAGGTCGACACGTCCATGCTGACACTTTGCATGTTTTTCGGAATCGAGGGGTGGTCGTATTCAATGTCAAAGGTAATGCGGTAACCGTCAAAGGGCTGGAGCCGGGCAAACTTGTCAGGCTGGCGAACTTCGATCGGTTTTAGAATTCGGATGAATTTTTTTGGGCTGGTTTGAATGCGGATACCGGCCGACTGCATCAAAAATACAAAGGGCGCGGCACTGCCATCCATAATCGGCAGCTCGGGACGATTCACGTCGACCCATAAATTATCAATGCCCAGGGCACTGACGGCACTTAAGAAGTGCTCGACCGTCGATATCGACGAGGCACCTTGACCCAGGCGTGTGGCCATTTGCGTGTCGGTGACCGACAGCGCATGGGCCGGAACACTGACCACCGGATCCAGATCAACACGGCGAAATACAATCCCCGTGTCGTCCGGCGCGGGCCGAAGCGTCAGATAGACTTTTTCACCGGAATGCAGTCCGACGCCCGTGGCGCGGATAACGTTTCCCAGTGTTCGTTGTCTAATCATGGCCCGTCCGGTGCAGTGTTCTGGCTCAAGTCTAGCATTCAGCTCATCGGTCTATCGAGCCGAAACAACTTGCCGGTAGCCAGCCGGCAAGAAAAACAGCAGTTATTGCGAAACCCGTCGACTAGTCGGCTTGGCGGCGCAAAAAGGTCGGTACGTCCAATGACGCGCCTGCACCCGCGCCTGAGCTGGTGTTGCTAGTTGCAGCGACCGGGGCTTGGGGACGCAAGATACCCGGCATCGACAAACCACCGTTGGCGACCATTTGCTGGGGCTGGGCCTGCTCTTGAATTCCGCCTTGAACGACCTCGAGTTCAGCACGGCTGTCCAAGCCCGTTGCCACCACCGTCACGCTCAATTCGTCACCCATGTTGTCGTCAATCACAGTGCCAATCACGACCGCGGCATTTTCGTCAGCTATGTCGTCGATCATGTCGCCGATCGTGGTGTATTCGCCCAAGCCGAAGCTGGAGCTGGCGGTGATATTGACCAAAATACCGCGCGCACCTTTGAGGTCGATTTCTTCGAGCAGCGGGTAGCGAATGGCTTTTTCGGTCGCTTCGATGGCGCGATCCGGGCCGGACGCAGTGCCGGTGCCCATCATGGCTTGGCCCATGGCGCTCATCACGGTGCGCACGTCGGCAAAGTCGACGTTGATAATGCCGCGCTTAACAATCAGGTCAGCAATCCCACGAACCGCACCGTTCAACACGTTGTTGGCTTCGTCAAAGGCCTGCATCAAGGTCGCGTCGCTGCCCAGTACCGGCAACAGCTTTTCGTTTGGGATAATAATCAGTGAATCGACGTTCTTTTCCAGCGCCTTGATGCCTTCTTCGGCGACGCGCATACGGCGGCGACCTTCAAAGCTAAACGGTTTGGTCACCACGGCGACGGTCAAAATACCCATCTCACGCGCCACTTCGGCAACCACGGGAGCGGCACCGGTGCCGGTACCACCACCCATGCCGGCGGTAATAAACAGCATGTCCGAGCCCTGGATCGCCTCGGCAATAGTTTCACGGTCTTCCATCGCCGCATTGCGGCCGACTTCGGGGTTGGCACCGGCACCCAAACCGCGGGTTACATTCGGGCCCAACTGCAATGTGGTGTTAGCGGACGCGTCATTGAGCGCCTGGCTGTCGGTGTTGGCGATAACAAATTCGACGCCGTCGACGTCAGCTCGGGTCATGTGCGAGATGGCATTGCCACCACCGCCGCCGACTCCGATGACTTTAATAACGGCGCTGTTACCCGCTGTTTCTGCTAGATCAAAATTCATGGCTGTTACCTGCTGTTGTTAAAATTGTTTAAAGAGCTTTTTCAGCGATGCGCCGATGCCACTCCATCCCTCACCCTGACGTGAACGCTGACGACGCCCACCTTCAGAATCTTGTGTGCTGGCATGCAATGCCAACCCCGCCAACCCGGCCATTCCCGGGTCGGACAAAAACTTTGCGTCGGCCGCCAGGCCCTGGATCTGACCCAATCGAACCGGCAGCCCCAGAATGCTTTTGGCCAGCGGCGCAATCCGCTCCAGCCGCGCCGTGCCGCCGGTCAGTACGACCCCGGCACCAAGCACTTCGCCAAGCCCGCTGGCGCTGATTTGCTCGCCGACCATTTCCAAAATTTCGCGCACGCGCGGCTGCATGTAATCGACCACCAAACGGCGCGACCAGTCCGCGGACTGGGTGCCGTCCACGCGGCGCACGGGAATGGGCTCTTCCATCCGCGCCGCATCGATGTCCGGATCCAAATACGCCGTGCCGAACTCGCATTTGATGCGTTCCGCGTCCGGCGCCGAGATGTGCGCAGCGACCGCCAAATCTTTGGTCAGGTGCTCGCCGGCGACCGGCAATACCGCCATGTAACGCAGCGCGCCTTCTTTGAACACGGCGACGTCCGTGGTGCCGCCACCGATGTCTACCAGGCACACCCCAAGGTCCTTGTCCGCGTCAGACAAACAGGCCGCCGCGGCGGCCAGGCCGCTGGGCAACAATTGGTCGCACTCGACGCCGGCGCCGGTCAGGCATTTTTTCAGGTTGCGCGCAGTCGCTTGTGACCCAGTCACCAGCGTCACATTGGCCGCCAAACGCACACCACTCATGCCCACGGGCACCAAAATTCCGGCCTGGCCGTCGATCAAGAATTGGCGCGGCACGACCTTGACCACGGTCTGGCCGGGCGGCAGCACAATGGCGCGGGCGGCGTCGTATACACGCTCGACGTCAATCGGGGTGATTTCGTCACCGCTGACCGGGACCGCGCCTTCGCTGTCGTGGGTCGCCAAGTGCGAGCCCCCTAGGTTGCAGGTGACCGACGAGATGCGGCACTGGCCCATTTCAGCGCATTGGTTGATGGCGCGCTCGATAGCACGGGTGGCGGCCTCAATATCGACCACCATTGAACGTGAAATGCCTTTGGACGGCGCGTTGCCCAGCCCCAACACTTCGGGTTGTTCACCGTGGCTGACGCCGACCACCAAAGCGCGTACGCGATGACTGCCGACGTCCAGCGCGACCACCAGCTTATCCATCGTTTGACTCCTCAAAACCCAGGCTGACGCCATTGGGGTAACGCAAATCGACCCGAACCAAGTTCGGTGTTTGGGCCAGCTTTAACTGCCAGGCTTGATCAAAACGGGTCAAGCGACCCTCCAAATCCATACGCCCCAGCTGGATGTCCAAGCCGCCGACGGTGTGCAGACGCCAGCCACGGTCAACATCAAACTCGACCCCATCTAATTCCAAACCGCTTTGGGCCATGCGCTCGGCCCACAGCTGAAAGCGCTCAAACACATCGCGTTGCATGCCACGCGGGCCCGCTAGGTCAGGCAAGGCCATCAGCGGCGCGCGGGCCGGCTCAAACAAATCGCCCTGCATGCCCAAAAACTGGTCGCTATTCCAGCGCGCCACGGGGCGCTGCTCGATCACTTCGATACGCAGCGCGTGCGGCCATACCCGGCGCACCCGCACCTCGGCAATCCAGGGTTGGGCGCTGAGCTGGCGCTGAATCTGTGACAAGTCGCTGCTGGCACGTGCATTGACCAGCAAATCGTCCAGCCGGCGCTGAACATCGCCCGGTCGCAGGTGGACAAAGTCGCCCTCGACTTCGACCCGCTCGATCACAAAGTCACCGAGTAATCGCTCGCTCGCCATGACCACACCTGCGCCGCTGATGGCGGCACACAGACACAGCACCAGGCCCCAGGCGCTGGTCAAACTAGGCACTGCCAGCCGCGGCAGCCGCAGCCAAGCCGGACGTGACAAACGCGTCCACAACCGTTGACGGATGGGCTGGGCGCCGCGGCGCGTGCGGTTGCGCGGCTTAACCACGTGATTCACCGACTGCATCATTTAAAAGTTGCAGGCAAAGATCGTCGAAACTCAGCCCGACCGCCGCCGCCGCTTTGGGCACCAGCGAGGTCGGTGTCATCCCCGGCACGGTATTCACTTCCAGGGCGACAAAACCGGTCTCGCCTTGGATAAAATCAACACGGCTCCAGCCGCTGCATCCGAGCGCGTCGTGCGCGCGCAGCGCCAGCGACTGCAGGTAGGATTCGTCGTCGTCCGATAGCCCGCACGGGATGTGGTACTGGGTATCGCCGGTCTCGTACTTGGCCGCGTAGTCATACACGCCGCCCTGGGCTTGGATACGGATCACCGGTAAAGCCACACCGCGGACCACGGCACAGGTGAATTCCGGGCCGTCGACAAAATGCTCGGCCATGACCGCGCCAAATTCGCGGGCCTGGGCAAAGGCTGCCGCGACCTGATCGCTGGAGTGGCAAATGAAGTTACCGACGCTCGAGCCTTCCGCGTTCGGTTTGACCATCACGCGCGGACCGAGCGCGTCATACACAGCGCCGGCTTGGTCGGCCGAGGTCATGATCTGGCTATCGGCGATCGGGATTCCGGCGGCGGCGAACAGCTGTTTACTGCGCTGTTTGTCCATCGCCAGGGCGCAGGCCGCGGGGCCGGAGCCGGTGTAGGGTACCGCCATCAAGTCCAGCACCGCTTGAATGCGGCCGTCTTCACCGGCGCCTCCGTGCAGCACAACAAAGGCGGCATCGAACGGCTCGGATAACAGGGTGGCAATCGGGTCGCGGTCCGGATCCATGGCGAAGGCATCGATGCCCTGACGCAACAAAGCTGCAAGGACGGGTTGCCCGCTCGCCACTGACACAGCGCGTTCGCTGCTGTTGCCGCCAAATAAGACCGCGACCCGAGTCATGGTGCCAATCCCTGCTTAATTAACTCAGGCAGACGACCGACGTCGCCTGCACCTTGGGTGATCAAGACCGTTTGATCAACCAATAACGGAACTAAGGTATCACAAACACCTTCCGGTTGTGTTACCACGATCGGGCTCACTTTGTTACGCATGCGCAGCGCGCTGGCCAGTGCTCGGCTATCGGCATGGCTAATAGGGGATTCCCCTGCCGGATACACATCCAACAATACCAGCTGGTCAACCGCCTCTAATACCTGGACAAAATCGTCGAACAGATCGCGGGTGCGGCTGTAACGGTGCGGCTGAAAAACCAAACTCAGCGGTTGGCCCGGGAAAGCCTCGCGTGCCGCTCGAATGGTGGCGGCAACCTCGGTCGGATGGTGGCCGTAGTCGTCGACCAAGTGGATTTGACCGCCCTGGGGCAAGGCCAACTCACCGTGTGACTGAAAGCGCCGGCCGACGCCGGCGAACTCGGACAGCCCGCGTTGAATGGCGGCCACTGCGACCCCCAAATCCAGGGCAATCGCAATCACACCGAGGGCGTTCAGGACGTTGTGACGACCCGGCATCTTGACCGCGAACCCGGCCTCGAATCCATTCGGCCCCAACACGTCGAAATGTGTCGTCATGCCACGCACATCCAAATTGATGGCCCGATAGTCGCAGTCCGTATCGATACCAAACGTCAGCATCGGGCGCTCAAAGCGTGCCAGCAGCTCGCGAATCACCGGATCGTCGGCGCACACCACCGCCAAGCCGTAAAACGGCAGATTGTGAATAAAGCGCACAAAGGCGTCTTTGAGCTGGCTAAAGTCGCCGCCGTAGGTCGACATGTGGTCCGCTTCGATGTTGGTAATCAAGGCGGTCATCGGCAACAGCTCCAGGAAGCTGGCATCGGACTCGTCGGCCTCGGCCACCAGCAAATTACTTTGCCCAAGCTTGGCATTGGTGCCGGCGGCGTTTAAACGCCCGCCAATGATGTAGGTCGGGTCCATGTCGGCGCCAGCCAGGACCGAGGCCAGCAAACTGGTGGTAGTGGTCTTGCCGTGGGTGCCGGCGACCGCGATGCCATGTCGAAACCGCATTAACTCGGCCAACATGACCGCGCGGCGGACCACCGGAATGCGCCGTGCGCGGGCCGCTTTGACCTCTGGGTTTTCCTCATTGACGGCACTGGAGACGACGACCACGTCGGCATCACCCAAATTCTCCGGGGCGTGGCCTTGATGGACCCGGGCGCCCTGGCTAACCAGACGACGGGTGACCGCTGAATCGGCCAAGTCCGACCCCGAAATACGGTAGCCCAGGTTCAAGAGCACCTCGGCGATACCGGACATGCCGCTGCCGCCGATGCCAATAAAGTGGATCCCTTGGATCCTGCGCATAGGGTTGGATGGAGCAATAATCATAGTGCGCAGTCCTCGCATAAGTCGGCCAGCAAATCGGTCGCCTGGGGTTGTGCCATTGCACGCCCCCGCGAGGCGGCCTGAGCCATCAGCTCGGCATCGCCAAGCCAGTGCTTGAGCATCCCGCCCAAGCGCGTTGAAAGTTCAGACTGGGGCAGCACATCCGCCGCCCCAGCACGCGCCAGCCAGCGCGCGTTTTGGGTCTGGTGATCGTCGACCGCCGACGGCAACGGCACCAAGATCGCCGCGACACCGGCGCAGGCCAGTTCACTAACGGTCAGGGCGCCGGCGCGGCCAATGACCAAGTCGGCCCAGGCATAGGCGTCCGCCATGTCGTCGATAAATTCGCTGACACTGGCCTCAATGCCTGCGCTCGCATAGGCGGCACGGGTCGGCTGGTCTTTGCCGCGCCCGGCCTGGTGACGGATCTCCAGCGCCATGCCAACACTGGCCAGCGCGCCGGGGACCTGTTCGTTCAGGGCTTGGGCGCCTTGGGAGCCGCCGAAAATCAACACCCGCGCCGGGCGGTGGCGACCGGCATCACGCGTCACCGGGTCGGCGATGGCTTGGATCGACTGGCGCACGGGGTTACCCGTCACGCGGGCGCAGGCCAAGGCACCGTCGAAGGCCTGCGCCTGGCCACGGGCAATTTTGCTGAGTAGCCGATTGGTGACACCGGCGACCGCGTTTTGTTCGTGCAGCACCAGTGGCACGCCCAACACCTTGGCGGCGACGCCGCCGGGGCCGGCGGTATAACCGCCTAGGCTGACCACCAGCGCGGGCTTTAGTTGACGCAGCAATAGCAAAGCCTTGACCCCGGCGCGGACCACTTTTAGCAGCCCGAGCACCCGGCCGACCGGGCCACGACCGCGAATCGAGTCGGTGCCCAAGATATCCATCGGGTAACCGGCCGCCGGCACCGCGCGCGTCTCGATACCGCGACTGCCGCCGAGCCAGTGGATGCGCCAGCCGCGCCGACTCAACTCATCCGCCAAGGCCAACGCAGGGAACACATGGCCACCGGTGCCGCCGGCCATGATCACTGCCAGGCGGCTCATTGCTTGGCCTCCCAGGCGATGCGCTGGAGCAAGCCGAGCATAATCGCGCTGACAATTAAGCTGGACCCGCCGTAGCTCATCAACGGCAAGGTCAGGCCCGTGGTCGGCAACAAGCCGGTGTTAACGCCCATGTTGACGGTGGCTTGACCGGCCATCATCAGGGCGAAGGCGTAGGCCAGGTAGGCATTAAAGAACTGACCTTTTAGCTCGGCCATGCGGCCAATTCGAAAACTGCGCCAGATCAGCACGACAAACAGTGCCACCACCGTCAAAGCGCCGACCAGACCCAGCTCTTCGGCCAAGATGGCGAACAAAAAGTCGGTGTGGGCTTCGGGCAGATAAAACAGCTTTTGCACGCTGTTGCCCAAGCCTTCGCCGAACCAGCCGCCTTTGCCAAACGCCAACAACGCCTGGGTCAGCTGGTAGGCCTCCGAGTAGCGGTACTCCCAAGGATCCAGCAGCACCATCACGCGCTTCATGCGATAGGCCTCGGTGGTCGCCGCATAGGCCACCATCAACCCGGCCGCGCCCAACATGACGAACCATTCGACCAGCCGCGAACCGGCCAAGAACATCACGCACAGGACCATCGCAAAGATGATCACAAAGGCCCCCAAATCCGGCTCCGCCAACAACAGCGCGCCATACACCAGGGTCACCAAGATCGGCCGAATAAAGCCCCAAAAGGTCTGAGTGGCGGCCTGACCAAAGCGGACCAGAAAGCTGCTCAGGTAAATCGCCAGACACAGCTTGGCCACTTCCGAGGCCTGGAGCTTGATGATCACTAGGTTAAGCCAGCGCGTTGAACCGTTGACGGTGTGGCCAATGCCGGGCAAGAAAACCGCCGCCAACAGCACCAGACCCAGCAAATAAAACCATGCGCTGTGGCGCTGTAAAACGTTCGGGTTCAAACGCGCAGCGGCAATGCCGGCGCCCATCGCCAAGACCCAAAAAATGCTGTGCCGGACCAGGTAGTGAGAGGGGTCATTTTGCTTCGCCGCCGCGTACTCGATACTGGCAGACCCGACCATGACCACACCGAGCAAGCTCAGCGCGATCGCGGTCCAAAACAAAATCGGATCCGGCAGCGTCAGGGTTTTGCCCTGGGGCAAGGCCTGCAATGCCGTGCTCATTGGGCCACCGCGCGAGCGCTGACCAAGGCTTCGAATTGCTCGCCACGGGCCAGGTAGCTGGCGAACTGATCAAAGCTGGCACAGGCTGGCGACAACAACACCGCGTCACCGTCAGCCGCATCCACCAGCGCCGCGTCCAGAGCCTGGGCCAATGTCTCGACCCGCTGGCCGCGGCCGGCGGCGTCGACAATTTGCTGGCCATCACGACCAAACCCAATAAGTTGTGCGTCGACTCGCTGGACGGCCTTAGCCAAGGCCGAAAAATCGGCGCCCTTGCCGTCACCGCCGGCCAACAAGAACACCCGCCCCGGCAGTGCCGAGGCCAGACCGGTCAGAGCGGCGATCGAGGCGCCCTCGTTCGTGCCCTTGGAATCGTTAACACAAATGGCACCATTGACGCGGCCACAGACCACCCCGCGATGGGGCAACCCGGCGAACTGTTTCAACACGTCAAGCGCCGGCGCCAAATCCAAATCCAGCGCCTGAACCACACCAAGTGCGGCCATGGCATTGGCCAGGTTGTGGTCGCCGACCATGGCCAACTCGTTGACCTTGATCAGGGGTTTGAGGCGGAAGTAGATCGCGCGATGATCGCCCTGCCCCTCGACGCCAAAGCGGTGGAAGTCGCTGGCATAAAGCGAAAACTCAACCATTTTTAGGTTTTCGCCAACCAGTGGGCGCGACAAGGCGTCTTCAAAATTGACCACACAGGCGCTGGCACCCGAGAAAATGCGGTGCTTGGCCTTGTAATAGCTCGGCATATCCCCGTGCCGATCCAGGTGATCCGGACTCATGTTCAGCACCGTCGCCACGCGCGGTCCGAAAGGCCGCGCCCGCTCAAGCTGGAAGCTAGACAGTTCCAACACCAAACAATCGGCACCGTCGTTCAACAAATCCAGCATCGGACGGCCGAGGTTGCCGCCGACCGCAACCCGGCGACCACAGGCCGCGAGCATCTTGCCAACCAGGGTGGTGACGGTGCTTTTGCCATTGGTGCCGGTGATGGCGACGATGTCCAAATCCGGTGCCGCGCGACGCAGCAGGTCCAGCTCGCCGATCAACGGCACCTCGCGCGACCGGGCTTGCTCCAGCAGCGGATCATTCAGGGCAATGCCCGGCGACACCACCACTTCACTGGCCTGGGCGACCCAAGCCGCGTCGACCTGATCGCCAGTGCGGCACACCACGCCTGGATAGTCCGCCAGCAGTGCCGCCACATCCACCGCCGCACGGGTATCGGCCAACTGCACCGGCACGCCGTGCGATAGCAGGTGACGCGCACAGGCCTGCCCGGCAATGCCAAGGCCCAAGACCAGGGTGTAGGTGGAGGCAATCAGCTGCATCGGTTAACGCAACTTCAAGCTGGCAAGGCCGATCAACACCAATACGACGGTGATGATCCAAAAACGCACGATCACACGCGGTTCCGGCCAGCCTTTTAATTCAAAGTGGTGATGGATCGGCGCCATCCGAAACACGCGCTTGCCGGTCAGTTTGAACGACGTCACCTGGATGATCACCGACAGGGTTTCCATCACGAACACGCCGCCCATAATCGCCAACACGATTTCTTGGCGAGTCATCACCGCCAAGGCACCGAGCGCGCCACCCAGTGCCAACGCGCCGACATCGCCCATAAAGACCATCGCGGGATAGGTGTTAAACCACAGAAAGCCGAGGCCGGCACCGACCAAGGCGCCGACAAAGATGACCAATTCACCGGTGCCGGGCAGGTAGGGTATCAACAGGTATTCCGAGAACACCAGGTTACCGCTTAGGTAGGCAAACACGCCCAGCGCGGCCCCGACCAGAACCGTTGGCAAAATGGCCAAGCCATCCAATCCGTCGGTCAAGTTGACTGCGTTTGACGAGCCGACAATGACGAAATACGTCAGCACGATGTAACCCAAGCCAAGGTCAAACACCGCATCTTTAAAGAACGGGATTAGCAGCTGAGTTTCCGCAGGCGCCTTGGCGGTGGCGTACATGAACACGGCGGCGGTGAAGGCGATGATCGACTGCCACAGGTACTTCCAACGTGCCGGCAAACCCTCGGGGTCCTTGTTGACCACCTTGCGCCAGTCATCGACCCAGCCCACCGCACCCAAGCCCAGTGTCACAAACAGCAGCACCCACAGGTAACGATTGGACCAATCACCCCAAAGCACACAGCTCAGGGCAATACCGACCAAAATCAGGGCACCGCCCATGGTCGGCGTGCCGCTTTTGCTCAGATGCGCTTCAGGGCCGTAATCCCGCACGGTCTGGCGAATCTGGCGGATACCGAGCTTGCGAATCATGATCGGACCGACCCACAGGGTGATGATCAGGGCCGTGAGCACGCTCAAAATTGCGCGCAGCGTCAGGTACTGAGCGACCCCAAACATTGGGTCAAACTGGGCCAACCACTGGGATAACCAAAGCAGCACTTATTTCTCTCCTTGAATAAAGTCGCTAAAACAGCGTTCCATCCGCGCCCCGCGCGAGCCCTTAACCAGCAGCCAATCGCCGGCGCCGGTGTGGGCTTCAATCCAGCCCGCAACCGCGCCGGTGTCGGCAAATTCTTGGGCGTCAGCACCAAAGCCTTGGGCGATGCGCGGGTCAGTGGTGACCAGAGTCTGGACCCCGATCGTGCGGCAATAGGCGCCCAGTTCGCGGTGCAGCTGGTCCGCCGATTGGCCGAGCTCGTACATGCTGCCCAACACCGCAATACCCTTGGGCGACTGGCTCAGTAACTGGGCAATCGCGGCGCGCATGGCCTGGGGGTTGGCGTTATAGCTGTCGTCGATCAGAGTGGCGCCGGTACTGAGGCGCAGGTACTGGCCGCGGCCTGCTTCGGGCTGCACCTCGGACATGGCTTGAATGCTGTCGTCCAGCGCCAGCCCCGAGGCCACGCAGATCGCCAGCGCACACAGCGCATTGGTAATTTGATGGTCGCCTTCCAGCGCCAGCACCAAGCCCAAACGGCGGCCCTGGTGTTCGACCAGCCAGCCGTCGCCGTCACGAACACCGCGCACATCGGACGCCACATCCAAACCAAAACTCAATTGGTTGCAGGCATCGGCGCGGGCCGCCCAGATGCCGTAGGCTGAATCGTCACGATTAAGCACGGCGATACCGCCCGGCTCGATGTGATCCAGTATCTCGCCCTTGCCCTTGACCACACCTGCGAGGCCGCCAAAACCATCCAGGTGCGCAGGACCGGCCAGCGTAATCGCCGCCACATTGGGTCGCACCAGACCCGCCAGCTGATCGATCTCGCCCTGATGGTTGGCACCCAGTTCCAGCACCGCCTGACTTTCACGCGTGGCCCGAATCAGCGTCAAAGGCACACCTAGGTGGTTGTTGTAGTTGCCCTGGGTGGCCAAGGTCGGTTTCGGCATACAGGCGTTAAACGCCGCCTGAACCAAGCGGCGCGTGGTGGTTTTACCCATCGAACCGGTAATCGCAACGACCCACTTCAGCTCGCGCCGGTGAATCGCCGCCATCTTGGTCAAGGCGACCAAACTGTCACTGACCTGAAGGTCACAATCCGCACGCTCGCCCATCACCCAGGCGCCGCGGGCGCGGGCGTCATCAATAAAGTCATGGCCGTCACGTTGGCCACCACGCAGCGCAACGAATAGATCGCCAGGACCGCAATCGACGCTGTTCATCATCACGCGCCGGGGCATGGCCGATTCAACCTGGTGCAAGGTGGCACCCAGTTCGCGGGCCCAACGACTGAGGCTGCGCTCAAGCATCCAGACCATCCAGTGCGCGACGCGCGACCTCGGCATCGTCGTGATGCATGACCTGGTGGCCAATAATCTGTTCGCGCTCGTGCCCCTTGCCGGCAATCAACAGCGTGTCCTGTGGTGCCATCTGGCGAATCGCCCATTCGATCGCCAGCGTGCGCTGGGTCTGGCGATGGACCGGGCGATGAATCGCCGCTTCGATGTCGTCCATAATCAATTCAGGGTCTTCGGATCGCGGATTATCGCTGGTCAGCACAATACGGTCGGCCAATTGATCGGCCGCCTGACCCATCAGCGGCCGCTTGCCGGTATCGCGATCACCGCCAGCCCCAAAGACGACCCACAACTGACCGTGACAGTGCGCGCGGGCACCGCGCAACGCCGCCGCCAAGCCGTCAGGCGTGTGCGCATAATCCACCAGCACCAGCGGTGACTGACTGATCACCTGCATCCGACCACGCACCGGACGCAGCCCAGCCAGCGTTTTACAGACCGTGGCGAATGCGACGCCCTGGGCCAACAGCACCGCGGCACAGGCCAGCAGGTTGTCAACGTTAAAATCGCCCAGCAACTGGGACTCGACAGTGCCCCGATCAGCCTCGGTGACCAGCTCAAAGGCGACCCCGGATGGGCGCGCCTGAATGTGTTGCGCACGGACCGAACCGCCGTCGCCATACAGGGTCGCCGCGTCGGCCAACGGCGCCAACAGTGCCGCCTCCGGAGTCTGGGCGTTTAACACCCAGTGGCGTGGTCGCAGGCCAACAAACAGGTGCTGCTTGGCCAGTGCATAGCGGTCCATGTCACCGTGGTAATCCAGATGATCACGGCTCAAATTGGTGAACACGCCGACATCAAAGCGCAGCGCCTCGGCGCGGCCCTGTGCCAGGCCATGCGACGACACTTCCATGGCGACATCGGTGACCGCATCGGTGCGCAGCGCCGCCAAATCCGCCTGTATCTGGATCGGATCGGCCGTGGTGTTGCCCGAATAGCCATAGTCGCGGGCGCCGTACACACCCAGCGTGCCCATCGCCGCACTGCGATGACCCAAGGCATGGTGGGCCTGTTGCAGCAGGTCACACAGCGTTGATTTTCCGTTGGTCCCAGTGACACCGACTAGACGCAGGTCATGGCTCGGATCGGCATAAAAGCGCCCAGCCAGGGCACTCAGAGAATGGCGCAGTTGGGGGTCCACCACACAGGGCACCGACAGCTCGCAGGCGCGTTCACAGATAACCGCACTGGCGCCCGATTCAATCGCCGCCTGGATAAAGTCGTGACCGTCGCTGAGTGCACCGCTGACTGCGCAAAACAGCATGCCCGGAGCGATCGCCCGGCTATCGAGCGTCAAACCGGTAATCTCGGGGTTATCGAGGCCGCTGTAATCGCCACACAAATCGCGTAAACGGATCATCGCGCCGCCTTGGCAACAAGCGGCTCAGCTTGATCGGGGCGAATATTCAAAATACGCGCCGCTTCGCGGGTGATGTCAGCAAATGCAGGCGCGGCGGTGTTGCCGCCGTAGAATTGATCGCCCTGTGGATCGTGCATCACGATCGATATGATCAGGCGCGGGTCGGACGCTGGGAATAGCCCGGTAAAACTGGCGTCGTAACGGCGCGACTCGTCGGAGTAACCGCCGACACCGGCCTTGATCGCGGTACCGGTTTTACCTGCGCTGCTGTACCCCGGAATTTTGGCCTGGGTCGCGGTGCCGCCCTGCTCAGTCACCAGCCCCATCATCGCCAGTACTTTGGGAGCAATGCCGCGTTCGAATACACGCACCGGATCAGCCGGCGGCAACCCACGCACCAGCTGAATACCACGCATTTCTCCGTCATTGGCGAACACGGTGTAAGCCCGAGCCAGCTGCAAGACATTAGCGTTTAAGCCATAGCCGTAGGCCAACGTGGCCTGCTCGATGTCGCTCCAGCGTTTGGGTGACGGTAACCGCCCCGCCGCTTCGGCCGGCAGCGACAAACCGACATCTTGGGAAAAGCCAGCCAATCGCAAACGGTCAGCCAAGTCACCCGGCTCCAGGCGCAAAGCGACCTTGGCGGTACCGACGTTGGACGATTTTTTAATGATGCCGGCGGGGTCCAACTCGACATAATTACGATGATCGCTGATGGTTTTACGGCCAACTTTAAACAGCTTCGGGGTCTTGATAACCTCGGTCAGCCCAAGCTTGCCCTGCTCCAGCGCCAGCGCAATGGTAAAGGGCTTGATCGCCGAACCGGGCTCAAACAGGTCAGCAACAAAACGTGGCCGGGTCCGAGCCGGAGTCCGGTCACGCGTTTCATTCGGGTTAAAACTCGGGAATGAAGCTGCCGCCAACACCTCACCCGTTTTGGCGTCGATGACGACCGCACTGCCGGCGACGCTGCGCGTTCGGATGGCCGCGCTTTTTAACGCTTTATAGGTCGCGTACTGAAGGTCCAAATCCAAGGTCAACTGGATATCGTTACCGAAGGCCTCGCTTTCGCCGCCTGGCAAATAACGCACGGCTTTTTGCGGCCGATCGACCAGCACCCAACGGCTGCCGTGTTTCGGCGACATAAACCCGTCAAACGCCAGCTCCAGCCCCTCGCGGCCACGGTCATCAACATCGGTGAAACCAACAATGTGCGCGGTCGCTTCGCCGGCTGGGTAAAAGCGACGCGCCTCGCGGATCGCAGTCACGCCCGGTACGCCCAAGTCCATCACTCGGCTGGCCTGTTGCGGCGTCATGTTACGGCGAATGTACATAAAGCGCCGATCGCGGGCGTCGTTAAAGCGCACCGCCAAGCGATTCATGTCGACACCGGCGGCGTCGGCGACCTGGGACAACCACTCGCCCGGCGGCGGCGCTTTGGACGGGTCGACCGCGACTGACATCCCCGGCGTACTCATCGCCAACGGCTGGCCGTTACGGTCCGAAATCGACCCGCGAAAGGCCGGCACCGCTTCCTTGCGGACACTGATCTGCTCACCCCACGAACGCAGGCGTTCTTGGTCCGACACCTGCAACACGTATAGGCGTGCGACGATCGCCAACGCAATCAACAGCAGACCCGCGTAGGCCAGCCACAAACGCCATACCGGCGTCGCCGAGCGGGTCACCACGACAGCACCTCGTGCTCACTGGCAACCTCGAAGCCTTGCTCACGGGCCCAGGCATCAAGGCGTGCATGCGAGGCCAGTGCACCGACCTCGAGGCCGAGCTGGGAGCGTTCGTTTTGCAAACTTTGAATGCGTGCGAACTGGCTTTGCTGGGCCTGATACAGCAACCGGGTCTCGTGGGTGGTTCGATTGACTGCGATTGCGCTGCCCATGACCACCAACACCATCAGCGCCAAGGACACCACATGACGGTTAGTGAGCAACCCAACTGCGACGGCCAAGGCCTCGAAAAACAGGCTTTTCACGCCGGCACCGCACATTTTTCAGCAACCCGAAGCACGCTCGAACGCGAGCGCGGATTAGCCTCAACTTCGGCCGTGCTGGGGCGAATCGCCTTGCCCAATGGGCGCAGGCGCGGTGCCGGCTGCGGCAGCAATCCCAGCGGGTCACCCGGCGGATTGGCCTGATCGCGGATAAAACGCTTGATGCGGCGGTCTTCGAGCGAATGAAAGCTGATCACCGCCATACGGCCAGCGGGTTTCATCACCGATAGGATTTGCGGCAGCACGGCATCGATCTGCTCGAGCTCGGCGTTGACCGCGATCCGGATCGCCTGAAAAGTTTTGGTGGCCGGATGGCGGCCTGGCTCCCAGCGTGGGTGCGCCGCCTTGACGATCGCCGCCAATTGCAGGGTCCGCTGAATCGGCGCCTCGACACGCGCCTCCAAGATAGCACTGGCGATACGCGACGCGTTCTTCTCGTCGCCCAAGGTTCGCAGCGCCCGCGCCAAGTCCGGGTGCTTAACACGCGCCAGCCAGTCAGCGGCAGACACCCCCCGGGTCGGGTCCATGCGCATGTCCAGCGGGCCGTCAACCTGAAAACTAAAGCCACGATCGGCGACATCTAACTGTGGCGAGGACACCCCCAAGTCGGCGATGATGCCGTCGACTTGCCCAGTCAAACCGAGCGAACCCAGCTCGGATTCAAGATCCCCAAAGGCTGCATGTACCGCCACGAATCGGGGATCGTCGGCAAAGCGGGCACTGACGAACGCGATCGCATCCGGGTCACGGTCAAAGCCGATGACGCGGGCGTCCTCTCCCAGCTGACTCAGTAAGTAGGCGGTATGGCCACCACGGCCCAGGGTGCAGTCGACGTAAAGGCCATTGGGATCGGCAAGCACCGCATCGACGGTCTCGTGCAGCAGTACACTGACGTGGGCGCTCATAAGGTGAAGCCGGCTAACGCATCGGCATCGGCATCGTCATCCTCGTCCGCCAAGTAGGCTTCGGTCTTGGCTTGCCACAGGGTCTCGGACCAAATCTCGAAACGCGAATTTTGACCCATCAAAACGACACGCTTTTCCAGTCGAGCGTGCTCGCGCAACACCGCCGGTAGCATGATTCGACCGGCCGAGTCCAAATCCAAGTCGGTGGCGTGGCCAACCATCATGTACTGCAGGCGACGCGCCGCCTTGGTGTGGTTGGGCATGGCATTGATTTGTGACTCGACCGTGGCCCAGTCCGGCGCCGGGTACAGCAGCAGGCAGCGCTCGCGATGATCAACGGTCAGGACCATTTTTTGGGCGCAACGCTGCTCGATCACGTCGCGGAACCGCGTCGGAATCGCCAGACGCCCCTTGGCGTCTAAGTTGACCTGCGTTATGCCTCTAAACATCCTGCTCTAAATACCCACTGTTGCGTTCAAAAATTCACTTTTCGACACTTTTTACCAAAATTTCCCACCAACGAAGTCTAGAGACGCCTCGGATCAGGGTCAACCAAGCTTGGGGCTTGGTGCCAGACCAATAAGTCGTTTATTTTCAAACAGTTAGTCGTACTGTATATAAGAACAAGTGGCGCAAAAAAGCGCGCCCAAAATCGCAAAATCAACGACTTACGGCGCGCGGCGGAAGTAACTTCGAGAAGAAAAGTTTTTTAGGAATAAGGTGAAGACGACCTATAAGCCGGGTTCTGTCGTGGACAGTCATTCATCTAGGCGCGCCATCGCTGACGCGCTCAAGCAACCTACCCGGATCCAGCGCGAGCCACGCCAAAGGATCCCTATTTGGTCTTGCTCCAGGTGGGGTTTACCCTGCCATCCACTGTTACCAGGGATGCGGTGCGCTCTTACCGCACCTTTTCACCCTTACCCGAAGGCGGTATATTTTCTGCGGCACTTTCCGTGGGCTCACGCCCCCCAGGCATTACCTGGCACCTTGCTCTATGGAGCCCGGACTTTCCTCCCGCCATTTACATGGCCGGCGACTGTCCAGTCGTCTTCGGCGCGCAGTGTCTAGGCTTTGCCGTCGTTGTGCAAGGCTTCAATCAGCTCAAACAGCTCACGCCGTGAACCACCGGTGATTTCGGCGGCGACCTTGGCCGCTTTCGAGGGTGGCAGCGCCTTAGCCAAGGCCTTGAGCACGCGCATTTGGTCAATCTCACTGCCCTGACGCTCGCCGGCACTGACCACCACCGCGTATTCGCCGCGGGCGTGATCGCTACTGGCGTCGTACCACGCCTGGGCTTCGCCGACCGACCCGCGCCATATTTGCTCATGCAGCTTGGTCATTTCGCGGCAAAATGCGACCTGCCGGTCCGGCCCACACTGATCCACCAGATCACGAATCAAGACCGGCATTCGGTTGGCCGACTCGTACAACACCATCGCCCCGCCGGAACGCTCGCCACGTTCCAACCGATCGCGCCGGCCGCTGCCCTTGTGCGGCAAAAATCCAAGGAACTGCAGGTGATCCATGGCGAAACCCGAAACCACGGTGGCAGCCAACAGCGCCGACGCCCCCGGGATCGGAATAATCGGCACCCCTTGGGCAATCGCCTCACGGACCAGCGGCAAACCCGGGTCGGACAGCAGCGGTGTCCCAGCATCACTGACTAATGCCAAGGGCATATCTCGAGCCTGGGCCACCAATTCCGGGGCCAAACGGGCTTCATTGTGCTGATGGACGGCAATTAATCGCGGACTCAGACCGTAGGCCGTCATCAATTGACGGGCACGTCGCGTATCCTCAGCCAATACGATCTCGACTGACGACAACACCCTCAGCGCCCTAAGGGTTAGGTCCCCAAGGTTGCCGATGGGGGTCGAGACCACGTAAATTGCGGGCTCAATAGGCCCTCTTGCGACCAAACGCTCTGGAATTTGCAACGATGAAAGCTCCTCAAAATCATGCCACTCGACGCCGCCTATGGCTGGCGACCGCATTGACTGCAGCATTGTTGGGCGGGTGTGCCAGCGGGCCGGGCACCACGGTGGTAACGCCTCTGGACACAGAACTTGCGAGTCTGACGCAATTAGCTGGTGCCGAACAGGCCTCTCAGTTGGCGCTGCAACTGGGCGCACTCAACCGCTCCGGCCAATTCGAGCTGGCGTTGGCGCTGTCGCAGCGCGTTCCGGTGGACGCTGCGCTCGGGCCACTGTATCAACAGGTTGAACGCCAAGCGACCGCCGCCATGATCGGCGTGGGCGACTACAATGGCGCCTTGGCCCGTATCGAGCGCGCCAGCCAAGCCCCGGACCAACTAGAATGGCTGGGGTTGGAGACGCAGGCCTACGATGGTCTGGGCGACCAGCGCGCCGCCATGGCTGCGCTCGCCCGCTTAATTGAACTCACCCCGGACGACGCCAATGGGCGCTTGCTAGGCGATATCTGGGTGCGCGCCCAGCTGGCCAGCCTACTAGACGCAGGCGGCGACGATGCCGTCAGTGGCTGGCTGGCGCTGGCCCAAGCCGCCGAAGCCGGTGCAGGCGACGTGCGCGCGTGGCGCAAAGCCTGGCCGGATCACCGCGCCAACCGGGTTCTACCGGCCGACATCCAAGCGCTATTAGCCAGAGGCTGGGCCAAGCCCGCACGCATTGGCGTGATCTTGCCCCTGTCCGGACCGCTGGTTGGGGTCGGCTCCAACCTACTCGACGGCATCATGTCCGAACAGCTGAGTGACCGAAGTACCACCGTAATCGTCAGTGATGGCAGCCTAGGGGTCGAGGCGGCGGTGGCCGAACTGACCGCGCAGTCGGTTGACTTAATTGTTGGCCCCCTGCCGAAAGACCAGGTCAATCAATTGCTGGCGATGGCCATTGATTTGCCACTTCTGACCCTGAACTACAGCGACATCGAGGCCGATGCACTGGCGCCACGTGCGCAAATGGGACTGGCGCCGGAAGACGCCGCACGCGATGCGGCACGGTTGATGATGCTGGACCTTGACGACCCACGGCGCCCCATCGTGTTGGTGCCGGGTGACGCGACCGGCGAGCGTGTCAGCGCGGCTTACATCAGCGAATGGACCGACAACGGGGGTGTCGCCCCAGTCATCGCGCCCTACCTCAACGACAACCAGCGCCAAGTGGTCGCGGATGCGATCGGCATCGCCGCCAGCCAAGCCCGGCACAGCGCACTGCAGCGACTGTTGGCCGCGGACTTGGAGTTTACGCCACGCCGACGCGCAGACATCAGCAGCGTTTACATCTACGCCAACGCCGTCACCGCCGCCCAGCTTAAACCCTTGCTGGCGTTCTATTACGCCGGCGACCTTCCAGTGTGGGTCGCCGACGCCGCACTGGACCGGGATCTGGACCTGGTCCGCGACGACCTGGTCGGTGCCAACCTTGTGGCAATGCCATGGCAGCTCGATAGCCTGGCTGATTCGAACGTACTATTTGAGCTCGGACGCGATGCCTGGCTGCTGGCCAATAGCTTGGACAGCCTCGCCCAAGGCAACGCATTCGACGGCCGCACGGGGCTGTGGACCCTGGAATCCGAGCGTCTGACTCGTGCGATGAGCCCGGCGCGCCTAACAGCCGAGGGCTTCACCGCCCTCGAGCGACCGCCAGAGCGGGCTGAACCGCTGGCGACAGGACTGCCTGCCAACAGCGCCCCGCCGCTCGAACTGTGAGCGACCGCCAGGCCCGCGGCCTCGCCGCTGAGAACTGGCTGATTGGGCGCCTGGCCAACCGCCGGGTTCAACTCAGGCACCACCGCTATGGCTGCCGGCTTGGGGAAATTGACTTGGTGCTGGAAGATCCGGACCACATCGTCATGGTCGAGGTCCGCTACCGCAGCTCGCTGACGGCCGCCATCCAGAGCATTGACTGGCATAAACGCCGACGGCTCAAAGCCTGCGCGTATGTCTGGCTGGCAAATAACCCTACCGACAAAGTCATTCGCTTTGATACCGTAGGCATTAGCGGAACGCCACCAAACTGGCGGCTTCGCTGGATACCCCACGCATTTGAGATGGATGATTGACCATGCTGGAGCGCATCGCCCAGGATATAGCCGAGCACCAAGCCGCGGTCACTGCACTGCAAACTGAACACGCCGCCAGCATCGCGCAAATCGCCGCTCGGCTGACCCAGACGCTGTTAAGCGAGGGTCGGATACTGGTGTGCGGCACCGGGACTGCGGGGGCGCTGGGGCAAATGTTTGCCACTCACTTGAATCATCGACTGGATCGCGAGCGACCATCGCTGCCAGCATTGTCGCTCAACAACGACACCCATTTGATCAATGCAGTCGCCACCGCGCACGGCTCGGCTAACGTCTTTGCCCATCAGATACGCGCCATGGGCCGGGAGCTGGATTTGTTGGTGGTGCTGAGCGCGACCGGCAGTGAGCCGGCATTGATGAAGGCGGTCCAGGCCGCCCACGACCAAGACATTGGGGTCATCTTATTAAGCCAGCACGAGGGTGGACAGATTTCGTCCCTGAGCGGCTTTGAGGACCAGGAGCTACGACTGCCCGCGGTAACCCCATCGGGGGTGGCGCAGTTGCAGCTACTAACTCTAAACTTACTAACACAATCCATTGAATCGCAACTGTTCGGGTAAACCATGAAAAAACTAGTCAGCGTCACCCTTATTTCCGCAGCCGTTATGCTGAGCGGCTGCACCACCGTCGTCAGCAGCATCGTCGACGAACCGATCCAACCGAACATCGGCAGCCGAACCTTTGGCGGCTATGTCAGTGACCAACTGATTGAAGAAATCACCTCGGTCAACCTAAACAAGACGTCGGAAACGCTGAAGCAATCGCATATCGTCGCCACCACGTTTAACGGCACCACTTTGTTGACCGGCCAGGTACCCGACCAAACCACCCAGCAAGCCGCTCAGGCCGTGGCCGCACAGGTGCGCGGCGTCAAAAAGGTTGAGAATGCGCTGACCGTGGCCGGCGCCACCAGCTTTGGTGTACGCGCCAACGACGCCTACTTAACCGCCGCGATTAATACCGCGCTGGCGAAAGATCTCGGATTCACACTGGCACGCCGAACCAAGGTAACGACTGAAGACGGCACCGTGTATTTGCTGGGATTTTTGACCGAAAACGAGATTGCTCAGGTCACCGCGTCCGCGCAAAGCGTCGGCGGTGTTGAGCGGATCGTCGCGCTGTTTGAACGAATCGACTAACGGACGATGCGCAGCCCCGGACGCGAAGGCGTCGGGGGTTCATCATCCGGATCGGCGTCGGCGCCTTCCGGCTCGACCCCTGCGGGCGGATCACCTGGCTCGGTCAAAAACTGCATGCCCTCGCCCGTCTCTTTGCTAAAAATACCTTTGACCGCCGCCATTGGCACCCATACATTTTCGGGCTTGCCGGCGAAGCGCGCCGAAAAACTCAGGTCAGTATTGGTAATGCTCAAATCGCGCACCGCCGACGGCGACAAACTCAGCACCACCATACCGTCCTGACCGAACCCAGCAGGCACCTGAACGCCGTACTGAGTTTCATCGACCATGATGTGCGGCGTGGCGTCGTTGTCGAGCATCCACTCGTACAGACCGCGCAACAGGTAAGGACGCGATGAATTCATATCAGTCGCGCATTTCCGCTTCGACTTCAGACATCGACAGCTGGAAACACTCGCGACCAAACACACGCTCGCCGTATTCACGGATCGCCACGGTGCTTTTGGCCGGCAAGTCCAAGCCGAGCAAGTTCGAGCGCCACAAAATCGGCGCAACCGCGCAATCGACCAAACTAAAGTCGTCGCTCATGAAGTACGGCTTTTCTTCGAAAATCGCGTTGGTCGCGATCACCGAATCACGCAGTGCTTTACGCGCCGTGTCGACACGCTTGCCGGTTTTCTCTTTCAAGATGACTCGAGCCAACGCGGTCCACTCACGGTCAATACGGGTAATCATTTGGCGACTGTTGGCACGCGCCACCGGGTAAACCGGCAGCAACGGCGGGTGCGGAAAGCGCTCGTCCAGGTATTCCATCATCACGTTGGCTTCAAACAACGACAGATCACGATCCACCAAGGTCGGCAGTTTTCCATAGGGGTTGAGCTCACGCACTTCGTCCGGAACGTTTTCCGGGTCGCAGTCGACGATCTCGACGGTCACGCCCTTTTCGTGCAGCACCATGCGCACCCGGTGCGACATAATGTCAGTCGGGTCGGAGAAAAAGGTCATTGAAGAACGTTTGGTGACCACGGTCATGTGGGGTCTCTCCTTAAAATACAAAAACCCCCGCAGGCAATCCCACGGGGGTTGATCAAGCCTAGGCTGCGTTAGTGAACGTCTTTCCAGTATTCACGCTTAAGCAGGTACGCCACGATAAAGAACACAAACAGGAACAACAGAACGTAGATACCCAGACGTTCCGATTGGGCTCGGCTAGGCTCAGCAACATAGGCCATGTAATTTACCAAGTCGTAAATGACTCGATCATACTCATCAGCCGACAGCTGACCGCTGCCCTCGACCACGTCCAACACGCCACACTGATCTTCCAGTATCGGGTTGCCGGTTAGCGGATCGGTTTTAACTACGCCATTTTCTTTGACCGGTGCATTCGTGCACACCAGCCGCTGCTCGCCCTGCAACGGCTGCAAAGCGTGCGGCATTCCGACCTTAGGGAACACCAAGTTGTTCACGCCCAAAGGACGCGACGGATCGGTGTAAAAGGTCTTGAGGTAGGTATAGACCCAGTCGTTACCACGCTTACGCGTGACCAAGGTCAAATCCGGCGGCGGTGCGCCGAACCATTCACCCGCGGCATCGGCCGGCATTGAAATGGTACCCAGGTCGCCAATTTTCTTGTGGCCCGGCAGCAAGTGCTCCTCGAACAGGGCATTTGAAATACCCAGGTCATTCGCGGTGCGCTCGTAACGCTGGTATTCCATGCTGTGACAGCCTGCACAGAACTGGCTGTAGGTCGCCAGTCCGCGCTGCAGCGACGGCTGGTCCGTCACGTCGGTATCAATGTGTTCCAGCGGGTAGCCAGAGCCACCGGCCGCTACTGCGGCGCCTGACACCAGAGTCAGCGCCAATAAAATTCCCTTAATCATCAGCCAGTCACCCTTGTCGGAGCAGGTTTGCATTTTTCCATCCGCGTGTACCAAGGCATCAGGATGAAGTAAGCGAAGTACAACGCGGTGCACAGCTGCGCCAGCGCGGTACGGCCAGGCGACGACGGAATCGCGCCCAAAACACCCAGGATGACGAAGGACACGGCAAACACCGCCAGCCATACACGCGAGATCCAGCCTTTGTAGCGCATGGAGCGAACCGGCGAGCGGTCCAACCAAGGCATGACAAACAGCACCGCAATCGCCGCGCCCATAAAGACCACACCCCAGAACTTGGCGTCCAACCCAAACATCGGGAAGGTAATCGCGCGCAAGATGGCGTAGAACGGCGTGAAGTACCAAACCGGCGCAATATGCTCGGGGGTCTTCAGCGGGTTAGCCGGTTCAAAGTTCGCGTACTCCAAGAAGTACCCGCCCATTTCTGGGAAGAAGAACACCACCAAACTAAACACAAACAAGAATACCGCGACACCGGCAATGTCTTTGACTGTGTAGTACGGGTGGAAGGGAATGCCGTCCAACGGCTTACCGTTCTCGTCTTTGTTGTCCTTGATATCAATGCCGTCGGGGTTGTTAGAGCCGACTTCGTGCAAGGCCAAAATGTGCAAAACGACCAAACCGGCAATCACGAACGGCAATGCAATGACGTGCAGTGCAAAGAAGCGGTTCAAGGTAATGCCCGAGATCAGGTAGTCGCCCCGGATCCACTGCGCCAAGTCCGCACCGACCACGGGGATCGCCCCGAACAGTGACACGATGACCTGAGCACCCCAGTAGGACATTTGCCCCCACGGCAGCAGGTAGCCCATGAAGGCTTCTGCCATCAGCGCCAGGTAAATGGCCATACCGAACAACCAAATCAGCTCGCGCGGCTTTTGATACGAGCCGTAAAGCAAGGCGCGGAACATGTGCAGATAAATCACGACAAAGAACGCCGAAGCACCGGTCGAGTGCATGTAGCGAATCAGCCACCCGAACTCGACATCACGCATGATGTACTCGACCGAGGCGAATGCACCTTCGGCGCTGGGTACATAGCTCATAGTCAGCCAAATACCAGTCAGGATTTGGTTAACCAGCACCAACAGCGCCAGTGAGCCAAAGAAATACCAGAAGTTAAAGTTCTTGGGCGTGTAATACTTGCCCAAGTGCTTATCCCAGGCGTCAACCACGGGCAGACGTTCGTCAATCCAGCCCAACACGCCTGTTGCTGTACTTTTACGCAACGCCATTATGCAACACCCTCATCTTCACCAATCACCACAATCGCGTCAGTTTCATAGCGGTGCGGCGGAACCACCAGGTTCAACGGCGCAGGCACAGCTTTAAAGACACGACCGGCCAAATCAAACTTAGAGCCGTGGCACGGACAAAAATAGCCGCCCTGCCAATCAGCCCCCAAGTCGGCAGGCCCGACTTCGGGGCGGAACTGCGGCGAACACCCAAGGTGCGTACAGATCCCGACGGTGATAAAGACTTCGGGCTTAATCGACCGGGTTTTCTTATCAACGTAAGACGGCTGCTGTTCTTTGGCAGACATCGGATCGGCGACCGTGTCGACCAGCGCATCCAATGATGCCAGGTTGGCTTCGGTGCGGCGCAAAACGAACACCGGCTTACCGCGCCATTCGGCACGAATCTGTTCGCCAGCGCGGACCTTACTGACGTCAACACGGACGGGGGCGCCGGCGGCCTTGGCCTTGGCACTCGGGTTCCATGAACCGACAAAGGGGGTGGCGACGCCAACCGCGCCAACCGCGCCCATGGCCGCCGTAGCGGCCACTAAGAACTTGCGTCGACCTGGATTGACCGTCGAATCATCAGGCGTTTCCGCCATGGTGGAGTCGGACATGCTGGGTCCTCTAGAGAGTAAAGGGTTGCGATATAAAATTCCGCGCAAAGGATAGGGTTTCAGGCGCGCGTAATCAAGTTTTGGGTGTAAGCAAATAGCCGCACAGGGGCGCTTTTCACGGCCGATTGGCGCAAAACCGAAAGCGGCAGGCGACCGCAAAATCGAGCGCCCACAAAAAAGCCCGGACCAAGCCGGGCTTTCGCACCACCAAAAGCGTATTAACGCTTCGAGTACTGCGGACGCTTACGCGCTTTGTGCAGACCGACCTTCTTACGCTCAACCATGCGCGAATCGCGGGTTACAAACCCAGCTTTACGCAGCGCAGGGCGCAGAGTTTCGTCCATTTCCATCAGGGCACGTGTAATGCCGTGACGAATTGCACCCGCCTGACCAAATTCACCACCACCTTTGACGGTGCAGTAAACGTCGAGCTTTTCCAACATCGCAACCAATTCCAGCGGCTGACGCACGATCATACGTGCGGTCGGGCGACCGAAATACACGTCCACCGGACGCTGGTTAACAGTAATAGTGCCGTTACCGGGGCGCAAAAATACGCGTGCGGCTGAGGTCTTGCGTCGGCCTGTGCCGTAGTTCTGAATCGCTGACATAATCGTTCCTTACAGAGCCAGAGGCTTCGGCTCTTGGGCCGCATGCGGATGTTCCGCACCAGCGTAAACTTTAAGTTTGCGATACATGGCGCGACCCAAGGGGTTCTTAGGCAGCATGCCCTTTACGGCAAACTCGATCACTTTCTCGGGACGGCGTTCGATCAACTGTTCGAACGAGGCTTCTTTCAAGCCACCCGGAAATCCTGTGTGGTGGTAATACATCTTGTCGCTTGCTTTGCGGCCAGTCACTGCGACTTTCTCTGCATTTACTACGACGATGTAATCACCGGTGTCTACGTGAGGCGTGTACTCGGCCTTGTGCTTACCACGCAGACGGCGTGCAATCTCAGTCGCCATGCGACCTAGAGTTTGGCCCGCCGCGTCTACTACCAGCCATTCGCGGCTGACTTCTTCTGTTTTGGCGCTGAAAGTCTTCATAATTCCTGCTGCTGCTTGTGGGGCGCACCCCATTAACGAGGGGGAGGATTCTATAGAGCGTCCCCGATGATATCAACCCCTCATGGCAAATGCGGTTGAGCCAAATACTCTTGACTCTGCATTTCCGTGAGTCGGGACACGGTTCGATCAAATTCAAAGGTCACACGAGACCCCTGATAGAGCGACATTAACGGCGCCTCGGCGCTGACGATCAATTTAACATTACGGTCGTAAACTTCATCAATTAAATTTACAAATCGTCGTGCGGCATCGTCCATCTGATCGGTCAGGACTGGAACGTCCGAGACCACCAGTGCATGAAAACGCTTAGCCAACTCAATGTAATCGCTGGTCGATCGCGGGCCCTGGCACAACTCTTTAAAGCTGAACCAGACCACATCGTCGCTGATCGCCCGGGTACTGAATTGACGACCATTGACGTCAATCTTTACGCCCTCGTGAACCTGACCGGGCGCCAGCTGGGCGAATTCCTGAGCCAGCAAAAGGTCCGCATCCGGCCGCTGGGCATCCAGGTACAACTCGACCTGGGTCAACACGCGCAACCGCCAGTCCGTACCACCGTCCAGATTAAACACCTCACAGTGCGCATACAGCATGTCAATGGCCGGCAAAAATAAGGCCCGCTGCAAGCCGTCTTTGTACAGCCAGCGTGGCTCGACGTTGGAGGTGGTGACCAATGCCACCTGGCGCCGGAACAAGCCTCGAAACAGATTCGCCAAGATCATCGCATCGGTGATGTCGGTGACGATGAACTCGTCCAAGCACAGCACCCGCATATCATCCGCCAAACGATCGGCGACCCGCTCTAGCGGATCCGGCTGGCCCTGCATTTCACGCAACTGGGCGTGCACGCTCAACATGAACCGGTGAAAGTGAATGCGCTTTTTGTCCTCGAACGGCAGGCTGTCGTAGAACAAGTCCATTAAAAAAGTTTTGCCACGCCCGACCCCGCCCCAAAAATACAGCCCGCGTTCGGGCAAGGGAGGCGGCGGTGGCTTCCAGCGCCCTAACAGGTTACTGACAAAGCCCTTGGCCGGGTGCGCCGGCTGAAAATTGATCAGGCGGGAGCGCAGCTGGTCCAGCATCCCGACCGCAGCGGCCTGAGACGGATCAGGGTAGATCTCGCCGCTATCCAGCAGCGCCTGATAGCGCGTCAGCGGATTCATCGGCGCTGCGCCTCCAGCCAGGCCTGGACGGCACGCTTCAAGGGGCCCAAACGGCCGTGGTAGAAATGCCCACCGACCTCATCGATGACACAACTCGGCGGCGTATGCTGAGCATCAACCCACGCCTGCATCGAGACCGGGGTAACCACGTCATCATCGCGGTTAAACGCGACCAGGGTCGGCACCTGACTTTGCACGGCGGTCATATCAAAGCGACTGGCGGCCGGGGCAATCAACACCAAGCCGGCCACGGACTGGCGCTCGGACAGTTTGGCGGCGATATAGCCGCCAAACGAAAAGCCCATCAACCACAGCCGAGCATTCGGGTAGCGCCGGCGCAGCTCAGCAGCGGCCAACTCGGCGTCGTCGACCTCGCCACGACCTTCATCCCAGACCAGCGCACTGGCGCCGACCCCGCGAAAGTTGAAGCGCAACGCCGGCAGCCCCAAATCACGCGCCATCCGAACCAGGGTGGTCACGACCTTATTGTTCATACTGCCCTCGTGCAGCGGATGCGGATGGCACACCAGCGCCACATCGGACACCGCGGGGTCGGGCTGATCGACGGCGACGGCCGTCAATACAGCCTCCAGGTAATCAATTCGCAGGGGGATTTCTTGGGGCCGGGACATCAGCTGCCTCAATCAGATTAGATACAGAGCTGAAAGTGTAAACGCTACCCCACGCCCTCCCAAGGCTTGGTACACTGAAACCGACGAAAAGAGGAAATTGGGCTTTATGACTACCGCATATTGGTTTTACTTAGCCGCCATTGGCCTGGTCGGCTGCGGCATCGGATTCACGTGGGGCCGCAACACTCGGCCTGACTTAAAGGCCCGCGCGGACTTAGAGTCGCGCATGCAAGAGGCCGATCAGCGCCACACGGCCCTGCAACACCAAATCAGTGACCATTTCAACGAGACCGCTCGGCTGGTCAACCAGCTGTCCAGCCAATACCGCGCGGTCCATGAACACTTGGCCGAGGGCCAACGGGCGCTGATGGATCCGGCTGATATCGACCCGGACAGCGAGATCAAGGCGTTGATCGAGCCGCCGGCGCCGGAAACATTACTGGCGGACGACGCCGCTCAACCGCGCGACTATTCAGAAACCCCGGGCACACTGAGCGAAGCCAGCCAGCGCGGCCAAACCAGCGCCTCTTAAACGGGGCTGGCGATCTCGATAAACTGATGCGCCAGGCCGCACTGCTCGGCCAGGCGCCGGCCCAAGGCCTGAACCCCATAGCGCTCGGTGGCATGATGGCCGGCGGCAAAGTAATGCACCCCCGCCTCACGCGCCAGGTGCACCATGGGTTCGGAAATCTCCCCGGTAACAAAGGCGTCGACGCCCTGATCGATGGCCGATTGAAAGTAGGACTGGGCCGCCCCGGTGCACCATCCCAAACGATGAATCGGCCGCCTGGCGTCAATCCACAACGGCGCCTGGCCCAATTTAAGCGCCAACGCGGCCGCCATATCAGCACCGGATATGGGGTCGCAACTGCCTAAGTTTCCGATCCCCTCGGGGTTCAACGGCGCATCCGAGCGCCAGCCCATCAGACGCGCCAATTCGGCGTTATTGCCCAGTTGTGGATGCGCATCCAGCGGCAAGTGATAGGCCAGCAGGCTGATACCCGCTTCCAGCATGGTTCGCACCCGGCGTCCCTTGAGGCCGGTTAGGGTCTGCGATTCGCCTTTCCAAAACCAACCATGGTGAACCAACAGCGCGTCAGCGCCCGCGTCCACCGCCGCATCAATCAACGCTTGGTTAGCGGTCACTCCGCTGACCAGCGTCCGGACGGGCCGATCACTGTCCAGCTGAAGCCCATTGGGTGCGTAATCGCTGAAGCGCTCAGGCGCCAGCCACGCATTGATTTGAGTTTCCAGTTCGGTCGGGGTCATGGCATCCGCTTTATCAAGGTTTGTGCGTAAGATACGCACATGAATCGACTTCGTGAACAGATCGCTGCAATTGCCAGCACCATTGCCCTACCCGCCGTCGCAGGCTTAGCCATCGCCATGAGCGTACTGTGGTGGCAAGGGCGTGATGGCGCGCCGCAACTGTCGCTTAACGTATTGCCCAGCGCCGAGCGCAGTATGTCGACGCCGCCGCCCGGCAGCTACCGTGAAGCGGTCTCCCGGGCCGCACCGGCAGTGGTCAACATCCACACCTCGACCCAGAACTTGGCCGCGGACCACCCGCTACTAAGTGACGCCACGCTGCGTCAATACCTCAACAGCAATCTTCGCCAGGACCGCTCGACGGCACCGCTGGGCAGCGGCGTGATCATTTCCAACCAAGGCCACATATTGACCAACCATCACGTCATCGCGGACGCACCGGTGGTATTGGTCGAGCTGCGGGATGGGCGACGCGCCATTGCGCGGCGGGTCGGCAGCGACCCTGAATCGGACCTGGCGGTACTGCAAATTGAGCTGCCTAATTTGCCTGTCATCCCGATCGCACAATCGCCCTCGCAAATCGGCGACAGCGTACTGGCCATTGGCAACCCATTTGGCGTCGGCCAGTCCGTCACCAAGGGTATTTTGAGCGCGACCGGGCGGATTGCCGGACTGGCCACCTTTGAAGACTTCATTCAAACCGACGCGGCGATCAACCCGGGTAATTCGGGGGGCGCCTTGACCAACATATTTGGCGAGCTGATTGGCATCAACAGTGCCATATTTAGCCGCGGTGGCGGCTCGCAAGGCATCGGCTTCGCCATCCCGACCAGTTTGGCGCTGGACGTCATGCAGCAGATTTTGACCTTTGGCCGAGTGATTCGAGGTTTCTTGGGCATCGAAGTCGAAGCCCTAAGCGATGAGCTGGGCAAAACTCTGGGTGTGATGGATGGGCTGGTAATCACCACCGTGTACCGCGACAGCCCGGCGCAGATTGCCGGCATGCTGCCCGGGGACGTACTGGCCGCGATTGATGGCCGCCCGGTGACCAATGGCCGCACCGCGATGCTGCAAATTACCGACATGGCGCCGGGCCAAAAAACCGTGCTGACGGTGCTAAGGGAACAAACGCAGCTGGACCTGAATGTCGAAATCGGCGTGCGACCCCAAGCCCAGTAGTCCCTAGCGCTGGGCCTTTAAAGCGACGTCCAAGGCGGCCAGAAAGGCCGCATTTTCAGCGTCCGTGCCGATCGAAACCCGCAGGCACCGGGCCAACATCGGGTGGGCCTTGGAGAGATCCTTGATCAGCACGCCCTGGGCGGCGATCGACGCATTGACCGCACTCGGCTGGTCGACTTCGAGCAACATGAAATTCGCTTCGCTGGGGTGGACCCGCAGCCCGCGCGCGCTCAAGGCGTCGAACAGCTGATCCCGACCCACTCGCAAGGCGGCGCTCTGTTGGGCCAACACAGCACGCCCTTCGGTCAACGCGAATCGCGCCACCGCCTGGTTCAGCACACCCAAATTGTACGGTAGCCGGACCTTATTGATCTGTTCGATCCATGCGACATCACCGACCAGATAGCCACAGCGAAGGCCCGCCAACCCCATTTTCGAAAACGTCCGCATCACCAGCAAATTCGGGTACTGGCCCAACCAGGATTGATGATTGCGCGACGAAAACGGACCATAGGCCTCGTCAATAATCACCAAGCCGGGGCAGGCCTCGATGACCCGGCGCAGATCCGCCTCGTCATACAGGTTGCCGGTCGGATTGTTCGGCTGGGCCAAAAACAGCAGCGCCGGATTGTGCCGCTGCATAGCCGCGATCAGGCCATCCGCGTCCAGTGAAAAATCACGATTCAGATCGACGCCGACGTACGGCACGCGACATTGGCCAGCAATGACCTCGAACATCACGAAACTCGGTGCCGGGGCCATGACCGGCCGGGCGCCGTCGCAAATGGCCTGGATCAGCGGCTGGATGATCTCGTCACTGCCATTGCCCAGCATCACCCCCCAGGCGTCGTCCAAATCATCATGCGCGCGAATCGCCGCAATCAGCTCGCGGCCGGCAGCATCCGGGTAGCGGTTGATTTCAGCGCCGCTCAGCGATTCCATACAGGCACGCCACAGGTCCGCCGGCCAACCAAAGGGATTTTCCATTTGATTGAGCCGAATCGCCGTGCCCGGATCCGCCACCGCATAAGCCGTACGGGCCTGAACATCGGTGCGCACGGTGCGTTCGATCCAGCCGCGCAAGTCAGTCATGCGCCAGCCTCATTTCAGCGGCACGCGCATGCGCGGTCAGGCCTTCGGCGCGGCCGAGCACCGAGGCAATTTGGCCCAGCACCTGACTGCCCTCGGCTGATATTTGCATCACGCTGGAGCGCTTAACGAAATCATAGACACCCAACGGACTGGCAAAACGCGCGGTCCCCGAGGTCGGCAATACGTGGTTGGGGCCGGCGCAGTAATCGCCCAGTGACTCCGGCGCACGGTGACCCAGGAAAATAGCACCGGCGTGGCGAATACCGGCCATTAACGCGGTGCTGTCATCAACGCACAATTCGAGGTGCTCCGGGGCGACCTGATTGATCAGCTCACAGGCTTGCTCGGTACTGGCGACATCCACGATCACGGCACGCTCGCGCAGCGACACTTCAACAATCTCGCGGCGCTCCAAACTCGGCAGCAAGCGCGACATCGCGTCCAACACCGCAGTGGTCATGCGCGGTGACAGCGAGACCAAAATGGACTGCGCCATTTCGTCATGTTCGGCCTGACTAAACAGATCCATCGCGACCCACTCCGGATTGGAGCTGTCGTCACAGACCACCAGTATTTCACTGGGTCCGGCGATCATGTCGATGCCGACGCGGCCAAATACGGCGCGCTTTGCCGCCGCCACATAGGCGTTACCGGGACCGACAATTTTATCCACCGCCGGCACGCTCTCGGTACCAAACGCCAAGGCCGCAACGGCTTGGGCGCCACCGATGCCAAACACGCGATCGACGCCAGCAATGTCGGCCGCCGCCAGCACCGCATCATTGACCACGCCGTCCGGCGTTGGCACCACCATGATGATCTCGCTGACGCCGGCGACCTTGGCTGGCATCACGTTCATCAACACGCTGCTGGGGTACGCCGCTTTACCGCCAGGCACGTAGACACCGACACGGTCCAATGGGCGAATGCGTTGGCCCAGCGAGTTGCCCAAGGCATCCGTATACGACCAATCAGCGGCACTTTGGTGCTGGTGATACTCGCGTACACGCTCGCCGGCAGCGACCAGTGCCGCCTCCAATTCAGGCGCGATTCGCGCACGCGCGGCGGCCCACTCGCCCGCTGGGATTTCGAGGGCATTGCGGTGGCGGTCAAATTGTTCGGTAAAGCGCACCAGCGCCACATCGCCTTCGCTACGCACCGCCGCCAACACGCCGTTGACGGTATCGTTCAGCTGGAGGTCAGCGACCGCCTCCCACTGGGTCATCAGCGCTAATGCGGTCGGCGCGTCGGCGTCGGACCACTGCAGGTGGCGAATCACATCGCGCCAAGGTTTTACGCTCATACCAGCGCAGCCTCCATTTGATCGACCAAAGGTTTGAGTTGTTCGAAACGGGTTTTCCATGCGGCTTTGTTGGCCACCAAACGCGCCGACGAGTGCATGATCAATTGACGCGGTTCCAGTCCATTGGCCTTTAAGGTGTTACCGGTGTCAACGATGTCGACAATTTCATCGGCCAGACCCACCAAGGGTGCTAATTCCATCGCGCCATACAACTTAATCAGTTCGACCTGAACGCCCGTGCGAGCATAGTACTCGCGCGCCAAGTGCAGGTATTTGGTGGCGACCCGGCGACGGCCGAGCGGCAGCGGCGCGCCGACCACGCCGGCGGTCATCAAACGGCACACCGACACCTTCAAATCCAACGGCAGGTACAAATCATCGAGGTTCTGCTCGGCGATCTGGTCCAGTCCACTGACACCCAGATGGGCCGCACCACGGGCCACAAAGGTCGGCACATCGACTGCGCGCAAAACGATAAATTTAACGTCATCGCGGGTGGTGTCGAAAATCAGTTTGCGTGAATCCGATAGGTCTTCGGCCGGCTCTATCCCGGCCGCCTTCAACAGCGGCAAGGTTTGGGTCAGCAAGCGCCCTTTTGAAAGGGCGATAATCAACGGATTCATTTAATGCGGCTCACGTTGGCGCCGACGCCGCGTAGTTTTTCTTCAATCCGCTCATAGCCACGGTCCATGTGATAGATCCGATCAACCAGGGTCGTGCCCTCGGCCGCCAGGCCCGCGATAACCAATGATGCACTGGCGCGCAAATCAGTCGCCATCACCGGCGCTGACTGCAAACGCTCGACCCCGCGGATAGTGGCGGTGTGGCCGTCCAGCTGAATGTCGGCACCCATACGCTGCAGTTCCGGCACGTGCATAAAGCGGTTTTCGAAAATGTTCTCGCTGACTTTGCCGATGCCGTTGGCCATGGTGTTCAAGACCAAAAATTGGGCTTGCATGTCGGTCGGGAAACCCGGGTGCGGCGCGGTGTTGATATTGACCGCGCGCGGACGCCCTTTCATGGTCAAGCCAATCGAGTCGTCTTGGATATCCAAGACAGCCCCCGCTTCCTCGAGCTTCAGCAAAACCGGTTCCAACAGGTGCGCAAAGGTATGGGTGACCCGGATGTCGCCGCCGGTCATGGCACCCGCCACCAAATACGTACCGGTTTCAATACGGTCAGGCACCACGCTGTGCTCGGCACCGTCCAACTTGGCGACGCCTTCAATAGTGATTTTAGCGCTGCCATCGCCCTTGATACGGGCGCCCATGCGTCGCAACAGGATCGCCAGATCGACAATTTCCGGCTCTTGAGCGGCGTTCTCGATGACCGTAACACCGTCCGCCAAGGCCGCCGCCATCATGATATTTTCGGTGCCCGTGACGGTCACCATGTCAAACAAGATGTGGGCACCCTTGAGCCGGCCACCGGGCACGCTAAGGTTGATGTAACCACCCTCTTGGGTGATCTCGGCACCCATGCGCGCCAGTGCCGCCAAGTGCAAGTCGACCGGACGCACGCCAATTGCGCAGCCGCCGGGCAACGACACCCTCGCCTTACCAAAGCGTGCCGCCAAGGGCCCGAGCACCAAGATTGATGCGCGCATGGTTTTGACCAACTCGTAGGGCGCGTCGACGCTCGTGATTTCGCTGGCGTCAACCTCGACCCCATCCTGATCATCAAACACCGCCTGGGCACCCAACTGGCCCAGCAACTTGAGCAAGGTGGTGATGTCGTCCAGGTGCGGAACGTTGGTCAAGCGCACCGGGGTTGCGCTCAACAGCGTTGCCGCCAGTAGCGGCAAGGCTGCATTCTTGGCACCGCTGATCGGAATTTCGCCGCGCAGCGTGGAGCCGCCGATGACTTGTAATTTATCCATGATTAAACCTGATTGAATCCAGTTGCCGCGGCCACTTCCGCGGGTGTCTTAGCGACGATGGTGACGGCGTGCACCGCACCGGACGAAATCAAGTCGCCCAAGCCTGCGTAGACTTTTTGCTGGCGCTTAACCGCGTTGAGTCCGTCAAAGCCCGTATCGGTCACCTGTAACAAGAACTTACCGCCCTCGCCCTGGACCTGAATGTCGGCATCTGCAAAAGACGCGCGCAGTGTTTGTGTAATTTGCTCAATCATTGTTCATTCCAAGTAAACCAAGGTTCAACACCGGCGACGCGGGCTAAGCCCAGCAATCCATCCGGCACGTTAATCAACTTTAAAGCGGTCGAGCGGCCTGTCTGGACCCGGCATAATGCCGCCAACAGGGCGCTGGACCCCTGCTCAAAATCACCTAAATCAGCACTATCGTCGGCGCTGGCGCGAGCCGCTGCTACACGCGACTCCCACTGGGCATCACCGTCCGGGCGCGCCCAACGCATCAATCGCCCCCCGACGAGTTCAACAGAAAGCGCCCAATCAGGTCTTCTAATACCAGAGACGACTGAGTATCCATGATCTCATCGCCGTCCATCAGCATGTCAAATTCGGCGCCAAAACGGATGCCGATGTACTTCTCGCCGAGCAAGCCCGCGGTCAAGATCGAGGCCGCCGAATCCAGCGGGAACTGATCGAAGCGTGATTCGATGGCCATGATTACCTCGGCCTGGCCAATCTCGGGATCCAAGCGGATCTCGGCGACCCGGCCAACGGTTACTCCGGCGCTGGTGACCTTGGCGCGCGGCTTCAGCCCGGCGACGTTACTAAAACGCGCGCTGACCAAATACTCGTCACCCGGGCCGTTGAAGCTCAGGCCGCTGACGCTGATCGCCAGCCAGGCCAGAGCCGCGAGGCCAAGCGCCACAAAGGCCCCGACACAAATTTCAATTACCCGCATGCTCATTAAAAGTCTCCAAACATCATGGCAGTCAAAAAGAAATCCAAGGCCAGCACTGACAGCGACCCGTACACCACCGTTCGGGTCGTCGCACGGCTAATACCTTCCGCGGTCGGGATCAAATCGAGCCCTTGGAACACCGCAATCCAGGTTACAAAAATGCCAAATACAAAGGCTTTAATCAGGCCATTGAGGACGTCAACCTGAAAATCCACCGACGCCTGCATGTTGCCCCAGAACGCTCCGGCATCGACCCCCAACCACTTCACCCCAACCAGGTAGCCACCCAAAATACCCAGCGCCGAAAATACCAGCGCCAACAGCGGCATCGAAATGACGCCGGCCCAAAAGCGCGGCGCGACCACGCGCTTGATCGGGTCAACACCGATAATGCTCAAGCTGGCGAGCTGCTCGGTGGCCTTCATCAAACCGATTTCCGCGGTCATGGCACTGCCGGCACGCCCTGCAAACAGCAGCGCCGTAACTACCGGTCCCAATTCACGCAGCAAGGTCAACGACACCAGCTGGCCCAGCGACTGCTCGCTGCCAAAGTCGACCAAAATCGAGTAGCCCTGTAACGCCAGCACCATGCCGATAAACAAACCGGACACCGCAATAATCAGCAGGCTAAGCACGCCTGCGCTGAAAATTTCCGGCCACAACAGCGCCAGTTTGGCGCCCGCGCCGCGCGGGGTAAACACCGCCTGGAGTAGGACCGAAAAGGCCCGCCCCAATCCAGCCAGTCGGTTCAGAGTAGCGTGGCCCAGGGCCTGCAGAACATTATGCATCGGCCAACGCCTGTGTCAGCGGATCAGCCGGCATGTGAAACGGTACCGGGCCGTCTGGATGGCCACCAATAAACTGGCGAACCCGAGCGTCGTCGCTGTTTTGGATTTGCTCGGAGGCGGCGCCGGCGATGCACACGCCCTGACTTAAAATATGGACCCGATCGGCGACCATGAAGGTCTCGTGCAAGTCATGTGAAACGATCACGCTGGTGATGCCCAGCGCTTCGTTAAGCGCTTCGATCAAGCGCAGCAGCGCACCCATTGAAATCGGATCCTGACCGACGAACGGTTCGTCATACAACATCAGGCTGGGGTCCAACGCGACTGCTCGGGCCAGCGCGACCCGGCGCGCCATGCCACCGGACAACTGGTCCGGGCGAAAGTCTGCGGCGCCGCGCAAGCCAACCGCCTCTAATTTCAACAAGGCGATTGCGCGAATCATCGAGCGACTTAAATCGGTGTGGACGTCGAGTGGAAACATGACATTTTCCAACACCGTCATGTCGGTGAACAACGCCCCGGACTGGAACAGCATCCCCATCGATTTGCGCAGCCCCATCAAACCGGATTTGGACTGGCGATGGACGTCTTTGCCGTTGATCAATATGCGCCCCTGATCGGGCCGCAACTGCCCTGAAATCAGGCGTAACAGGGTGGTTTTTCCGGTCCCAGACGGGCCCATGATCGCCGCCACTTCGCCGTGGGCAATTTCCATGTCGACGCCTGTGAAAATCGGGCGATTGGCGCGCGCGAAATGCAGGTTTTCAATCTGGATGTGTGCGGTCAAGGGGCTACTCGACAGTGACTGGAGCGCGCATCATACTGATTTCCCTGGGCAACGTCATGGACGTCGCCGTCTTTCGCTTGCAATACAGGAACACCCTATCCTCATGTGGCTATACACCACCGCGATCGTCATCGGCATCGTGGCGCTTACTTGGTCGGCTGACCGCTTTGTTGAGGGGGCCAGCGGCGTCGCCCTTAAATTTAATATCTCGCCGCTGGTCATTGGCATGACCATTGTCGCGATCGGGACCTCGGCGCCCGAAGTACTGGTCTCGGTCATGGCCGTCACCACCGGCGCGCCGGACCTGGCGGTCGGCAACGCGGTCGGTTCGAACATCGCCAACATTGCCTTGGCGCTGGGCATCAGTGCCTGCATCGTCACCATCCCACTGGCGCGGCGGGTCAAAACCCACGCCCTACCGGCGCTGGTCGCAATCACCATTTTGGGCACTGCCATTGCGTGGGACGGCCTCCTTAACTGGGTCGACGGCGTCATCATTTTGATAGCCGGTGGCGTCGCGACCTGGCTGGCCTCGGCCGGCCACGACGCCGAGGAAGTCCCCGAGGGCGCAGACAAACTGTCGCTCGGACGCAGCCTGCTGTGGTTAGGGCTGGGGCTGACGACACTGTTGGCCAGTGCACGCCTGTTGGTCTGGGGCGCCAGTGAAATGGCCATTGGCTTCGGTGTACCCGAGGTCGTGGTCGGCCTGACCGTGGTCGCAATTGGGACCAGCCTACCCGAAGTCGCAGCCAGCGTTGCCGGCGCACTCAAAGGCCAGCCGCAAATCGCCATCGGTAACGTCATTGGTTCGAATATTTTCAACATCGGCGGAGTCTTTGCCGTCGCCGGCCTGTTGGCCGAAGTCCGCATCGCCGAGCTCACGCTGCAGCGCGACTTTATGACCATGCTGGGCCTGACGCTGTTGGTGTTGGCGCTGGCATGGATCGGGCGCGGCCAGATCGGTAAACTGATCGGCGCCTCGCTCATTGCGATCTATGCCGGGTACCTCGGCCTCTTAACATGGACATCCTTATGAGTCACTTCGATTACCTGGCCAGTGCTCGCCGCACCCTGACGCTGGAAGCCGACGCCATCACCGACTTGGCAGCGGCACTGGACCCGCATTTTGAACGGGCCTGCGAGCTGATACTGGCCTGCACCGGCCGCGTCATCGTCACCGGCATGGGCAAAAGCGGCCACATTGGCACCAAACTGGCCGCGACCCTGGCAAGCACCGGAACCCCGGCGTTTTTTGTTCACCCCGGCGAAGCCAGCCATGGCGACATGGGCATGATCACTAAAGACGACGTCGTCATCGGGCTGAGTAATTCCGGTTCGTCCGGCGAAGTGGTCGCGATGCTACCGCTACTGGCGCGTCTGGGCAGCAAACTGGTCGGCATCAGCAGCAACCCTGATAGCCCATTGGGCCAAGCCAGCCATGCGCATTTGACAGTGGCCGTTAAGCGCGAAGCCTGTCCGCTTAATTTGGCACCGACGTCCAGCACCACGGCGGCACTGGCGATGGGTGATGCGCTGGCGATTGCGCTGTTGGAAGCGCGCGGCTTCACGGCTGACGACTTTGCCTTTTCCCACCCCGGTGGCGCCTTGGGTCGACGCCTATTAATGAAGGTCGACGACCTGATGCACGCCGGCGATGCACTGCCCTGTGTCAGCGACCAGGCGGCCGTCAGCGATGCGATCATGGAAGTCACCCGCGGCGGGCTTGGCATCACCGCGGTCACCGATGTCACGGGCAAACTGATTGGGGTGTTTACCGACGGCGATTTGCGCCGCGCCCTGGACAAGGACCTGAGCCTCAAATCGACCGCAGTCAACCAGGTCATGACCGCCGGCGGTCAGCGTGTCAAACCCGGAACTCTGGCCGCCGAGGCCGTGCGCATCATGCAAGAAACCCGGGTCAACGCGGTCGTGGTCACGGACAACGATCGCCCGATTGGCATACTCAACATGCACGATCTGATGCGCGCAGGTGTCGTATGAGTCTCGCTAAAATTCGCCTTTTGGCGCTGGATGTCGATGGCATTTTGACCGACGGTCGGGTCTGGTTTGACGGCGACGGCGAGCAACTCAAGCCCTTTCACACCCAAGACGGCCTCGGTATCAAATTGGTCCAAAGCCACGGCATCGCCGTCGCGCTGGTGACAGGGCGAGTATCGCCGATGGTCGACTACCGGGCGCGCCAATTAGGCATCGCACACGTCATCCAGGGCCGCGATGACAAGCTGGCGGCGATTACTGAACTGACCGGCACGTTACAGCTGACCCTGGACCAGGTTGCCTACATGGGCGATGACCTGCCCGATCTGTCGGCACTGTTAGCGGTTGGCGTCGGGCGTACCGTGCCGGGTGCTGACCCTTGGGTGCGCGAACGTGTTGAGGCGACGCGCGCCGCCGGCGGCATGGGTGCCGTGCGCGAACTGTGCAATGCGCTGCTGGCGGCCCAGGGCCATCAGGCCAGCGTATTGGCCGAATTCGGAGTCGGTGAATGAACCCGGTTTGGGTCGCAGGCCTGATCCTAGCGGCACTGATTTGGGTCAGCTGGGATGACACTCGGGCGCGCCCCGTGGTGGTTGACTTGGCCGCCGCCGAACAAGACGTGGCGCTGCGCGTGGTCAACCCGCGCCTTCGTCAGTTCGATGCGGACGGCGCGCTAAAAAGCACCATGACCGCCCCCGAAGCCCTCGACTTTGACGGTTCCCGACCCGGCCAGATCACCCAGCCGGCGCTGACCTGGCCACTGTCTGGCTGGCAAGCCGAGTCGACGATTGGCGAGACCTACCCGGATCGAACGCTACTCAAGGGCGACGCAACGGCTACCCATGCCGCCGAGCGGCGAACCTTGAACGCCGACCAAATTGAATACCAAGGCGACGTTATGACCGCCACCGGCAACGCGAAAATACACGCCCCCGACTTTACCGCAGGCGCCGGACAGGTCAGGATCGAAACCACAACCGATACCATCGAACTGACACAACAGGTAACCACAACCTTATGGCCCGCTCGCTAATTGCTCTGTTGCTGACCCTCAGCACCGCCGCCGCTGCGCTGCCCGAAGATCGCGACCTGCCGATCACGGTCAACGCCGACAACGCCAGCTTTGATGAGCGTGCTGGCCGCGCCGTGTACACCGGCAATGTAATTCTGACTCAGGGCGCACTGCGCATTGAAGCGGCGCGACTGACCGCGAAGCTGATCAATGGTCAGGTCGACAGCATGACCGCCACTGGCAGCCCAGCAATTTTTGCTGACACCCCAAACGTCGAACAAGGTCCAGTCAAAGGCATTGCCAGCACCATCGACTGGACCCTGACCGACCAGATTATGGTCCTGACCGGCGACGCGGAGTTGACCCAGTCAACCAACACCGTAATTGGCGAGTCGGTCATCTACCGCCAAGCCAAGGGCACCCTTGAAGCCAGCAGCCAGGGCAGCGGCGAGCGCGTGCAAATGACCCTGACACCCAACAATTCGTGACTGAGCGTGCACTGACAGCCAGCGGTCTGGCTAAGCGCTACGGCAAACGTCAAGTCGTCAAAGACATGTCGGTGCGCGTCGAACCGGGCGAGATTGTCGGCTTGCTGGGTCCCAATGGCGCCGGCAAAACGACCTCGTTTTACATGATTGTCGGCTTGGTTAAAGCCGACAGCGGTGCGGTCACTATCGACGGCCAAGACGTCAGCCGCCAACCCATGCACCGACGCTCCCAGCGCGGGCTGGGTTATCTGGCGCAGGAAGCCAGCATTTTTCGACGACTGTCCAGTCGCGACAACTTGTTGGCGGTACTGGAATTACGCCGCGACTTGGATAAGCGCCAGCGCCAGCAAAAAGCCGACGCCTTGCTGGCCGAGTTCCACCTCGAACACGTCGCCGACAGCCTCGGCCAGGCCCTATCCGGCGGCGAGCGGCGGCGCGTCGAAATCGCCCGTGCGCTGGCCATGGACCCCGCCTACGTGTTGCTGGACGAACCCTTTGCTGGGGTCGACCCGATCTCGGTGAGCGACATCAAACGCCTGGTCCGAGGGTTGGCGGCACGCGATATCGGCGTCCTGATCACCGATCACAACGTGCGCGAAACGCTCGACCTGTGCGATCGCGGTTACATCGTCAGCGACGGATCCTTGCTCGCCCAAGGCAGCCCCCAAGACTTACTGGCCAACGAGACCGTACGACAGGTCTATTTAGGGCACGAATTTCGCATGTAGGCCAAAATCTGGGCTATAGTCGGTACCGGATACGGGGTAACGCATGAAGCAATCTCTACAGCTAAAGATGGGCCAACAGTTGGCGATGACGCCACAACTGCAGCAAGCCATCCGCATGCTGCAGCTGTCGACGCTGGAACTGCAGCAAGAAATTCAACAAGCGTTGGACGAAAACCCGTTGCTGGAACGCGAAGACGACGAAGGCTTAGCCGCCGCGCCGGATAGCGACAGCATCACCGAACAGCCCGATGCCAGCGAAAAAAGTGTCGACGAACTGGTCAGCCAAACCGATAACCTTGGCGACAACGACGCCATGGACTCGCGCTGGGAAGACACCTTCGTTAACAACTCCAGCTCGATCGAAGGGCTGCCCGAATTTGAAGCCCGCTCCAGCGCGCCCGTCACCTTGCACCAACACCTCCTGGACCAAATGTGGCAGCTGCACCTGACACCGCGTGACCAGGTGCTGTTTATTGCCCTGGTTGACGGCATCGACGACGCCGGTTACCTGCGCGAAAGCCTAGAGACCATCTGCGAAGCGACGGCGGATGAACTAGACGATATCGCCGAAGTCGATGAAGTGGCGGTCGTATTGAAGCAAATCCACCACCTTGACCCGCCCGGCATTGGCGCCCGCGACGTCCAAGAATGCCTGCGCATTCAACTGCGCCAACTGGGCGACTCCGTTGATGCCCGCGAGACCGCGATCCGCATCATCGACGAACGTTTTGAGGCTCTGGCCAAGCGCGATTTGACCAGCATCAGCCGCGGCTTGGGCGTCGACAAGTCCGAAGTCCACGAAGCCCTCAGCCTGATCAAAACCCTGTCGCCGCGCCCCGGCAGCGCGATTGGCTCAAGTGATACCGACTATGTCATTCCAGATTTGGTGGTGCGCAAGGTCAACACCCTGTGGCGCGTCGAGCTGAATGCCGAGGCCGTGCCGCGGTTGTACCTCAACCGCACCTACAGCGACTTGGTCGAGCACCTGGACGACGACTCCAAAAACTACATCAAAGCGCAAACCCGCGAGGCCAAGTGGCTAATCAAATCGGTCGAAAGCCGCTATGACACGCTGCTTAAAGTCGGTCGCACAATTATGGCCGAGCAACTGGAGTTTTTGGAGCACGGCGAAGAGTCCATGCGCCCGCTAATCCTGGCCGACATCGCCCGTCAAATCGACATGCACGAAAGCACGGTGTCGCGCGCAACCACGCAAAAGTTTGTGCTGACTCCCAAGGGTCTGTTCGAGCTGAAGTTCTTTTTCTCGTCGCAGCTGGCCTCCGCCGACGGCTCCGAAGCGGCCAGCTCAACCGCCATTCGCGCGGTCATCAAACGCCTGGTCGCGGCCGAACCTCGGACCAAACCGCTGTCGGATTCAAAACTGACGGCGTTGCTGGGCGAGGAAGGCTACACAGTCGCCCGGCGCACAGTTGCCAAATACCGTGAAGGCATGGGCATTGCAGGTTCCAGCGAGCGCAAGCAGTTCGCGTAACGGAACACATCGGACCCCAGGGACTGGTCAGCTCGGTTCAACCGGAGTAGGGTAAATTAGTCGATATTCATCGACCACGATAAGAATGTTAAGGAGCTGCACATGCACATCAGTATCAGCGGGCAACATCTCGAAATCACCGACGCCATTCGCGACTACGTCCAATCCAAATTCGATCGACTGACCCGACACTCTGACACCATCACCCGAATCGAAGTGGTGCTGCGGGTCGAGAAAACACGCCAAATTGCCGAGGGGTCGATCCATGTTGCCGGGGCCGATTTACATGCGCTGTCGGAAAACGACGACATGTATGCGTCGATCGACCTGATGACCGACAAGCTCGACCGACAAGTCCTTAAACATAAAGAGAAGAACGTCGCACGAAAGCAAGGTGCGGCATAGCCCGAACACGGCTACAATCCGGTGGGTCAATGAATGCCCCACCGGAGTTCTTTTTTGAACCAATCTCTCTCTGACTATTTGCTACCTACACAGGTCCATCCGCAATTTGCCGTCAAAAGTAAAAAGCGCTCACTGGAACTGGCTGCCGTTCAAATTTCCGAAACCCTAAATTGTGATGACCACCAAGCCGAGTTACTGATGGACGGCCTGCAGGCGCGCGAGCGCTTGGGCAGCACCGGCATTGGCCAGGGCATTGCCGTACCGCACTGCCGCAGCAGCGTCGTCAACGAACCCAGCGTGCACCTGTTTGCGCTGGAAAACCCGATCGACTTTGACGCCCTAGACGGAGCACCGGTCGACTTCTTGTGTGTGCTGCTGGTTCCAGAAGACGCTAACGAAGTCCACTTGCAGCTATTACGTGATGTCATTCGCACCTTTGGCAACCCCGAATGCCGAGCGCCGTTGTTGGCTGCGAAAACCCCAGCGGTGCTGCATCAAACCGCTATTGACCTGTTCGAGCGGCTGGCATGAGTTTGCGCCTGGTCGTCGTCAGTGGTCGTTCCGGGTCCGGCAAAAGCGCCGCACTGGGCGCACTCGAAGACGCCGGCTACACCTGTATCGACAACTTACCGGTGGGGGTCTTGTTACCCACGCTGCGGTTGTTGGAACAGCGCGACCAGGCCCAACCCGTTGCCGTCGGCATTGATGCCCGTGGTCGTGCCGAGGACCTAGCGGCGCTGCCCAACGTGCTGTCAGGCATGGCCGAATTGGGTATTGAAAGCAGCATTGTCTGGCTGGATGCCAACACCTCGACGCTGATCAACCGATTTCATGCCACCCGTCGACGCCACCCACTGCTGACCGCCTCAGGTTCGCTCGAGAAAGCCTTAGAGGCCGAACTGCGCCTGTTGGACCCCATTGTTCAGCACGCGGACCGGCACATGGACACAACCCGTCTGAGCCTGCATGACCTGCGCGCCGGCATCCTACAGGTGGCCGATCCGGATCATCAGCCGGGGCGGCCCGAGGTCCATGTGCTGTCGTTTGGCTTCAAGCATGGCGTACCCGACACCATCGACTTTGTGTTTGATGCACGCTTCCTGCCCAACCCCTTTTGGGAGCCGGTGCTGCGTCCGTTCAACGGCACCGACCCCGCGGTCATCGAGTTTCTGAGCGCGCGCCCAGAGTCGCTCGAGTACCTGTCCGACCTCGGAGCGCTGCTGCTGCGTTGGGTGCCAAATATCATCGCCACCGGGCGCCCGAATGTGACCGTCGCGATCGGCTGCACCGGCGGCCAGCACCGCTCGGTGTTTTTGGCCGAACAATTAAAAACCCGCTTGGCAGACAGCTTCGACGTCAGCGTTCGCCACCGAGAACTCAGCCGTGATTGAGCGGACCGTGCGCTTGGTTAACCCGAAAGGGTTGCATGCGCGCGCCTCGCACAAACTGGCCGAATGCGCCCAGGGCTTTACCTGCGACACCCAGCTGTTTTTCGAGGGGCACCAGGCCAATGCCAAACAGATCATGTCGGTGATGCTGTTAGCGGCGCCGGTTGGCAGCGCTCTGACCCTGCGCTGTCATGGAACCGACGCAACCGCCTGCTTAGATGCCCTGTGTGCACTCATTGCGAATGGCTTAGGAGAGCTAGGTGAACGCGCCGAACACTGAATTACTGGCCGAAGAACGCCTCCAGGTCGTCGAACAGGCGCTATCCAATGGTGCGCTGGCGAAAATTCGCCGCATGCTCAACGGCGGCATGGCGCCGGCGGACGTGGCCCACCTGCTGGAATCGTCGCCGCAAAAAGACCGCGTGGTGCTGTGGAACCTGATCGAGTCCGAACTGGACGGCGAGGTGCTGCAGTACCTTGGCGAGGAAGTGCGAGCCGAAATCGTTGGACGCATGACCCAGGGCGAACTGCTTAACGCGGTTGCGGCCTTCGAAACCGATGACTTAGTGGATTTGCTCCAGGAATTGCCGGAACGTGTGTCCGAGCAGGTCCTGCAGGCTATGGATTTTCAGGACCGCGAACGTATCGAAGCGGTACTGTCGTATTCCGAGGACACCGCCGGCGGTTTAATGAACACCGACACCATCACCGTGCGTCCGGACGTGACCTTGGACGTAGCATTTCGCTTTCTGCGTCGTCACCCAACCCTGCCGGACATCCTGGACAATCTGTTGGTGGTCAACCGGCGTGATGAATTCATCGGCATTTTGCCCCTCAACATATTACTGACCTCCGACTCGGGGCTGTTGGTGCGCGACGTCATGCGCACCGAAACCGAGGTGCTACGCCCAGACGTCAGCAGCGATGAAGTCGCCCGGCGTTTTCAGCGCATGGACTTGGTCAGCGCACCCGTGGTGAGTGACAACAACAAATTGTTGGGGCGCATCACGATCGATGACGTGGTCGACGTCATCAAAGAACAAGCCGAGCACGCCTTGCTGCAACTGCAGGGACTGGACGAAGACGTAGATTTGTTCGCACCGGTCTTGCGAACCGCGCGGCGACGCGGCGTGTGGCTGGGCATCAACTTGCTGACCGCGTTCATTGCCAGTGCCGTGATTGGGTTGTTCGAGGCGACCCTGCAGCAGGTCGTCGCGCTGGCGGTGTTGATGCCGATTGTCGCCAGCATGGGTGGCATTGCCGGAACACAGTCCCTGACTATCGTGATTCGCGCTATGGCACTGGGCCAGATCACCCCGGCACGCGGTCGATCCTTGGTCATCAAGGAAATCAGCGTCGGCCTGTTAAACGGCATATTTTGGTCCTGCGCGGTCGCGCTGGTGGCCTACCTGTGGTTTGGCGATGCCACCTTGGGCGCCATCATTGGCATATCGATCGTGGTCAACTTGGCGACCGCAGCGTTGGCAGGGACAACCCTGCCCGGATTGCTCAAACGCATCGGTGTTGACCCGGCCCTGGCCGGCGGCGTGCTGCTGACGACCATTACCGACGTGGTCGGATTTTTTACCTTTTTGGGCTTGGCCGCGCTGGCGTTTTAACTCGCTACCGTCACCGCTGGGAACAGTAACGAGGGTGCATGCGTGCTGCCGCGGCAATCGGCATCGGCGGCGACCGCTGCCAGCGTTGGCCACAACGTTTTAAGGTTGCAGGCCACCGTGATGCCCTCGACCGCGTGCTGGATCACGCCATTGTCGACCCAAAATCCACTGGCGCCGCGGGAGTAATCACCGGTCACCGCATTCAACCCATGCCCCATCATTTCGGTAATTAACAACCCGGTGCCCATCTGTTTGAGCAAATCGGCCTGACTGCCCTGGCCGCCGCTGAGTTGGAGGTTACGAGTGCCACCGGCGTTGCCCGTTGAGGGTAAGTCAAGGCGACGCCCGGCATACACGTCCAGCACATACGACGCGACTTGGCCGTCCTCAATAAAGGTCTGATCACGTGTCACCAGCCCGTCGCCGTCGACGCTGGAGCTGGCCATGGCGCCACGCAGGTGCGGGCGTTCAAACAGATCAAACCCGGCCGGCAATATCGACTGGCCCAGGGCGCCCAGTAACCACGAGCTTTGGCGCCATTGGGCGTTGCCATTCAATGCACTGGATAACGCACCGATCAGCGAGCCGCTGACACGGGGGTCAAACACCACCGCCACCGATCCGGTTTTAATCGGCCGGGCAGCGCAGCGCGCCAGGGTGCGAGCCTGAGCCATCGCCCCAATCGACTCGGGGCTGTCCAAATCGTCCGCATTGCGCCGGTAATCATAGGCATAGTCACGCTGCAGGCCGTCGCCATCGCGCGCCAACACCACCGCCGACAACGAATACTGGCTGGACATTTGAATCAAGCGTTGGCCGTGGGAGTTGGCACTGACACGAACGCCGCGACGGGCGCTGTAGTCGGATCCTTCGGAGTTCACAATATCAGCGTGGTCCAGCGCTCGGGCCTCGCAGGTGCGGGCGATATCAAAGGCTTGCTCGGGGCTGATGTCCAAGGTGAAGTCCTGGCCCAAGTCATCGGCCTGTTGGGCCAGCTGCTCCGGCTCCGGCAACCCGCCGTAGGGATCCGCCTCGGTATACTGAGCAATCGAACACGCGGCTTTGACACAGGCCTCCAAGGCGGCCGCACTGAGGTCGCTGGTCGACGCACTGCCCTTACGGCCATCGATCCAAACACTGAGGCCGATCGAGCGGTCGTTTTCGAACTCCAAAGTCTCCGGTGCACGGTTACGAACCGTGACGCTTAAACCTTTTGACGCATTCGCCCCCATCTGCGCATGGTGCGCGCCGTGCTTGACCGCTAAACTAAGCATTAACTCGGCGGCGTCGGACAGTTGCGCGCCCTCTCTTTTCGGATCCCATACAAAGGACACAGATTCAGTCATGACGGACGACTCCTTGGAAGACTTTGACGATCGCCCCAGTAAAAGCGAACTGAAAAGGGAAATGCACGACCTGCAGGCTATTGCGCATCAGCTGGTCGACTTGACCCCGACACAGATGGCCAAGGTTCCCATGCCCGAGGTGCTGCTGGTGGGCGTCAAAGACGCCCAACGCTTTAAAAAAGAAGCCAAACGCCGGCAAATGCAGTACCTGGGTAAAGTCATGCGAAGGCTTGATCCGGAACCGATCAAAGCGGCGCTGGCCGAATTTGACGCCGCCAGCGCTGAAAGCATTAACCGCATGCGCGGACTGGAACAATGGCGTGAACGCTTGATCGCAGAAGACCGTGTGTTGACCGAGTTTTTGGACCGCTACCCGCACGTTGATGCACAGCCGCTGCGCCAGCTGGTGCGCAATGCACGCGCCAATAAGTCCGGTGCCGCGCGCGCGCTGTATCGATTTATCCGCGACCAGATCCAATAGTTCAGGCGTCACCGCCACCCACCACCAGCTGATCAATTTTCAAGGTCGGCTGACCGACACCCACCGGCACGCTTTGGCCTTCCTTGCCACAGGTGCCGACACCGTCATCCAGCGCCAAATCATTGCCAATCATGCTGATTCGGCCCATCACTTCCGGGCCGTCGCCGATCAAGGTGCTGCCCTTGATCGGCTCGGCGATTTTACCGTTGCGAATGCGGTACGCCTCGGTCGTCGAAAAGACAAAATTGCCGCTGGTAATATCGACCTGGCCGCCACCGAAGTTGGCCGCGTAGATACCGTCTTTGACCGACCCGATAATGTCCCCGGGATCATGCTCGCCGGCTTCCATAAAGGTGTTGGTCATGCGCGGCATGGTCATGGCGCTATAGGATTCTCGGCGGCCATTGCCGGTGCTTTGAGTGCCCATCAAACGGGCGTTCAAGCGGTCCTGCAGGTAGCCGACCAAAATGCCGTCCTCGATCAGCACGGTGCGCTGGCCGGCGACCCCTTCGTCATCAACCGACAGCGAACCGCGCCGATCCGGCAGGGTCGCATCATCCACCACCGTCACACCGGGGGCCGCGACGCGCTCGCCGATACGGCCGGAAAAGTTACTGGTGCCCTTGCGGTTAAAGTCGCCTTCCAAGCCATGCCCGACCGCTTCATGCAATAAAATGCCCGGCCAGCCGGCCCCCAGCACCACTGGGTAGGAGCCCGCCGGCGCCGCCACCGCATCGAGATTCACGCAGGCGACGCGAACCGCTTCGCGCGCCCAAGCATGACAGCGTTCGCCCTCGGCCAGCTGCGACAGTGCGATCCGGCCACCACCGCCGGCTTGACCGCGCTCGCGCTTGTCTCCCTCGACCACGATCACGCTAACGCCAAAGCGCACCAGCGGCCGCACATCCATCGCCAGATTGCCGAGGCTATCGAGCACGCAAATGCGCTCGTGCAACACCACCATCGACAGGCTGACCTCGGCCACACGCGGGTCCAATTCACGGGTGTAACGATCCAATTGTTGCAGTAACTCGACCCGCGCGGCGCGCTCCATGTCCGCCGGCGAGTCCGCACGGTAGAGGCTGGGTACCGGTTGCCGTTTCAAATTCGCAGTCGCCGTTTGACCGCTGCCGGCGATGCCACCCGCCGCTCGAATGGCGTCACGCAAGGCACTGTCCGAGAGATCATCCGTGTATGCAAAGCCAACCTGTTCGCCGCTATTGACGCGTATCCCGGCACCTTGATCGTGACTGTACCCGGCATCGGCAACGCGGCCGTCCTCAAGCGCAAAGGATTCCAGCACCTGGTCTTGCAGGTACAGGTCAGCGAAGTCATACGCGCGGCTGGAGATGGCACCAAACACCTGATTAAGCCGATCAACGGATTGGCCGTGTTGGGTCAGCCATTGGCTGACGGGATGTTGTTCGTTCACCGTTATTGCTCCACGCGGATGGCGTTGATGACCGGCGCATCAAAGGTGCCGGTCAGGGTGTAATTCGTTTCACCGATGCGTTTTAGGCTGTCGCCGGCGACCTGGTCGACTAGCAACACAATGCCGGCGGCAATGGCGGGAAAGCCAGCCAGCAACGCGGCCGCCGGCAACTGCGCCGACAGCGGCACCTGAACGCGCAAGCGATGATCCAAGGCGTCGGTCGCCAAGTTTGAGGTGCCGGTCAGCTGCAAGCTGGCCGAAGGGCCGTCGATACTTAGCGGTTCGACAAAATCGAGCTGGCCGTCACGCAGCCGCGCTTGGCCCGAGATCCGGTCAAATGCCAACCCCGGTTTCAGCAAATCCGAAAAGTCCAAGCGCAACCGCCGGGTCAACGAGGCAATGTTCAGCACCCCCAACAATCGCAGAGCGTCGGCCGCACCAGGGCTGTCTAAGAAGCGGCCGTCGGTGGTGTCGAGGCTGACAACCCCAGTCGCCTGCCCCATGTTCGGCGACCATGGCACGCCAGGCCAATCCAAGGTCACATCCAACAACGCTGATCGCGTTTCCAGCAACTCGCCCCAGCCGCGGTCGGCCATCAACTCGCCCAGGTTTTGGGTCTCGATGCGCAGGTCCGCACTGGAGGCAGGCTGACCTTTGCTCCAGCGCGCGGAGCCTTGCATCAATGCCCCGCCTAGGGTGAAAGACAGGCCATTAAACAGCACATCTTGGTCAGTTGAACGTACCTGAGTCGCTAAGTTGTAAAGCCGGTTGTCACCGACCTCTAACGTCTTTACGGCGATGTCGATATCCGGCATCGCGGCGGGCGCGCTGAACACCTGACCCGGCGTATCCGGATTCAACATCCGGCCCTTGATCGCCCCCGCCGTCAATTTCAGAACCGGACCGAACTCGACCGCCGCATCAACGTGCGGACCGGCCAGGGTCACCCGGCGAGCGTCGGCGTCAATCCGCGCGGCCCCCAACGAAATACCGCCCAATTGCAATTGGCGAACGTCCAAACCTAGGGCGGGTGACTGATCACCCGTGCCCGCCATCAGCCCGGCCCAGGCCAAGGCATTCAGGGCCTGTGCGGACCCTTCAATACGGCCGTCTTGCTGCACGAGGTTGATCCGGTCGGCAAATGACAGCGACTGCCACTGCTGCCCGGCACCCTCCACGTACAGTGTCCCGGCGCGCCCAGCGATTGGCTCGGGCAGGTTCAACTGGCCGCCAGCGACGGCCGCCGATAGCGACCAGCTTTTTGGATTCCAGCTGACGCGGGTGTTGGCCCGCCCCTTGACCGCGCCGACCAGCCCCGGCACAAAGCGACGGCTGGCCCAGCTCAAGGGCACCGCGGCGGTCGCGTCTAGCTGCATCGGCAGGCCCGGCGGCGCACTCAGCTCAATGTGTGCCGCGCGCTCAAACAGCATGGCTTTAAAGGTGCTTGGCTGCAGCCCACGCGCCAAGTCGATGTTGAGGGTGCCGGCGACCTGTTCGGCGATAAGATCCAGCGCTCTGACTTCGACACGGGCAGCGCTGGTCGCCAAATCAAGGTGACCGCTGATCTGGGCGCCCGTGGTTAAATCCAAGGCACCTTGAATGGGCCCGCGCACGGCAATCGCGTCACCCACAGCAGCCAAATCCAAAGGCGTGCGGGCAATGAATGTTGGCAAGTCAGCGCCATCCATGCGCGCATTGGCTTGGACCTGCCAGTTGCGGTCACGGCGGCGGATACGTGCATCACCGCGCGCTTGACCGAACGCGGCCTCGGCCACGTCAATACGAATATCGGCGTCGTTAATCCGCACCGTCCCGGTCGCGTCGGTGACGGCAGGCCAGCCCGCCACCGGCGTTAGCTGGGCGCGCTCGACGGGAATCTCCAAGGTCAACTGATTTGGGTAGTCGGGGCTTAAAAACAACCACAGCAGGCTTGGACCGGCAACTGCCTGGGGCTGGGCGTCCTGCCAAAAGCGGACACCGGCGTCACCCAGGTAGCGCAGCGGAACGCGGCCTTGGGCAGGCGCACCCTGGCTATCAAAGTTCAGCAATAGGCCAAGTTCGGGACCCGCCGGGCTTAGGTCCAAGCGGAAGCGACCGTCCAGATTTAAGCTCGAACTGCGCAGCGACAGCGTATCGGAGGCCAGTGACCAATCGCGCGGGCCGTTGCGCCGCCAAGCAACGCGGCCTGCCCCGCCGTCAAACGCCACAGCGTCATCAAAGGCGGCCAGACTTTGGAACTCGCTGATGGCGTCGACCTCGGCCATGCCCAGACCGTTGTGCAGCCATATGCGCGCGCGCTCAAACGCGCCACCCGGAATATTATTAAGCGGGTGCGCATGACCGTTCTTCAGCGTCGCGGCGACACGCACACCTTCGGTGCCGAGTTCAGCCTGAACGGACTCGACGGTGGCGGTCGGCGCGATCGCATCCAAGCGCTCGGCTAGGCTAGGCGGCAACAGCGCCGACGCCGAGGTTGGCCAGTTTGCGACGTCAAACGCACCACTGCTTAGGCGCCAACCCTGCGCGGTTTGCTCCGCCGCCAGCGCCGGGACAGCGACCTCGTCGATTAGCACATCCCTAGCTTGTATACGCCACGGCAGGTCATCCAGCGCCTGCCAGTGCAGCGCGCCGGACACGGCCAAGTCGTCAATCTGAGCGGTACCGCGCCACTGAAGATCCTGACGCGTCGGCGCCCACTCAATCCAGGCTTCGCCCTCACCCGCCACGGCATGCTGGCCCGACAGCCCATCCACGGAAGCACGTGCTTTGTGTTTAACAAAACCGGTTAATTGCTGGTCGGTGGCCAACAGATTGGCGCTAAACGAGGCTCCGACTTGACCGGTCACGGCTTGACCGACTACACGAATACTGGCCCCTTGAGGGGTTCGGCTGAGGCGGCCGTTGAGGCCCGTCAGGGCAAAGTTCTGGCCGCTGATTTGGGCATCCAGCAACTGCACCTGATCCGCCATCGCCAAGGGCACCAACAACTGGCCCAAGAGCGCCTTGGGATCGACCTTGACCTCGCCACTGGCGTCCGGCAATTGCAGCACCAGCCCCTCAAACTGAGTTTGCGCAAAACGCAAAGCACCCGCATTCAAGGACGCACCCAGGTCCAGCTGCAGTTCAATGTTACGCGCGCGCACGCTAAAGCCGTCGCGATCGGCTTGAATATCCGAGGCCGCCAATGCGACCTGACCACCACGCCAGGTCAGGTGAATATCCGAGGCTTGAACCAACACGCCGGCGCGCGCATGAATATCCCGCAACAGCGCATCCGTCAGGTCCGGAAACACAGACGAGCCCAGGCGCAAGGCCAAGGTCACCAGCGCGAACACCAGCAGCACCAGTGCCCCGAGCCACGCTAAGAAGGCCCGCACTGCCATCAGCAGGGCACGACGTCGTACTGTTCAGGGGTGAACTCGGGTGCTTCCTGAAGCCGAATCGAGCGCTTAATGAAGGCTTCTAGGTCGGCCAGTTGATCGGGCTCGTGCTCCAAAATAAATTCGATCACGCGCGGATGCGCCAACACCAGCATTGATTTGGTTTCCAGGTACGCTCGCGATTCGCGCAGAACGTCTCGAAACAAGTCGTAGGCCACGGTTTCCGCGGTCCGAATGCGACCCCGACCACCACAGGTCACGCACGGCTCGCACAACTGGCCGCCCAACGACTCGCGCACCCGCTTGCGGGATATTTCGACCAGCCCAAGCGGGCTGATACCGCTGACCCGATGACGCATTGGATCCTTACGCAGCGCCGCCTCCAAGGTCCGCAGCACGGCATCGCGGTGTTCGGCATCACGCATGTCAATGAAGTCGACAATAATGATGCCGGCCAAGCCGCGCATGCGCAGCTGCCGGGGCAGGCTGTTGGCCGCCTCTAGGTTGGTTTTAAAGATGGTTTCTTCGAGGTTGCGCTGGCCAACAAAGGCGCCGGTATTGACGTCAATTGTGGTCATGGCCTCGGTCTGATCGATCACCAGGTACCCGCCTGATTTCAGATCAACGCGGCGCTCCAGCGCCCGTCGAATTTCTTCTTCGACCGAGTACAGGTCAAACAGGGGCCGTTCGCCCGGGTACCACTGCAGCTTATCCAGCACTTCCGGTTCGGCCACCTCGCAAAATGCCTGGGCGGCGCGGAAGGTCTCGGAGCTGTCGATGCGCACGACCTCGGTGTCAACCTGGATTAGGTCTCGACAGGCGCGCAGGGCCAGCGGCAGTTCTTGGTGCAATAAACGCGGCACATCGCCGGAGGCCGAGGTCCCCGACTGGATTTTGGCCCAGGCTTTTTGCAAGTAATGGATGTCCTGAGCCAGTTCGTCGTCACTGACGCCCTCGGCGGCGGTGCGCACCACAAACCCACCCATGCCCTCGCCCAAGGCCTGGACCCGCTCGCGCAGGCGTTCACGTTCCGCATCGTCCTCGATCCGAGCGGATACACCAATATGGTCGGCGTCCGGCATAAACACCAAATACCGGGCCGGCAGGCTGATCTGAGCAGTCAGCCGCGCGCCCTTGTCACCAATCGGGTCTTTCTCAACCTGAACCCGCAGAGCCTGACCTTCGTGGACACGCGAATTAATCGGCGCGGTGCTGTCGCCACGCAAATTACGTTCGTGAATAAAGGCGCTACGATCCAAGCCGATGTCGACAAAAGCCGCCTGCATACCGGGTAACACGCGGACCACCCGCCCCATGTAGATCTGGCCGACGAGGCCGCGGGTACGACTGCGTTCGGTGTGCAGTTCCTGGAGCATGCCGTTTTCAATGACCGCGACCCGGGTTTCTTGTGGCGTGACGTTGATCAGCAGTTCACCGCGCATTAGACAGCCCCCATGGGTTAACGCCGACCGCAACCAAGGCCCGCGCGATCACAGCGGTGGGCAAACCAACCACGTTGTTGTAGTCGCCTGCCAGGGAGCGTACCCAGACCCCAGCCGGGCCTTGAATGCCATAGCCTCCCGCCTTATCGACCGCCTCGCCAGTGTCCCAATAGGCCTGAACCATGGCATCCGTCAGTACCGAAAAGGTCACAGCGGTGGTCTCGACGCCTGAGTGTAGCTGACCTGCGTGGGCGATCGCCCAGCCGGTCATGACCTGGTGTGTACGGCCGCTTAACGCCGCCGTCATGCGCACATAATCGGCCTGATCGGCTGGCTTGCCCAAAATCTGGCCGTCAATCGTGACCACCGTGTCAGCCGCTACCACCGGGCGGGAGTGGGACACGGCCATGGCTTTGGCCCGGGCTAAACGTGCCACATGGTCCTGCGCCAACTCACCGTCCCATGGGGTTTCATCAATGTCAGCCGGCACCACGTCCATACTCAGGCCAAGGGCCGCCAGCAACTCGCGCCGGCGCGGCGATTGCGACGCCAAACAGATATCAGGGCCCATCAGGCCTCCCGCATTAAACGAAGATGTAGGGTCGTCAGCGCATGCGCAAACAGCGGCCAAACCAGTATCGAGGTGGCAACGCTTGCCAGCGCGATCAGTGGGTTCAGATCGGCGCCAAGAGCGACTCGGATCCACAGTGACGCGGCAAAAAATACACTAACGGCCAGCCCCACCATCAGTGACTGCTGCAAAGGGTGCATGTTGCGAATACGTATACGGAAGAGTGTGAGGCCATATATGCACAAAGACAGTGCAAAGGCTTGGCTGCCTAACGGCGTGCCGCTGAGTAGATCCAAACATAAGCCGACCAACCAGCTGGCGATGATGCCGCTGTAGCGAACCACATGGAGCGCCAGCCAGATTTGCACCAAGACCGCCCATACCGGCCACCACAGCAGGTAGTCAGAGGGTAACGGTACGGCAGTTAGCACCCACCCTATCAACACACACAGGGCAACGAAGGTTAAAGGGTGCATTAGCTGTCGCCAGGATCGCCCTCAAGTGACGCCAGAGCTCGATCGCGGGCTGATTGAGCTCGGTACACCAACATCACGCTGTTGGCGCGATCAGTTCGCGCCACTGGGGCGGCGACAATTTCAGAAAATGCGCGGCCCGGGACCCGGTTAACCTGAAGCACACGGGCAACCGGATAGCCGGCTGGAAAACGCTGACCCAAGCCCGAGGTCACCAGCATGTCGCCGGCTTTAATCGCGGCGGTCACCGGAACATTTAACAACTCCAACCGATCCGCATCACCGGTACCACGGGCGACCGCTTTCAAACCGGTACGGGCCACAGTGACTGGGACCTGGTGACTGGAATCCGTGACCAGCAAGACCTGGGAGCTGAGTGAGCCGACCTCGACAATCTGACCGACCAACCCGAACTGGTCGACCACGGCTTGGCCGGTTGCCGCGCGCGCGCCAAAGCCGCGATTAACGGTCAGGCGCTGAACAAAGGGGTCGTGGGAATAGGACAGTACTTCGGCGTGAACGAATTGGTCGTCAATCCGCCGTGAAGCACCTAACAAGCGTCGAAGTTCTTCGTTTTCAGCCTCGGCCGCCTGCATGCGCTGCTGGCGCACCAGCAACATGTTGTTCTGTACTTTTAGCCGTTCCAGGTCAGCCTGCAGCTGGCCCATGTCGCGGTGCGAAGCGCCCAGCCGATCAACCAAATCAACCGGTAAACGAGCCAGCGCGTGGACCGGCGTGAAAATCTGAGCGAACTGTCCGCGCACGTTGGCGACTGAGCCCATGCTCGCTTCAACCAGCACAACGAGCGCGCTCAGCAAGGCCACAAACATCAAGTGTCTGCCAGCGGCCAAGTTAGGGTTAAAGATGTCTTTAATGACGCAAGCCTCAGTCGGAGTTAAACAATTGGAAGGTTTGTTTATCGATCAGTTCAAGGGCTTTACCGCCACCCACTGCTACACATTGTAGTGGGTTCTCTGCAACGAACACCGGAAGTCCAGTCTTTTCGGACAGAAGTGTGTCCAGGTTCGCTAACATGCCACCGCCGCCGGTTAAAACGATACCGCGCTCGGCAATATCCGACGCCAGTTCCGGCGGTGACTGCTCCAAGGCATTTTTAACCGCGTTAATAATGTTCTGCACGGGCTCTTGGATGGCCTCGGCGATCTCGTTGGTGCTGAGGGTAAAAGGCTTGGGCACGCCCTCGGCCAAGTTACGACCACGCACGTCGATTTCTTTTTCGTCGGCGACCATGGTCGCCGAGGCGATCTGGTGTTTGATCCGTTCGGCCGTGGCGTCACCAATCAAGGTCCCGTACTTGCGCCGGATATAGGCGGTGATGGCCTCGTCCATACGATCACCACCGACCCGGACCGATTCCGAGTAGACAATGCCGTTGAGCGAAATAATCGCAATTTCAGTGGTGCCACCGCCAATATCCACGACCATAGAACCGGACGCTTCCTCGACAGGCAAGCCGGCGCCTAAGGCCGCAGCCATCGGCTCTTCGATCAAGTAAACCTCACGTGCACCGGCGCCCATGGCCGACTCCTTGATGGCGCGGCGCTCGACCTGGGTCGATTTGCACGGCACACAGATCAAGACACGCGGGCTCGGCGCCACGAATGAGGATTCGTGGACCTTCGCGATAAAGTGCTGGAGCATTTTCTCGGTGATGTGAAAGTCGGCAATCACGCCATCTTTCATGGGGCGAATCGCAGCAATGTTACCCGGCGTTCGGCCCAGCATGCGCTTGGCTTCTTCGCCGACAGCCGCGACTTGACGCTGGCTGCCGTTGGTACGAATTGCGACGACGGACGGCTCGTTCAACACGATGCCTTTGCCGCGGGTGTAGATCAACGTGTTAGCAGTGCCCAAGTCGATCGACAAATCGTTTGAAAACATCCCGCGAAAAAACTTAAGCATAAAACGCACGCAACCTTAGCAAAATAGCAACCACAATAGATTAGCAACCGCCTAGGTGCCCCGCAATAACAATGCGTGGTAAATTAAAGGTTTATTTGGCCATCTAACTAGCAAAACTGCCTTTATTCAGGAAAATCCATGAGCATCACCCCAAAACAGGTTCAACACGTCGCCACCTTAGCCCAGCTGGCGGTGCCCGCCGACGACATTCCGGAAGTCGCCGCCAAGCTGTCGAGCGTACTCGACTTGCTCGACGAAATGGCCGATGTGGATACCCAAGGGGTCGAACCGCTGACCAACCCGCTGGATCGCACCCAAACCTTGCGTGCCGACGCCGTGACCGAAACCAACCAGCGCGATGCGCTGATGCAAAACGCCCCTGCCACCCAAGACGGACTGTTTTTAGTCCCCAAGGTAATTGACTAATGTCCGACCTCACCATCGCCACATTGCGGCAACAGCTCGACGCGCTCGAATCGGGACAAATTTCGAGCCTGGAATTAGTCGACGCTCAACTTAAACGGACCGAGCACCTAAACGGCGCGCTGAATGCGTTCATCAGCATCGACCGCGACGGCGCCATGGCCGCAGCCGCAGCCGCCGACCAAGCCCGTGCCATGGGCCAACGCGCGCCGCTACTGGGCGTTCCGATCGCGCACAAAGATTTGTTCTGCACCCAAGGCCTGCGCACCAGCTGCGGCTCGAAAATGCTCGATAACTTTATCGCGCCCTACAACGCCACCGTGGTCGAGAATCTAACCGAGGCCGGTGCGGTCAGCCTCGGCAAGACCAACATGGACGAATTCGCCATGGGTTCGTCAAACGAGAATTCCTACTACGGCCCGGCCGTTAACCCCTGGGGCGAACGCCGTGTACCGGGCGGTTCGTCCGGTGGATCAGCGGCCGCCGTAGCCGCCTCGATGGTCGCCGCTGCGACCGCCACTGATACCGGCGGCTCAATCCGCCAGCCGGCCGCATTTACCGGTACCAGCGGAATCAAGCCCACCTACGGCCGCTGCTCGCGCTTTGGCATGGTCGCCTACGCGTCTTCGTTGGACCAGGCCGGCCCGATTGCCCAGACTGCGGAGGACCTGGCGCTGATGCTCAGCACCATGGTCAGCCACGACCCCAAAGATTCGACCAGTGCGCACGAGGGTCCTGAAGACTTTACGCGCCTGCTCAACAATGACGTCCAAGGCCTGCGCATTGGCGTGCCCGAACAGTTCTTTAGCCAGCAACTGGACGACCAAGTCGCCCAAGCCACACGCGACGCACTGGCGACGCTGGAGCAGCGCGGCGCGGTCTTGGTGCCGGTTGAGCTGCCGAACCTAGCCCACTCACTAGCGGCCTACTACGTCATCGCGCCGGCCGAGGCCAGTGCCAACCTGTCGCGCTTTGATGGCGTCCGCTACGGCCACCGCTGCGACCACCCGGCCAACTTGCAAGACCTATACCGACGCTCGCGCTCCGAAGGTTTCGGCCTCGAAGTCCAGCGTCGTATTTTGGTCGGCACCTACGCCCTCAGTGCCAGCTTCTTTGACGCCTACTACGTCAAGGCCCAGCAAATTCGGCGCCTGATTAAAAACGATTTTATGCGCGCATTCGAAACGGTCGACGTGATTGCCGGCCCGACCACACCGACACCGGCGTTTAAAATCGGCGAAAAATCCGATGACCCGGCGGACATGTACCTGCAAGACGTCTACACCATCTCGGCCAACTTGGCGGGCTTGCCCGGCCTTTCGATCCCGTGCGGCCTGGTCGACGGTTTGCCCGTCGGCCTACAGATACTCGGGCAACATTTTGACGAGGCCCGGATGCTGCAACTGGCGCACCAATACCAGCTAAACACGGACTGGCACCAACAGCGTGCGCCTATGCTGACGGAGGGCGCGGCATGATTTGGGAAACCGTTATTGGCCTGGAAATACACACGCAGCTGGCCACCGACTCGAAGATTTTTTCTGGCTCATCGACCCGCTACGGGGCCGAACCGAACACCCAAGCCAACATGCTGGACTTGGGGCTGCCGGGCACCTTGCCGGTCCCCAACGAGCGTGCATTTGAGTACGCCGCCATGTTTGGCATGGCGATTGATGCCGTGGTCCAAACGCGCAGCACCTTTGACCGTAAAAACTATTTCTACCCGGACTTGCCCAAGGGCTACCAGACCACCCAGCTGTTCCATCCGATCGTTGAGCATGGGCACATCGACATTCAGCTGGAAGGCCAAGACGTCCGCCGCATCGGCGTCACCCGCGCCCACCTCGAAGAAGACGCTGGCAAGAGCCTGCACGAGGACTTCGACGGCATGACCGGAATCGATTTGAACCGCGCCGGCACCCCGCTGATCGAGATTGTTTCGGAGCCGGACCTGCGCAATGCCCGCGAAGCGGTCGCCTACCTGAAAAAGATCCATGGCATTGTGCGCGCCCTTGGGATCTGCGACGGCAACATGGCCGAGGGATCATTCCGCTGTGACGCCAACGTCAGCGTGCGGCCCAAAGGCCAAGCCGAATTCGGCACGCGCGTTGAAGTCAAAAACATCAACAGCTTTAAGTTTGTCGAGAAGGCCATCAACCACGAAATCGAACGCCAGATCGAATTGATCGAAGACGGCGGCACCGTGGTCCAGGAAACTCGCCTGTACGATCCGGACAAGGACGAAACACGCTCCATGCGTTCAAAAGAGGAAGCCAACGATTACCGCTACTTCCCCTGCCCGGACCTGTTACCCGTGGTGCTGACCCAGGACTACCTGGACAGCATTCGTGCGCGCCTACCGGAACTGCCCGAGGCACGCGCCCAGCGTCTGGTGGATGACTACCAGGTCACCGACTACGACGCCCGCGTGCTAACCGCTGAAGGCGACATGGCGGACTACTTTGAGAGCGCGGCAGCGGCCGGCGCCAACGGCAAGCTCACAGCGAACTGGGTGATGGCGGCGGTCAGCGCCTGGCTCAACGAATCCGACTCGCCCTTGAGCCAGTGCCCGGTACAACCGCCGCGGTTGGCAGCACTGGTCAAACGCATCGACGACCAAACATTGAACAGCAAAGGCGCCAAAAGCGTCTGGGAAGCGATGCTAAGCGATGACGCTGAGGTCGACGCGCTGATCGACCGATTGGGCCTAAAACAGGTCACCGACACAGGCGCCATCGAAGCCGTGGTCGACCAGGTCATCGCCGCCAACCCCGGCCAAGTCGAGGGTTATCGCGCCGCGGAGCCGGACAAGCAAGGTAAAATGGTCGGCTTTTTTGTCGGTCAAGTCATGAAAGCCAGTGGTGGCAAAGCCAACCCACAGGCGGTCAATAAAATTCTACGCGAAAAGCTTAAGGGTGAATGATGCAACACAGTCCTGAATTTCTGGCTATCGTCGAGCGCAGCCGCGCTCGCATTCAAGAAACCGACGTCCACGCCGTAAAAGCGCGCGTCGACAATGGCGAACCCCTGGTCATTATCGATGTGCGCGAAGACCTGGAATTCGCCGCCAAGCGGATTCCCGGGTCAGTGCATTTAGGTAAAGGGGTCATTGAGCGGGATATCGAAGCGCACTTTCCGGACAAACACCAAGAGCTGTTGCTGGTGTGCGGCGGCGGGTTTCGCAGCGCGCTGGCGGCCGACGCCATTCAGCAAATGGGTTACACCCGAGCCATCAGCGTCGATGGTGGGTTACGCCTGTGGGCCGAAGCCGGTTACCCGGTCGACGTCGAGGCGATTTAAACGGCGGCGGCGCCAACCGCAGCCAACAATAGAAAGCATCCAAGCAATCGCATGGCAGGTCCCTGCATCTGTGAATTTGCTGTCTAATTAAAGACCAATTCTCAGGGGTTGTGGGCACTTGACCGGCAATCACAGTGTTCCCGGTGCGTAAATGAGAGGTCCATCACATCTCCGTGGGGACCATCCCAGCGCCGCAGTCGCCCGACCGGCAGCGCCGCGACCGCACCTAGGTAGCTCAACGCCCACAGTGCCTGAGTGGTCGCGACCTGATTGACCACCGGGCCCAGCACACCACTGGTGTCGCACTGCTGGGCCGGCTCACGGATATGCCCAAAGACACATTCGAAGCACGGCGCGCCCGGCGCGAATGCCGCACATTGACCCGACCACATCAGCGCCGTGCCCATGATCCAGGGCAGCCGGTGACGGCGCGCCGCATGGTGCATGCACAAGCGCGTCGCCAAGTTATCACTGGCGTCGATCCACAGGTCATGATCGCTAAACCGACCCGCATTGTTGTCGTCAAACGCCAGCACCTGTGCGTCGACCGACCCCAAACCGGACAACAAGCGTGCCGCCGCCTCGACTTTCGGGCGACCGACATCATCGGCGCTGAACCACTGACGACTGAGGTTACTTAGGTCGACCCGATCCGGATCGACCAGCGTGATGCTGACACCGGCACGCACCAGATGCTGAGACAGCCCGTGCCCAAGGCCGCCGGCACCGACGATCAGTACACGGCTATTGATGACGCGTTGCTGGGCCTCGATGCCCCAGCCGTCTAACAAAATCTGGCGGCTGAACTGGTTTAACTGGTGGTCATTCATAGCTGCCCTCCGGTGATGCGGCGATGACCGCCAACATCCGTCAAGTGCCGAACCCGGCCAAACCCGGCCGCGCTCAGGGCATCGGCCACCGAATCCGCTTGCTGATACCCGTGTTCGAGCCAAATCCAACCACCGCTTAGCAAACGCGCAGGGGCGGCGGCAATAATCGCCTGTAAATCTGCCATGCCACGATCCGCCGCGACCAAGGCCTCGAGCGGCTCAAAACAAACCCCGTCGCCACGCAATTCCGGTTCGCCAGCGTCGATATAGGGAGGGTTGGCCACCAGTGTGCCGATACAGTTCGGGGCGATCGCGTCGAGCCACGAGCCGCGGACCAGGCTGACGCCGCGGCCACCCAGGTTGCGCCGCGCATAGGATAAGGCCTGGCACGAGCGCTCCAGCGCCAGCACCATGGTATCGGGGTGTTGCTGTTTCAGCACCGTGGCGAGCGCACCCGAACCGGTCCCCAGGTCCAGAATCGGACCGGGCCCCAATGTGATTTGGGCGAAGGTTTCACTGTCCGGGCGCGGTACCAATACGCCTGGCCCAACCGCAAAGGTGGCGTCCAAAAAGTCAGCACGACCGCTAATCACCGCCAGCGACTCGCCGGCGACGCGACGTGCCAGCGCCGCCTCAAATGCGGCCTGCGACAATTCGCGCTCCGGGTGAATCATCAAACTGACCTGGTCAACACCGGCCACCGCCATCACCAGCCAACGCGCTTCCATACGCGGATCGGCCAGCCCAGAAAGGGCTGACTGTGCCGTTGCCAGCGCCTGACCTAAGGTCATTCGCCGGACAGACTGGCCAGCTGTTCGGCCTGATACTCGCTCAACAGCGGGTCCAACAACGGATCCAAGTCGCCTTCCATGACCTCAGCAAGCTTATACAGCGTGACGTTGACGCGATGGTCGCTGACGCGACCTTGGGGAAAGTTATAGGTTCGGATTCGCTCACTACGATCGCCCGAGCCGACCAAACTTTTGCGCGCCGCGGATTGCTCGGCGTGGACCGAATCCTTGGCCGCCTGATTCAATCGGCTTTGCAACACTGAGAGCGCCTTGGCCTTGTTCTTGTGCTGCGAACGCTCGTCCTGGCACTCAACCACGACCCCTGTTGGCAGGTGGGTAATGCGAATCGCCGAGTCCGTGGTGTTGACGTGCTGGCCGCCGGCGCCGGATGAACGGAAAGTATCAATGCGCAGCTCATCCTTGCTAAAGGACACCTCGTCGACCTCGCCGGCGTCGGGTAACACCGCCACCGTACAGGCCGAGGTGTGAATACGCCCCTGACTTTCGGTCGCCGGCACACGCTGAACGCGATGTGCGCCGGATTCGAATTTCAAGCGGGCATAGACATCCTGGCCGGAGATCTTGGCGACCACTTCGCGATAGCCGCCCATTTCACCGCTCGATTCACTCATAATTTGCAGCTTCCAGCGCTGACTTTCGGCGTAGCGTGCGTACATGCGGAACAAATCGCCCGAAAACAGAGCGGCTTCATCGCCCCCGGTCCCGGCCCGAATTTCCAAGTAAATGTCCTTGTGATCGTCCGGATCTTTGGGCAAGAGGGCACGGGTCAGGTCGTCCTCCAAGGCCGCCACCTGGGACTTCAAACCCGGCAGCTCCTCGCTCGCCATGGCCTTTAAGTCCGGGTCCTCATCACTCAACCACGCCTGGGCTTGCTCCAAGTCGTCGACGACCGATCGCCAGCGCTGATAGACGCCAACGGGCCCTTCCAACTCAGAGTATTCGCGCCCCAGGGTGGCGAATTTTGAGGGGTCGCTCATCACCTGTGCATCGGACATCAAGGCTTGGACTTCTTCAAAACGGTCTAACAGCCCTTCCAGGCGGCGTTCAATTCCGGGGTTCAATCCCTATCATCCTTATCAAGCCCAAGCACCTTTAAGGCCTGCGCCAGTTGCTCGGGGTGGGTGGCGGCATCGCGCAGCCCGAGGGACGGCTCGTGCAGCAATTTTTGGGTCAATTCATGCGCCATCCGCGCCAGCACCAACTCCGGCGACTCGCCTTTGCGCAGCCGCGACAGGCTTTTAGTCAAGGCGACTTCGGCTTGGCTGGCGCCACGTTGGCGCAGCTGGGCTACATGCCGCCCCGCATCACGCACCGCCTGATCGCGAGCCAGACTTTCAATTTCGGCCTCGATAATCAATTCCGCACGGCTGCCGGCTTCGGCGCGTTTGGCTCGGCCTTTATCAATCACTTCACGCAGGTCGTCAACGCTGTAAAGGTAAACGTCAGCCAGCTCGTCTACTTCCGGCTCGACATCGCGCGGCACCGCCACATCGACAATCATGATCGGACGGCGCCGGCGCGCCTTTAGCGCTCGCTCCACCATGCCCTTGCCGACCAATGGCAGCGGCGCCGCGGTTGAACACACCAGCAGGTCCGCATGCACCAAGGCGTCGCCCAGTTGATTCAAGGGCAAGGCCTGAGCATTCAATTCCGCGGCCACTTCGCGGCAACGCCCCATCGAGCGGTTAACCAGTCGCAATTCGCCAATGCCGCGCTGGCGCAGGTGTCGGCCGACCAACGCGCAGGTTTCACCGGCGCCCAACAACACCGCATTGCAGTCCTCAAGGCTGTCGAACACACGCTCGGCCAAGCGCACCGCCGCGAAGGCCACGGACACTGGCTCTTTGCCAACATCAGTTTGGGTGCGCACTTTTTTCGCCGCGCCAAACACGTGCTGCAGCAGATGATGCATGGACGAACCAAGGTGGCCATTGGCTTTGGCCACGGCCATAGCGGTTTTGAGCTGGCCAAAAATTTGTGGTTCGCCCAAGACCAGCGAATCCAAACCCGCCGCCACGCGCATCAAGTGACGTGCTGCATCCGCATCGTGGTAACGATATATGTGGGCACTGAGCTGGGCCGGATCCAGATCCGCACGCTTGGCCAACCAATGCAACATCGCGGTTTCATCGGTGTGTTCGCCTTGGATCACCACTTCCGTGCGGTTACAGGTGCTTAGAATGAGTGACTCACTGGCACCGGTAGCGGCCTTGATTTGCGCTAATTGGCCCGGAATTTCCGATTCGGAGACGGCCAAACGCTCGCGCAAATCAACCGGCGCGGTGTCGTGGTTCAATCCAATCGCTAATAGGGTCACAAAAATCTGGCCTGTGATGAAAACGTTGTTGTCGCGCACTTTAACACGCTGGAGCGATTACGCAGTCACTGGCATAGTGAGCCAATGAAATGGATCCCACTGTTTGTCCTGCTAAGCAGCGGCTGCGCGTCGCTGACCGGCGACATCGCGGCGCCGCCACACCCCCAAGCCGCCCCGGTGACGCCGATGGCGCCCGGCACTTTGGGCGATCTGCTAAGCGCCGAAATTGCTTTGAACCAAGGCCAGCCTGCCGTTGCCTTCGACTTTTTGCACCGCCAAGCACAAGCCACCGGGGATCGCGCCTTGATCCGGCGCGCCGCACGGGTCGGCACTCAGGCAGGCCCGGCCAATGCGCTGCGTTCAGCGATCGCCTTTGCCGACGCCGAGCCTGAGTCGTTCGAAGCCCAGGCCCTCGTGGCGCGCGCTTACCTGACCGACGGCAACGCCGCACGGGCTGCCGGCGCGCTGCATGCGGCGGCATTGCTGCGCGCTGACCAGCCGCTAGGCTTTGTGCGCGACCTGATCAATGACAAGCCAGCACTGGCGCAGCAGCTGACCGATGCCCTAGGCGACGATGACGGCAACGGGCTGGCCATCGAGATCGTGCGCGCCCATGCCATCGAGCAGGCAACTGGCCCACGCGCCGCACTGACGGTCATCAAAGCGCTGGCGACACGCCACCCCAAAGACTTAGGCGCTCTGTCCGAACTGGCGCGACTGTCCCAACAAACCGGTGACATCGAGGCCGCCATCAGCGCCCTGCGCCAAGCCCGGCGCTACCACCCAGACAACCTGGGACTGACCCAAACCCTGGCCCAGTTACTGGTCGGCGAAACGGACTACGCCAGCGCCATCGGCCTGTTTGATGACCTGATTGCACTGGCCGACGACCCGGCGCCCTACCGGCTATCCCAAGCCATGCTGGCGATGGAGCTGGAGCAACTGGACTTGGCCGAACAGCGCGCCCAAGAAATTATCGACCAAGTCGACTACCGCGATGATGCGCTGTTGCTGCTAGGAACCGTCGCCATTCGCCAAGGCCGACTGGGCGATGCCCGCGGGCATTTGAGCCAGGTTCGAGGCGACAGTTTTTTGAGTGCACGCTTTCGTTTCGCCGAGGCCGCCATTGCACAGACACCCCAGGCCATCGCGGCATGGTTTGATGAGGCCCGCGCCGTGCGCCCCGACTTGGCCGCTGCGCTGACACTGAGCCGCGCCCAGATTATCGCGGACAGCGGTGACAAGGCCGCCGCTTTGCAGGTATTGGACGGTGCAATCGAGCGCTCACCAGACGACACCGAGTTGCTATATGGGCGGGCCATGATGCGCGACGGCGATGACTTGGCCGGCATCGAAGCGGACCTCAACAAAACCTTGGCGCTGGACCCGGACGACGCTTCGGCGCTGAATGCACTCGGCTACACCTATGCCGATGCCAACCTCAAGTTAGAACAGGCCCTCAGCCTGATTGGCCGCGCCCTTGCCATTCGCCCAGACGATCCGGCGATACTGGATTCCATGGGCTGGGTCGAATACCGACTCGGCAATCTGGCAACAGCTGCGCAGTGGCTCGAACGCGCGCTGGCATTGCTTAAGGATGCCGAAATTGGCGCGCACCTCGGCGAGGTTCAGTTTGCAATGGGCCTGCAAGACCAAGCGCGCGCGACCTGGCGTGATGCCCAGACGCACGACGCCGACAACCCGGTGCTAATAGAAACACTCGACCGATTGATTGGCAGCCAATCGCCATGATGCGCCTTTTTTTAGTGGTGCTGGCTACGGCTATCGGCGGCTGCGCGGTGCAACCCGGCGCCCCCCTGACCGGCCCAAATGACGCCCAAATCACCGGGCGCGTCAGCCTGACTCACGACGGACGCCGCGACGCTGGGGGCTTCACCTACCGCAGCGCTGGCGCCCGCCAAAGCTGGATATTGTTCGGCCCAACCGGCACCGCAGTCGGCGAACTCAGCAGCGGCCCCCGCGGCGCGCGCTGGCAACCCACGGATGGTGATGCGCTAGCGGCTGCGGACATCGATGCGCTGGTCGAAACCGCGCTCGGCGTGGCCGCGCCACTCGCATCCGCACGGGACTGGATATGGGGCCGCGTGCCATTAGGGGCGAGCGCGCGCGATGGCGGCTTCAACCTTAATGGTTGGCGCCTTGAGTGGCTGAAATACACGGCCGACGGCGTACCCCGACTCATGCGCCTAACGCGTGGCGACACCGAACTGCGGCTGGTCGCAAAAACATGGCAGTAAGCCCACGGCTGAGGCCGTCAGCCGCCCACGGGTTTGAATGCCAGATTGATGCGCCGGCCAAGGTCAACCCACTGCTACATGTGCTGGGGCGCCGCGACGACGGTTATCACGACCTGCAAGTCGGATTTGAGCTACTGGACTGGGGCGACCGGATCCACTTCAACGCCGATGTGGCCTTTACGGTGGATGGCATCGACGGACTGGCCATGGAGGCCAACTTGGTCACCCAGGCCGCTCGCGCCCTCGCACTGGACGCCGGGATTGTGCCGCGCGGCCACCTGCGCATCGACAAACGCACCCCACAGGGCGCGGGACTGGGCGGTGGCAGTAGCGACGCGGCGAGTGCGTTATTGCTGCTACGGGACGCCTGGGCTTTGGCCACCAGCGATGAAGCGCTGTCCGCCATCGGCTTGAAACTGGGCGCCGACGTGCCGGTCTTTTTGACCGGGCGCGGGGCCATCGGCCGCGGCGTCGGCGAAAGGCTGACCCCGATGGCGTGGCCGAGGCGGCGCCTTTTACTGTGCTTCAGCGGGACCGATGTACCCACTGCAAAGATTTTCCAAGACAAGGGCTTGACTCGCACCAGCGACCCCATTACGATTCGCGCCGCTTTGGACGGGCACGGACACAACGATTGTGAACCGGTCTGTCGCCGCCTCTTCCCTGAAGTTGAGCGGCTGTTCGTGGCCCTAGCGCCCTTTCAGCCTTCATTGTCAGGCACCGGCGGAACGGTATTTGTCGAGATCCATGACCCGGATCAATTCGACCAAGTCAAAGCAGCGCTGCCGGATGGAACACAGTTCCAAGACGTCAGCACCACAGAGTACTCGTCAGCCATCAAAAGCTGATTTACACTGTGAACCATTGGGGTGTGGCCAAGTGGTTAAGGCAGCGGTTTTTGGTATCGCCATTCGAAGGTTCGAATCCTTCCACCCCAGCCAAACAACAAAAAAGCCCGGTTTTACCGGGCTTTTTTATGCCTGCTGGACTATCAGCTACGGCCGATCAAGTCCCACAAATTCCCGTACAGATCGCGAAACACCACCACCTTGCCGTAAGCTTCCTGGCGCGGATCCTCGATAAAGTCGACCCCGGCCTCGGTGTAGCGGGCGTAATCGCCGTCAAAATTATCCGTGTGCAAAAACAAAAACACGCGACCGCCGGATTGATTGCCAATCGCCGCCTTTTGATCAGCGCCCTTGGCCTTGGCCAGCAGCAACGAACATTCCGAACCGGGCGGTGTCACCACGACCCAACGTTTTTCCGCGCTAACTTCTGAGTCTTCGGTGGCATCGAAGCCCAGCGTTCCCACATAATAATCCAAGGCCTCATCGTAGTCCGATACGACCAACGCAATGCGCGCCAGTGATTGCATAACTTACTCCCTAATCAATTCGCCTAGGATAGCAAAGCGCAATCGCCACAACCGCTGATCCGATCAAAATATTGGGTATGTTTTTGGCCGCAAAAGTCTGTAGAATTTGCGCCCTTGGAATCGGCCCCACGGAGAACGGACATGGCGCAAATGATGATTTTTTCGGGTAACGCAAACCCGAAGCTGGCAAGCGATATCTCGGAGTACCTGGGCATCCCGCTGGGCGCGGCTGAAGTCGGCAAATTTAGCGATGGCGAAATCGCCGTCGACATCGCCGAAAACGTTCGCGGCAAAGACGTCTTCATCATCCAACCGACCTGCCGTCCGACCAACGACAACCTGATGGAGCTGGTGGTCATTACTGACGCACTGCGCCGCGCCAGTGCCTCGCGCATCACCGCCGTCGTCCCGTACTTCGGCTACGCCCGCCAGGACCGACGCCCGCGCAGCGCCCGTGTCGCGATCACGGCCAAAGTGGTCGCGGACATGATGGTCAGCGTCGGCGTTGACCGCGTCATGACGGTCGACCTGCACGCCGACCAGATCCAAGGCTTCTTTGACGTCGCCGTTGACAACATTTATGCAACGCCGGTGCTGCTGGACGACATTACCCAGTCGCGTTACGAAAACTTGCTGGTGGTGTCCCCGGACATCGGCGGTGTCGTGCGTGCCCGCGCCATTGCCAAACAGCTGGACGATGCGGACCTTGCGATCATCGATAAGCGCCGCCCCAAGGCCAACCAAGCCGAAGTCATGAACATCATTGGTGACGTTGCCGGTCGTACCTGCATCATCGTTGACGACATCGTCGACACCGCCGGCACCCTGTGCAACGCAGCAAAAGCACTGAAAGAAAAAGGCGCCCTCAAAGTCATCGCCTACTGCACGCACCCGGTATTAAGCGGCAAAGCGTTGGAAAACCTGTCCAACAGCGAGCTTGACGAACTGGTCGTCACTGATACCATCCCGCTCCAGCCTGAAATGCTGGATTGTGGTGTGGTCCGCGTGATCAGCATCTCAGAACTGATTGGCGAGGCGATGCGCCGCGTCAGCAACGAAGAATCCATCTCGGCGATGTTCCGCTAACGGAACCTCCCGGGGGATAAACGGCGATAACTGGTCGAGGTTGTCGCCACTACACTTACCTTTAATAGGAACATAGACATGGCAAATTTTGTTTTGAATGCCACCAACCGTGACGTAACAGGGAAAGGTTCGAGCCGCCGCCTGCGCCGTCTGGAAGATTTGGTGCCGGCAATTGTTTACGGTGGACAGGGCGAACCCGCTCAGCTCAGCCTCAAGCACAACGAGCTGAGCAAGCTGCTCGAAGACGAAGCCTTCTACGCATCGGTCATCGACTTGAGCATCGACGGCGCCAGCGAAAGCGTGATTTTGAAGGACCTGCAACGCCACCCGGCTCGTCCGGTGATTTTGCACGCTGACTTTATGCGCATCGACATGAAGGTTGAAATCGTTGTCCACGTGCCGCTGCACTTCATCAACGAAGAAACCTGTGTCGGCGTTAAGATGCAGTCCGGCAAGATCCACCACGACGCATCAGACGTTGAAGTCCGTTGCTTGCCTGGCGATCTGCCTGAGTACATCGAAGTCGACATGATTGACGTCGAAGCGGGCACCACCTTGCACCTGTCTGACTTGGTATTGCCTGCTGGCGTTATCTCAACTCAGCTGGCACTGGGCGCGGACCACGACCAGCCCGTGGTCGGTGTTAACAAGCCGAGCGGCGCCGCTGCTGACGAAGACGGCGAAAGCGAAGAGTAATCCACTCTTGGCGTCGACCTTCTTGATAGCGGGCCTGGGAAATCCAGGCTCACGCTACGACCAAACCCGGCACAACGCCGGGTTTTGGTTTTTAGACGCACTCGCAAAGCGCGAGGGGCTGACGTTTCGCAATGAAGCCAAATTTCACGGCAGTTATTGCAAAGCGACAATCCACGGATGCCAGCAACTGCTGGTGATGCCGGGCACCTTTATGAACCGATCGGGCCAAAGCGTTGGTGCCCTGGCCAAATTTTATAAATTGCCGCCTGAACAAATCATCGTGGTCCACGATGAGCTGGACTTGCCCGCCGGCAGCATGAAATTCAAGACCGGCGGCGGCCATGGCGGCCATAATGGCCTGCGCGACATCCACGCACACCTGGGGTCGCCCAACTACCACCGCCTGCGCATTGGCATCGGTCACCCCGGTGACGCCAAAGCGGTGGCTGACTATGTATTAAAGGCCCCCTCGATCGGCGACCGCCAATTGATCGACGGCGCGATTGATGAGGCGCTGCGGGCGCTGCCCCTTATTTTGGACGCGGACTTTGGACGCGCCACCAACCAAATTAACGGCTACCGGCCGTAAACAGGAGTTTCCATGGGTTTTAAGTGCGGCATCGTCGGCCTACCTAACGTTGGCAAATCAACACTTTTCAACGCCTTGACCAAGGCCGGCATCGACGCCGAAAACTTCCCCTTTTGCACGATCGAGCCGAACGCCGGTGTGGTCCCGGTACCCGATCCGCGCCAAGACAAGCTGGCGGCGATTGTTAAGCCGGAAAAAACCATTGCCACGACCATGGAATTTGTTGATATCGCAGGCCTGGTCGCCGGCGCCAGCAAAGGCGAAGGTCTGGGCAATAAATTCCTCGCCAATATCCGCGAAACGGACGCCATTGCCCACGTCGTACGCTGCTTTGACGACGACAACGTGATTCACGTTGCCAACAAAGTCGACCCACTGGCGGACATCGAAATTATCAACACCGAGCTGGCCCTGGCTGACTTAGACACGGTTGAGCGCGTCCACAATCGCCAGACCCGTGCCGCCAAAGGCGGTGACGTCGAAGCCAAGGCCCAGGTTGCACTGTGCGAGCGCCTGCTGCCGATTTTGAACGAAGCCAAACCGGTTCGTGCGCTGGACTACAGCGACGAAGAACTGCGCCACTTGAAGTCACTGCAACTGCTGACGTCAAAGCCGACCCTATACATTGCCAACGTCAGCGAAGACGGGTTTGAAGGCAACCCCCACCTGGATGCACTGAACGCGCTGGCGGCCACCGAAAACGCCACCGTGGTGGCGATCTGCAACAAGCTGGAATCCGAAATCGCCGAATTGGACGACGACGAGCGCCAAGAGTTCCTGGCCGATCTGGGCATGGCAGAGCCGGGCCTGGACCGCGTCATTCGCGCAGGTTATGAGTTGCTAGGCCTGCACACCTACTTCACCGCCGGCGTCAAAGAAGTACGCGCCTGGACGGTCAAGAAAGGCGCCACCGCGCCCCAGGGTGCCGGTGTTATTCACACTGACTTCGAGAAAGGCTTCATCCGCGCCGAAGTCATCGCCTACGACGACTTCGTCAGTTTGGGTGGTGAAGCCGGCGCCAAAGAGGCCGGAAAATGGCGCTTGGAAGGCAAGGATTACATCCTAAAAGACGGTGACGTAGTGCACTTCCGCTTCAACGTCTAAATGGACCGAAATGGCGACCGTAAAAGGTCGCTATTTCCCCGCCAAACAGCGTTGACAAGGTGTTTTGGTGCGCCTATCATTCGCGCCCACGATGGCTATGTAGCTCAGCTGGTTAGAGCACAGCATTCATAATGCTGGGGTCGGTGGTTCAAGTCCACCCATAGCTACCATCTTCGTTTTGCCCCCACCCTGTTACTACTTTTCGGCCTGACTGCATGCACTCAGGCCGTCTGCGTTAATCCAATCGCACCGGCATCCCGGACGCCTGGACGCCTAGCCTGGTATGGCCGGCGCTAGTCTGCCTTGTAGTCGTCATGGCAGCCCTTGCAGCTAACCATGACCTGTTTAAACGCCACCGCCGTGGCATCCGAGTCGGATGTTTGGCTGACGCTGAGTAAACGCGCGGTCGCCATTTCATAGTCGCCGGCCTTGGCACTAAATCCGGCCCAATCCGTCCACACACTGTCCAGCGCCTCAGAGGGGCTCGGGTTACTGCCCTCGGGAAAATAAGTGGTCATCTCGGCCGCCCAGGTATTGAGCGCACGGGCGTGTGTCTGGATACGTGCAAAATCACCGGACTTTAACCCGCCGCGAATGGCTTTTGCGCTGTCTTTACTGGCGCCAAAGCGATCCATCCGCTCTTTGACGACGCCGCTGGCCCCATCGTGGGCGAGTGCCGCCGCCGACACCATCAGCGCCCCTAGTACCGTAATTTTAATCATCCGATTCACCCTTTACTGAAACTGCCCAACACGCATTAAACCGGCGACCACCACCAGCGTTGCGAGCAGTAACCATAAACCACCGCGCACCAGCACCGCGGTGCCAAAGCGCTCGTGACCGCCGGCTTTGCGCCCGTGGATCATGCCCTGAATCAAGGGTTCTTTCATCAGTCGCTGATGCCAAAAGATTGCCAACACGTGCCCCAGCACCGTCAGAATCAAGACCTTGCTGGTGATATGGTGAACTTGGGTGATCAGCGATGAGTTCGCCGATCCGACGAAATGGCTGAGGGGGCCATCGAACATCAGGTCATCCGACGCAAACAACCCGGTCACCGCCATCAAGGCGATCAGCGCCATCAATACGATCACGCCTGCGCCGCCGGCATGGGTATGGCCGGGAACGGCCTCGTGCTGACGCCGACCCAGTTTTTTAAAGCTCTCGATAATGCGCCGCGGTGAGCCCACAAAATCGGCAAAGCGCGCATGCCGCGTACCCCAAAAACCCCAGCCGATGCGAAATACCACCCACACCAGCAGCGCGATACCGGCCCAGGCGTGCCGATCGCGCAGCGCCATGTCCTCGCCCGAGTACACCTGAAAACCGATCAGTAGCACCACCAACCAGTGACCCATTCGCACCCAAATATCCCACACCATCACCGACGTCCCCCAGTTGACTGAGAATCAAACTGTGCGGCGACCGCAGTGAAGTCAATAGCGGACCCTGCAACCCTGGCCTGTGCTCACGCAAATTTGCGCGACAACGACACGGCGCTACGGATCAAACCAAACCGCGATTACACTTCGCCATCTGTGTTGGAAGGGCGACCATGACCTACCTTACCGCGGCCCTGTGGGTGGTGTTTGCCGCTGCGCTGTTTGGCCTACAGCCGATCTATGGGCTGATGCTCAAAGACTCCGCGATCGATGTGAACGGCATGATGCTGATCCGGTTTGCGGTGCCGACCTTGGCTGCGCTGGTTTGGGTCGGTTTGACCCGCCCGTCCCTCCAACCCTGGGCCTGTGCGCAGCATGCGCTGATGGGGGTGGCCTTCGCGCTGACTGGCATTGGCTACTACCAAGCCGGCTACCAGATCGGCTTCAGCCTGGCCGTACTGCTGTTCTACAGCTTCCCCCTGATTGTCACGGTTTACACCGCCCTGTGCCTGCGCGCCACGCTGCGCCCGGTCCAAATCGGTTCAGTGGTAGTCGCCACCGCCGGGTTGGTGCTGGCGATTGATGTTGGCGACGTACAGGCGTCCGCAATCGGTATCGCGTGGGCGCTGTTGGCGGCTGCGTGCTACGCCTTTATTTTGACCTTTAAGTCGCACTATGCGCCGCCGCTGGCGGAATCCGCTTCGTTGCTGATGTTGACTGGCGGCGCCACAGCCACGGTGTTAGTGATCGGCATGAGCAGTGGCTGGACATTGCCCAGCACGCTATACGAATGGCAGTGGAGTCTGGCGCTGGCACTGTTTGCCGGGTTGGTGCCGATCGCCCTGATCATGCTGGCGTCGCCCGTCACCGGCGCCACCGATTCGGCCACCTACTGTTTAATCGAGCCGGTGGTGGCGATCGCGGTGGCGGTCGGATTTATGGGCGAGCCGTTTTCAGTCCGGACTTTGCTGGGCGGCACGCTGACACTGATTGCAGTTACGGTGCTGGTACGGACGCGACATCGCGCACGCCCTGTCGATCAAAGCGCCTTGGTGCAGTAGTAGAAATCTTTGCACGGGTACTGCGCGTCGTTAAGCCGCGCAAAGGCCATGAATTCGGTCGTACAGACCGGCGTAAAATCCGCCGGATGGGAAAACAATAGCAACCATTTTCCTTGATAGTCAGCCAGTGTACGGCGGCCGGATGTGGTGTCAGCGTCGAAGTCTGGCGCAGCTTCATTTAAACGCGGCAGCCCTACGTGCGTTTGATCCATAGCGATCGCTCCATGTAAGTCGGCCCGGCGGCCCAAAACGGCCGGCCCCGGCAACCCGTACGTTCGGCGCGACGGGCGACTGCGGGCACCCGACCACCGTCCAATTTCAAACCCACCTTGAGCTAGGTCAAACCGGGGCATCCGCGCATAAAACCGTTGGATTTGGCGGACACAGTCATTAGGCTCCGAGCTAACGCGCTAGGAAGGGTTTGCGATGCACCGGGTATTTTTAGTTGACGACGATCCAGAGATTTGCGAGCTACTCAGCAGCTACCTCAGCGGCAACCAGCTACAGGTGACCGCCTTCGCTGATGCCGAGTCACTGTTGGCGACCCGCTTAGAGGGCGCGGATTGCGTGATTTTGGACATCGGCTTGCCCGGCATGGATGGCCTGCAAGCGTGCCGCGCAATTCGATCGACCCATGATCTGCCAATCCTAATATTGACCGCCGCCGGCGACGACGTAGATCGCATTTTGGGGCTCGAAATCGGCGCCGACGACTACATGGGCAAGCCCTTCAATCCGCGTGAATTACTGGCCCGAATTCGGGCATTACTGCGCCGGTCAGTCCCGAAAATCCCAGTCGGCGGCTTTGCCCATATCAGCCACGCCCGCGAAGTGCGCTTTAACGGCGCCGCGGTTGCACTGACAGGATCCGAGTACACCGCCTTCGTCACGCTGTGGGACCACAAACCCGGCGTGGTCGACCGCGACACCCTGGGGCTGGCGCTGCACAACCGTAAACCCGGCCCATTTGACCGAACCGTTGACACCACCGTCAGTCGCCTGAGGGCCAAACTGACGGACGCGACCGGCCACAACTGCGTGCGCACCGTTCGCGGCCAAGGCTACGCGCTGATCATGCCGCAATGAGCGCGCTGGGACGCCTGCGCGACCGCTGGTTACCGCGCTCGATTGTCGCGCGCATGAGCCTTGTACTGTTCGTCGGCATTTTGATTGCGCAAACGCTGGGCGCGGCCCTGTGGGCTCGACAGGTAGCTAATGATGAACGCAAACGGCTGGTCGAGGTGTCCGAAAACCTGGGCGCCCGGGTCGGCCAAACCCTGCAGTTTTTCAACCGCCTGCCCGATCAGTACCGACACGTCGTGCTAGATCAACTGCGCGACATGGGGGGCACGCGTTTTTTCGTCTCGGTCAACCGCCAACTGATTGACCTGAATCAGCTGCCTACGACCGACCGCGCCGAGCTGTCCAAACAGGTCATCGCGACCCAACTGCAAGCGCAAACGGGACCACTCAACGACCTTAGCCTGCAGTTGGTTGCCTTTGAGCAACTAAAAATCCTGTCGGGTAACAACCTGATGGTTGACCTGCCGTTACGGTGGAAGCGTTTTGCACTGGTCAACCCCGGCGATCAAAGCCCGGTAGTCGTCATTCAACATCGGCTGAACGCGGGCGAATGGATCTATGTGGCGGCGGTACTGCCGGTGGGAGAAGCCATCCAAGGCAGCCAGTGGCTGACCCCGGAGCGGCTGTGGAGCTTGACCTTGGTGTCGCTGACAGTGCTGGCGCTGACCACCGCGCTGGTGCGTTGGATTGTCGGTCCGCTACGGCTGTTAGCACGCCAAGCCGATGCCCTTGGGCGCGGCCAAACGCCGGCGCTGATCGTCGAACAAGGCAGCCGCGAGATGGTCTCGACAATTCGCGCGTTCAACGTCATGGGGCTGCGCATCCACAAATTTATCGCCGACCGCGAACGCCTGTTCGCATCGATCTCGCACGACCTAAAAACACCCCTGACACGGGCACGCTTGCGCGCGGAAATGCTGCCGTCCGAGCAAGGCGAGCCCCTGATCCGGGACTTAGGAAACCTAGATGTGATGGTCAAGGGTGCGCTGCAAATGATGAAAGAAGGGGCGATCCACGAGAACCCCGAACCGGTTGAGCTGAAATCGCTGTTAAGCCAATGCCTGCAATCAGCCACCGTGGCCGGCGTCCCCAGCAGCCTAATCTGCGACCCCGCCCTGGTTATTCAGGGGCGGCGCTTGGCGCTGGAACGGGTATTTTCCAACCTGATCGATAACGCAGTCCACTACGGGCGCAGCATCGATGTCAGCGTACGGCCTGCCGCCGGCGCCATCGAATTGAACTTTAAGGACCGTGGGCCGGGCATTCCCGACGCGCTCAAATCCAAAGTATTCGATCCCTACTTTCGCGCCCAGCATAGCCCCAGCACGATCCACGTCGGCTTGGGCATGGGCATTGTGCGGTCCCTGGTCCAGCAGCACGGCGGCACCATTGAGCTATCGGATCGGACCGGCGGCGGGCTGGTGGTAAGACTATTACTGCCGCTGTCACACTTTGACACAAACCGAAACGTTGAGGCACACCCAGCTCCGTAGTCTGGCTAGGTCAAAGTTGACACCGATAATAACGAGGACGATCACATGAAGTTGAAGCCTACACTTGCCGCCATCTTGGCCGCATCTGCCGCAGCACTGAGCCCCGCACACGCCAATGAAGTTGAAGTACTTCACTACTGGACCAGCGGCGGCGAAGCCAAAAGTGTTGCCTACCTAAAAGAACGTTTGACCGCATCCGGCGTTAGCTGGAAAGACTTTGCGGTCGCCGGTGGTGGCGGTGAAAACGCCATGACCGTACTGAAATCACGCGCCGTGTCCGGCAACCCGCCGACTGCCGCACAAATCAAAGGGCCGTCCATCCAAGAATGGGGCGAGCTGGGCTTTTTGGCCGATATCGACTCGGTCGCTAAAGCTAACAACTGGGATGGCTTGCTGCCTGGCGTGGTATCCGACGTGATGAAGCACGACGGCAAATACGTCGCCGCACCCGTCAACGTTCACCGCGTCAACTGGCTGTGGGCTAACCCAGAGGTATTCAAGAAAGCCGGTGCTACCATCCCGACGACCTGGGCTGACTTCATGGTCCAAGCCAAGAAACTGCAAGACGCGGGCTTCATCGCCCTCGCACACGGCGGCCAGGCATGGCAGGACGCGACCGTATTTGAAGCGGTCGTATTGGGTGTCGGCGGCGCTGACTACTACCAAAAAGCCTTCGTAGAGCTGGACATGGACGCGTTGAACAGCGCCACCACCGAGGAAGTCTTCAAGGTCTTCGGCGAGCTGCGTCAGTTCATCGACTCGAACAGCCCCGGTCGTGACTGGAACGTCGCCACATCAATGGTCATCAACGGCGAAGCCGGCATGCAGATCATGGGTGACTGGGCCAAAGGCGAATTCGGCGTTGCCGGCAAATCAGCAGGTACCGACTACGTCTGTGTCGCTGCACCGGGCACTTCGGGCGCGTACACCTTCAACGTTGATTCGTTTGCCTTCTTTAACCAGAGCGACGCCGGCGCACAAGACGCCCAGCAAGCCATGGCCAAAGAAATCCTGAGCACCGAGTTCCAAGAAGTCTTCAACCTGAACAAGGGCTCGATCCCGGCTCGTTTAGGCATGGCACGCGATCAATTCGACAGCTGTGCACATGACTCAATGGATGCCTTCGTCGCCAGTTCAGCCAACGGCTCACTGGTCCCCAGCTTTGCCCATGGCATGGCGGTTTCAGAAGCAGTCTCCGGCGCCATCTACGACGTCGCGACCAACTACTTCAACTCCGACACCTCGGCTAACGACGGCGCCAGCCAACTGGTCAGCGCCATCAAAGCGGCCATGTAAGACGAGTTAATTCGTCTGAACACCCCGGGGGCCTTAGGGCCCCCACTCTAAACCCACGGGAATTCCTATGTCATCGCAACGCAGACCTTCGGGGTCGCTCGAACGGCTATTGCCCAAAATTGTGCTCGCACCGACCACACTCGCCATGGTGGTTTGCATGTACGGCTTCATTTTGTGGACGGGCGCATTGTCCTTCACCAGTAGCCGCATGCTGCCGCAGTGGAACTTTGCCGGCTTTGATCAGTACGAACGACTGTTCAATAACCCGCGCTGGGACGTCGCGATGTCTAACCTGGTCGTATTTGGCGTGCTGTTCATTGCGATTTCACTGGTCTTGGGCCTAGCGCTTGCTATTTTCCTGGATCAAAAGATTCGCGGCGAAGGCGCTATTCGCACGATCTACCTGTACCCCATGGCGGTGTCATTTGTAGTCACCGGTACCGCCTGGAAATGGATTTTGAACCCCGGCTTGGGCCTTGAAAAATTGGTCCGCGACATGGGGTTTACCGATTTCGAATTCCGCTGGCTGGTCGAGCAGGACATGGCGATCTACACCATCGTGATTGCCGCCGTCTGGCAGTCCAGCGGCTTTGTTATGGCAATGTTCTTGGCCGGTCTACGCGGCATTGATGACTCGCTGATTAAGGCCGCACACATCGATGGCGCGTCACCGACCCAGGCCTACTGGCACGTGATCTTACCAATCTTACGGCCGGCATTTTTCAGCGCTGTGGTGATCTTGTCGCACATCGCCATTAAGAGTTTTGACTTGGTCCAGGCGCTGACCGGCGGCGGCCCAGGCTACTCGTCCGATCTGCCGGCCAACTTTATGTACACCTTTGCCTTTAACCGCGCCCAGATGGGCGTCGGTGCCGCCAGCGCCATGGTCATGCTGTTTGGTGTGCTGGCCATTTTGGTGCCCTACCTGTACTCCGAATTACGAGGGTCTAACCGTGACTAACACTTCCATGAGCTGGCAACGCGGGCTGATCTACGCAATTTTGCTGGTGTTTGCGGCGATCTACTTGGTTCCGCTGTACGTCATGCTGACAACGTCGCTTAAAGACATCGAAGAAATCCGCCAGGGCAACCTGCTGGCGCTGCCCGACAGCCCTACCTTGTATGCCTGGAGCAAGGCCTGGTCCAGCGCCTGCACCGGCAGCGAGTGCCAAGGCCTGGCCCCGTTCTTTTGGAACAGCGTACGCATTGTAGTTCCGGCCGTGATCATCTCGACCGTGGTCGGCGCGCTCAATGGCTATGCCTTGGCTAAATGGCGCTTCCGCGGCTCCGAGATGCTGTTCGGCGCCCTGTTATTTGGGTGTTTTATCCCATTCCAAGTCATTTTGTTGCCGATGGCGCGCTTGCTGGCGACCCTGGGTCTGGCCAACACCGTCACCGGATTAGTGCTGGTTCACGTGATCTATGGGGTGGCTTTTACGACCCTATTTTTCCGCAACTTTTACGTCAGCGTACCCAGTGAACTGGTCAAGGCGGCGCAACTGGATGGGGCCGGGTTCTTTGCGATTTTTCGGCATATTTTCCTGCCGATTTCATTGCCCATTTTCACCGTCACGCTGATCTGGCAGTTCACCCAGATCTGGAACGACTTCTTGTTTGGGGTGGTCTATTCCGGCCCCGGTACACAGCCAATTACCGTCGCCCTTAATAACCTGGTGAACACCTCCATGGGCGGCAAGGAATACAACGTCGATATGGCCGCCGCCATCATCGCAGCACTGCCGACACTGGTGATTTATGTGTTGGCGGGTAAATATTTTGTGCGCGGCCTAACAGCCGGCGCGGTTAAGGGGTAAGTCATGGGTTCTTTACGCATCAACCAAGTCACCAAGTCGTTCGGCGACACCGAGGTCCTCAAGGGCATCAATATCGACGTCCAAAACGGCGAATTTATTATCCTGGTCGGGCCGTCCGGCTGCGGTAAATCGACCCTGATGAACATGATCGCCGGGCTCGAAAGCGTGACGGCCGGCACCCTCGAAATGGATGGCCGTGACGTCACCCACATATCGCCCAAGGACCGTGACATCGCCATGGTGTTCCAGTCCTACGCGCTGTATCCCACCATGACGGTCGGCCGCAACATTTCGTTCGGACTGGAAATGCGCGGCGTCGACAAAGTCGAACGCGAGCGCGTCGTCGCTGAGGTCGCTGCGCTGCTGCAAATCGACCATTTACTGGACCGTAAACCCTCGCAACTGTCCGGCGGCCAGCGCCAACGCGTCGCCATGGGTCGGGCGCTGGCGCGCTCACCGGAAGTGTTTTTGTTCGACGAACCGTTATCGAACTTAGACGCCAAACTGCGCGTCGAGATGCGCACCGAAATCAAAAAACTGCACAAGCGCCTGGGCACCACCATCGTGTATGTGACCCACGACCAGGTCGAGGCCATGACACTGGCCGACCGTATCGCGGTCATGAAAGACGGTATTTTGCAGCAGCTGGGGACGCCGGCGGAAATTTACGACAACCCGGCCAACCAGTTTGTGGCCGGCTTCATGGGCTCGCCGCCGATGAACTTTATCGACGTCGATACCTGTGAGGGGGGCGACATTGAGGTCGAAATCGGGGGCCAAACCCATCGCCTGACACTGCCCTGCTCGCCCGGCATCGCTGCCAGCGGGCTGGCCCGAGTGGTGCTGGGGATTCGCCCGGAAATGATCACCCAGCCAAAACCTGAAAACCGCGACGGCATCGCCGCGCACATGAACTTTGATGTGATCGAACCAATGGGCGCTGACACCATGGCCATTGGCGAGTGGAATGGCCAAACGCTATTGGCTCGGCTGTCGCCCGAAGCCGGTCAAAAAGCCGGCCCGGCCACGGCGATTCAACTGGACACCAGCAAGTGTGTCGCGTTTGATGGCGCAAACGGAGAAAGGATTCGCTAGATGCGCTTTGGTGTTTTGGGTTACGGCAAGTTGGTGCGCGAGCAAGTCGCGCAGGCGTTTGAGGACGCGGGGCACCCGATCGTCGCGGTCGGCAGCCTGTCCGGCACGCGCCCGGACGGGTTCGCCGGCAACCTGCACCGAACCTACACCGGGTGCATCGATGACCCCGCGGTCGAAGCGCTGTACATCGCGACCCCAAACCTATTGCACGTGCCGCTGTGCATTGAAGCCATGGGCGCAGGCAAACCGGTGTTGTGCGAAAAACCGATCGCCATGAACGCAGACCAGCGCGATCAACTGATTCAAACCCAAGCCAAGACCGGCGGCCACGTGCATGAAGCCTTCATGCTTGAACACCATCCCCAGTGGTCACAGATCGAAACGCTGGCGCTGGGCGACCAACGCGTACTGACGACCTCGTTTACCTACGGGCCGAGGCGCGGTGATGATGTCCGCTCCAAAGCCAATTTAGGCGGCGGTGTGTGGCTGGACATCGGCTGTTATGGGCTATACGCCTGCTATCGCTTTGGCGGGCGCCGCCTGATCGACATTGACGGCCGCTGCGAGGTCGACAACGGCGTGACCACACGCGTGGTGGTGCGTCTACAATTCGCCGAGGGCTTGGAAGCTCTGGTCACGGTATCCAGCCAGCATTTTCGCCAACAGTCGCTGAATCTGGTCACCGACAGCGGCCGTTTAACGATGCCGCGCCCGTTCAATCCCGAGGGGCCTGCGATCAACACCTGGGAAACCGACGCCGGCACCGAAACATTGACCTCGCACGGCAATCACTACGCGGCCATGATCGAGCACTTTGTCGCCCATGCTGGCGAACCAGGCATTGCCTTTGACGAACGCACGCGCTTAATCGGCACGTGGAGCGATCAAATCACGGCCCATCTCGGCTTTTAGGCCGTGGCCTGGCCTGACGACCTTGAACTGCGCCGCTCTCGGCGCAAAACCCTGAGTCTGCTAGTCGAGCGCGACCGGATCATCGTGCGCGCCCCGCTGCGCACGCCTCAGCATCAAATCCTGAGCCTAATCGAGCACAAACTCGGTTGGGCGCGCGCACGCCGCGATGCGTTTCAGGCGCCGCCCGCCATCGATGCGCATATGCTGTTGCACTGGCGAGGTCAGCGCGTCCAGTTAGGCACACCGGACTGCCCGTTCAGCGCCTGCCCGGGGCCTGCGGTGCGCCAGCCCAATGCCTGGATTCGCCAACGCCTGGTCGATCAGTACCGCGCCTACGCCTTAGCCTATTTCAACGAAAGATCGTCCCATTGGAGCGCTCAACTGGGCGTCACTATTGGCGCGGTGAGCGTGCGCGACTACCGCGCGCGCTGGGGCAGTTGCAGCCGCAATGGCGAACTCAAATTTAACTGGCGACTGATGATGGCACCGCCCGCCGTTGCTGACTATGTGGCCATTCACGAGGTTTGTCATCGGCTTGAAATGAACCATTCCAAGGCCTTTTGGCGCTGGGTTGAATCGCTCTGCCCCGACTGGCGCGTGCAGCGCAAATGGCTAAACGAGCACGGCCCAGCACTCATGAATGCACTGCCAAAGTCAGGTGAATAAAACTATCGCATAGCGGAAATTTCATCGCTTTCGCGTTTTTGCCGTCGCCCTATACTGCGCCGGTACCTCATTACTGCACACACAAGGAGCCCAGCATGAGCACACACAAGCGCTACAACGCATTTAACCCTCTCGCCACCCCCGCGCAAGCGCTGTCATGGTTGGCTTTCCCCTTTGTTGCCCTGGCGCGCCTGTCGGACTCGCTGCTGGCCACCGAAGAAGCGCTGCGCGCCATGCGCCGCGAAGCGGAATTCCTCAACCGTGTCGGACGCACCCAACTGGGCCGCTAAAACCACGCTATAGTCAGGGGCCTTATTAAAGGCCCCTTTTTTATGTCCGATCCCTACGCACACCTGCTGTCGTTGCCGTATCAAACCCTGCGTGAATATATCGTTCAGTCCGGTCCCGTCGACCTCGGACAACGCTTTGTTGCGAACCCGTGGGAAGCGATCGTCCGCACCGTGATTGGCCAGCAGGTCAGCACGTCAGCAGCCCACTCGATCTGGTCGAAGGTGCAAAGCGCGGCCGCTGGCGATCTATTTGACTGTTTTTTGGATCAGCCCGAGCAACTCGACGGGTGCGGACTGTCGCGGGCAAAACTGCGCACCTTGACGGAGTTGCTGCGTGCCGGGCGCGACGGTCAGCTGGACCTGGCGTGGCTGGCGACGCAGCCGATGGCCGTGCGCCTGGAGCAGCTGTTGCCGTACTGGGGCATCGGGCCATGGTCCGTCGAAATGTTTAGCCTGTTTCATGCGCGCGACCCGGATGTGTGGTCGCCCGGCGACTTGGCGTTAAAAAAAGGCGCCGCCGGATTTGCCGGCGATGCCGGTGCGGACGCCTTAATCGAAGCCACCCGACCCTACCGTTCGTACTTGGCGCTGTATTGTTGGCGCGCGGCCAACGCTAAGTTGTTCGGCTAAACCCAGCCGGCCAGCTCTTCGCCGACCAACTGATTAATCATGGCGGTGCCCAGCGCCGAATCGTTCAAGCAAGGCACAAAGGCAAAGTTTTCGCCGCCGTGATGCTTGAATATTTCAGCCCCTTCGATGGCCAACTCTTCCAAGGTTTCCAAACAATCCGCACTGAACCCCGGGGCCGCAATCAGCATGTTTTTGACCCCACGCTTGGCGGCCGCTTCAATGCTGACATCGGTGTAGGGTTGCAACCATTCCTTGGGCCCAAAGCGCGATTGGAAGGTCTGTTGATACTGATCAGCCGGCCAATCCAATGCCTCACGGATAAGGCGGCCTGATTTGGCACAGAAGCAGTGGTACGGATCGCCTTTGTCCAGGTACTCCTTGGGCACGCCGTGAAAACTGGTCATCAGCAAATCCGGCGTCCAGTCCAAGCCGGCGACGTGATCGCGGATGCTCTGGGCAATGGCGTTCACATACGCGGGGTGGTCATGGTACTGCGGCAGTGTCCGCACCGCCGGCTGCCAGCGCTGTTTTTGCAGCCACTCGAAGACCTTGTCATTGACCGTCGCCGTGGTCGCCGCACTGTACTGGGGGTACAACGGCACCACCAAGATCCGGTCACAACCGCCCCCAGCCAACGCATCCATGCCCACGGCGATGCTGGGGTTGCCGTAACGCATGGCCCATTCAACCTGAACGTTCGGCCAGTGTGCGGCTGCGTGTGCCGCCAGGGCGTCGGACTGGTTTCGGGTAATTGTGCGCAGCGGCGATTCGTCCAGCTCACGGTTCCAAATGCTGTCGTAAGCTTTACCGGATTTCTGCGGGCGCAGGCTCAAAATAATGCCCTGCAAAATCGGCTGCCACAGCAACGGGCTCAGTTCGATGACCCGGCGGTCGGACAGAAATTCCGACAGGTAGCGGCGCATGGACCAGTAATCGGTGGCATCAGGGGTGCCAAGGTTGACCAGCAGTACGCCAACGCGTGGTGGTTTGACCGCAGGGTGTTCGGCAGGCAGGTGACTCATGTCGGGATCCTTATTTAGCTTCCTCCATCATTGGGCCATCAACCGCCGCGCGCAAGGTTAGGCGATCAAACTTCGGCCATCGACCCGAATCAAACGTTCATTGCGACGGCGCCCCATGGCCATGGCCTCGTGCGCAATATCCATCAATTCAGAGGCGCTAATAGGATGGTCGGCATGGCAGGTCGCGACCGCAACGCGCTTGGCCCAACCGTCTAGACTTAGCAGCCGGCGCGCGACCACCGCGGCCCCGGCGTCGACCTCGCCGGGCAACAAAACACCATACAACCGCTCGGCCAAGCGCCCGAACTCATCCCCCGGCCGGCAAATACACGACAGCATGTCGTTGGACGGCATCGGTAGCCCGGTATTGGACTCGATCAGGATCACAGACAACGAATGGCGGTCACGTCGCGAGCGACCGTGCAGTTTATACAGCGCCGCTTTGAAACCGTGGTGATTCAACAGCCCAGACTCGGTGTCCAGCAGCACAAAGTGCTGCAAGTCGCGCCCGGTGTCGTAGAGTTCGCGCATGGCACTGCTCATGCGATCCATCGCCAACAGCTGAATTTGTAACAGCGACGGCGACGAGTCGGCGCACATTAAGATGTCCGCACCCAACGCCAGCATGTGACGCGCCAAGCGCGGTTGGGTCGACTCGACCCAGGCGACGACGGGACGGGCATAGGGCTGGTCGATGCGAAAATCATTGATCCAGCGTTCGGCGGCGGCGGGGTCGGCGGCATCGACCATCATCCAGTCGCAGCCCAGTTCGGCGTCCATGGTCCACTCACAACCCAGCGGCGTTAATAAACCAGCGATCGCGTGCAGCGACTCCTGGCTGAGGGAACGAAGCAAGACGCGCATGACACTCTCTCCTGAACAAGGTTGTTCAGACTAGACCCACGCCGCGCGTCTGCCCGCGCGCCAGTTAACAGTTTTAGACGCTGTCGGTTTGCCCTAAGTCATGCAAACGATAGAAACCGCACAACAGTTGGGCCAACCACTGAGGGTCACGGTGGCCGGCGGTCTCGCGCGTCGAGTGCATGGCAAAGGTTGGCGCGCCGATGTCCAGCGTGCGCACGCCCAGTTTGCTGGCGGTAATCGGGCCGATGGTGCTGCCACAGCCCAGGTCAGCGCGGTTGGCGAACTGTTGCAGCGGTATGTCCAGGGCCTCCCCCAGCGCCACCATGCAAGCCAGCGTTTCCGGCTCGCTGGCGTAGCGCTGATTGGCATTGACCTTTAATACCGGACCGGCATTGAGCACGACCTGTTGGTTGCGTGAGTGTTTGTCGATGTAATTCGGATGCAGCCCGTGGGCGTTGTCTGCGGATACCATCATCGAGTCCTCGACCACGCGTTCCCAGTCGCCGCCCCAGTGATCCAGGCATTTCGCCAATAACGGGCCGTCGGCTCCGACGGTTGACTGGCTGCCGATTTCTTCGTGGTCGTTACATACCAGCAACATGCCGACTTCGCCGGCGGTCTCGGAGGCCGTCAACAGTGCCTGAAGGCCGGCGAAACAGCTGAGTAAATTATCCAGCCGCGGCGCCAGCAACCACTCGCCAGCGAGGCCAATAATGTCCGATGGCTGGACCGGGTAGGCACACACGTCCGCCGCCAACACCCGATCGCCGTGCTCCAGCCCCCAGGGCATTAACAGTTCGGTTAACGTGGGCACGTCATCGCCCTGGCCCAACACCAAATTAAGGTGCTGTTCAGCATTCACGGTGCGCTCTTTATTGGCCTCGCGGTCCAGGTGAATCGCCAGTGACGGTACCATCGCCACGGCCCGCTCCGAATCAAACAACCGCGTTACGCGGGCGCCGCTGGCATCGACCACGACGGCCCGCCCCGCCAAACCCAATTCGCGGTCAAACCAGGGGTTCATCAGCACGCCGCCATAGGTCTCGACGGACGCCATCAGATAACCATCCTGTAGGTACAGCGCATTTGGCTTGAAGCGTAGATTAGGGCTGTCGGTGTGGGCCCCAACCAAGCGCCAGCCGGCGATCGCATTCGCCGGGGTGATCGCGGCGACGACGGCGCCGGCGGCACGCACATAGACCGCGCTGCCGGGGGCCGGCGTATCGGTCGCCTGAATCGATTGGAAACCAGCGCCCTCAAGGGCCTGAACCAGGTTATCGACCGCGTGCCACGGTGTCGGCGAGGCATCAATGAATTCGAGTAGCCGCTGATTAAAAGCGAGCGGTGAGACGTCGTCGATCACGATTGAGTTTTACTCCGGCATGGGTCCGACCTAGTATCAAAGGCGGAACTGATTAGTAACGCCGTACTCTAACCGAAAAATTCACCGTTCAGGACACCCTATGCGCACTGCTATTGCCCTACTTGCACTGATTGCTTTCTCGACCTTGCCTGCGCATGCGCTGGTGCTTGAACCGGACGCCAAAAACGCCGACCTGATCGAAGCCGTCGTCAAAATCACCAAGCGTCGGCATTTCGTCCAGCTCGAAATTAATGACCGCCTTGGCTCAGATGTGTTCGAGGCCTATATCGACGGCCTCGACCCGACCAAATCGCACTTCACCCAGGCTGACCTTGTCAGCCTAGAGCGCTGGCGCCGGCTGATGGACGACCAACTCGAGGCTGGCCAACAAAGCGCCGCGTTTGACATCTACAACCGCTACATTGAACGCGCCCGCCAACGCCTCAACCATTATTTAGACGGACTGACCGACGTCGACCTGATCGACTTCGATGGCGACGAGCGACTAGAGCTGGACCCGGAATTGCGCGACTTCGCCGCTGACGACGCTGAACTGCGCGCGCTGTGGCGCCTTCAGGCTAAAAACCAGATGCTCAATCTGCTCAGCGCCGGCCAAGGCCTGAGCGAGGCCAGCGCCACACTGCAGCGCCGCTTTAATGCCCAGCTCAACCGTCTTGAACGGACCCGCTCGATGGACGTGGTGACCGCGTACCTGAACGCCTACACGCTGTTATTCGACCCCCACACCACGTTCTACGGCCCGCGCGAATCGGAAAACTTTGACATCAACATGAGCCTCCAGCTCGAGGGCATCGGTGCGGTACTGCAGGCCGAAGACGAGCTGACTAAGGTCGTCAATCTGATCCCGGGCGGGCCGGCTGAAAAAGGCGGCGAACTCAAAGCCGCCGACAACATCGTTGGCGTCGGTCAGGCCGGCGAGGAAGTCGTCGATGTGATTGGCTGGCGGTTGGATGAAGTGGTCCAGCTCATTCGAGGACCGAAAGGCAGTGCCGTGCGCCTGGAAGTCATTCCCGGTGGCGCGCCGGTCGGCAGCCCGTCACGCTTTATCGATATCACGCGCGACCGCGTGCAATTGGAAGATCAAAGCGCCCAATCGCAAGTGTTAGAGCTCGAATTGAACGGCGTCAAAAGCAAAGTCGGCGTCATCGACGTGCCGACTTTTTACACGGACTTTGCGGCGCGCCAAGCCGGCGATCCGGACTACCGCTCGACCACCAAGGACGTCGCTAAAATCCTTGAGGACCTGCAGTCCCAGGGTGTCGACTCGCTGATCATTGACTTGCGCGGCAACGGCGGCGGCGCCCTCCAAGAAGCCAACAGCCTGACTGGCTTATTTATTCGCTCAGGCCCGGTCGTGCAAATTCGTGGCACCGGCCGGCGCCAAAGCGTGCTGGCCGACCAGGACCCACGCGTGCAATACGCAGGCCCCTTGGTGGTACTGGTCGACCGGTCCAGCGCCTCGGCCTCCGAAATTTTTGCCGGCGCCATTCAGGACTACGGTCGCGGCCTGATCGTGGGCAACCAAACCTTTGGCAAAGGCACCGTCCAGGCTGTGATTCCAGTCGGCGACGCCCAGGTCAAACTGACTCAAGCCAAGTTCTATCGAATCTCCGGGGACTCGACCCAAAACCGTGGCGTTAAAGCCGACCTGTTGTTGCCGATGGTATTTGACCCCGCCGACATGGGCGAAGGCAGTTTGCAACGTGCCATGCCGTACGACGAGATCAGTCCGGCGCCGTACCGGCGTATCGACAACCTGCGCGGCTTGATCCCGTCATTGCAAAGCCGGCACAACCAGCGCTCGGAACTGGATCCAGACTTTATCTGGTGGCGCAAGCACGTCGCCGAGCAAACCGCTCAGCTCGCGGACACCGAAATTCGGCTGAACCTGAATTCGCGCAAGGCACTGATTGAAGCGCGCCGGGTGGCGTTGGTGGAATTGGAAAACGAGCGCCGAGCGGCGCGCGGTCTGGATGCGGTTGACGAAGTCACGCGCAGCGACGCCCAAGACGTCATTTTAGAGGCGGGCCTGCGAGAAGCGGGTTACATCCTGATGGACCTGATCGAGCTCTCGCAGGGCAAGGTCGCCGGAACGCTTTAGTAGTGGATGCCGCGGGGTAAGTCGCGCGCCTGGCGGATCCAGTTGGTCACCGCGGTTTCGCTGGGAACCGCTCGGACTAGCTTGCGCTGGGCATTCAGGTCGCTCATACGGCTGACCAAGTTTTGGGCGTTACGCCGTGCCAGCGCCTTGACGGTGTCGACACCGCAGTGCTCCAGCAAGTCGGCGTATTCCTCGCCAATACCGCGCACCCGCGCCAAATCCGCGCGGTTCACAAAGGCCAATATTTGCTTTTCTGAAATGCCACTTTCCCGGGCCAAACGCTTGCGTCCGGACGGACGGCAGCAATTGTCCAAGAGTTTTTCCTGAGTGCTGATACCCGCCGATTGCAGTTTGGCGGCGTAGGCGGGGCCAATGCCCTCGATTTCGGTCAGTTTTGTCATCGTTATCTCCGACTAGAACAAATGGGTCGGCTCAAAGGCCGCACCCAGTGTCGGAGGCTTAGGGCACTGAAACCGAGGACCCGGTCACACCCGTCCGCCGGTCCAATGCGGCCATTGATGGCCGCACCTAGTCGAAATCGCGCGGCTGCGAGAAATGTATCGGTGTCACTTTGGCGGCCCCGTCGCGTACTCGGGTCACCCCGACACGCTCAACTTCATCGACGCGAACAATCGCGTGGACGGGGATGTAGGTGCGTTTGACGCCCTGGAACTCGGCCTTGAGCTTTTCTTCGGTCGGGTCGACCACCAGCGCCGAGCGCTCGCCGAACACCAGCTCTTCAACCTCCAAAAAACCGTACAGGTCGGATTGATAGATTTGCTTGGCGTAGATCTCAAAGACCTTGTCCTGATTGACAAACAGCACGCGGTACAAAGGTGTCTCGGCTTTTAAGGTCATGGGTGCTCGGGAATATTGCGGGGCGCAAATATTCCAGTTAGTGAAAGACTCGTCAAGGCGCGTGCACTTTCGTTTATACTCGACCACCGTTTTCCACCACTTTCAAGAGCACGCGCATGGCCAAAAAGCTATACATCAAAACTCACGGTTGTCAGATGAACGAGTACGACTCCAACCGTATGGCTGATGCGCTGCGAGAATCCCACGGGCTGACGCTGACCGATTCCCCCGATGACGCCGATGTGATTTTGCTTAACACCTGCTCGATCCGCGAAAAGGCACAGGAAAAAGTCTTTAGCGAACTGGGCCGACTGCGCCCGCTGAAAGACAAAAACCCGGAGCTAGTGATTGGGGTCGGCGGCTGCGTCGCCAGCCAAGAAGGCGCCGCCATTCAGTCGCGCGCGCCCTATGTGGACATGGTGTTCGGCCCGCAAACGCTGCACCGACTGCCGGCCATGGTTAACGCCGCGGCGAACAAGGAAAAAGTCGTCGACGTCAGCTTTCCGGAAATCGAGAAATTCGACAACCTGCCCGAACCCAAGGTCGAGGGCGCCAGCGCCTTTGTTTCAGTCATGGAAGGCTGCTCAAAATACTGCACCTTTTGCGTCGTGCCCTACACCCGCGGCGAAGAAGTCAGCCGCCCGTTTGACGACGTTATCGCCGAATGCGCCGGACTGGCCGAACAGGGCGTGCGCGAAATCAATTTGCTGGGTCAAAACGTCAACGCCTTTCGCGGCACCACCCATGACGGTGGCAGCGCCAGCTTGGCAGACCTGATCACCGTGGTCGCAGCGATCGACGGCATTGATCGCCTGCGCTTTACCACCTCGCACCCGGTCGAGTTCAGCGACGACCTGATCGATGCCTTTGCCACGGTGCCCGAGCTGGTCAGCCACCTGCACTTGCCGGTTCAATCCGGCTCGGACCGTATTCTGGCCCAGATGAAACGCGGCCATACGGCAATCGAATACAAGTCAAAAATCCGCGCGCTGCGCAAAGCACGGCCCGGCATCAGCCTGTCGTCGGACTTTATTATTGGCTTCCCGGGTGAAACCGACAAAGACTTTGAGGACACCATGAAGCTGATCGAACAGATCGGCTTTGACCACAGCTTTAGCTTTATTTACAGCCGTCGCCCGGGCACCCCAGCGTCGGACATGCCCGATGATGTCGACGCCGATGTTAAGAAAAAACGGCTATCGATTTTACAGACTCGGATCGCCGGCATGGCGGCCAAAATCAGCCATGACATGGTCGGGTCAACACAGACCGTCCTAGTCACCGGTGTCTCTAAAAAAGACCCTGGCCAGCTCCAGGGCCGGACCGAAAACAACCGAGTGGTTAACTTCAGCTGTGACGACCGCAGTTTGATCGGCCACTTCACCGATGTCGCCATCGGCGAGGCCCTGCCCAACTCCCTGCGCGGCACCTTGGTAGACCCTTCGGTCAAGCGCTAGTTGCAATGTCATTAACTCGGGTTATGCTTCGCGCATGCCCATTAAAGAAGCCCACCATTGAGCGCTGACACAATTACCCGTCGGGTTGAACTCCAACCCGATGACGCCAATCGCCTTCAAGCCCTGTGCGGCTTGCATAACGAAAACATTAAGCTGGTCGAACGCCGCCTAGGCATCGAGATTCGAGGTCGCGGCAACCGCTTTGAAGTGACCGGCACGGCCGACGCGTCCGACACCGGCGCCGAGATCCTGAACCGGATTTATGAGTCGACCGAGAGTAACCGCGACGTCGGCCCCGAGGACATCCATCTGGTCCTGCAAGAAGCCCGCATCGACACCGTATTCGCCCGCCACGACGACATCACCGACGGCTCGGTCATCCAGACCCCGAAAATGTCGGTCCGCCCTCGCGGCGGCAACCAGCGTGGGTACGTCGAGTCGATCATGCGCCACGATATTTCCTTTGGTGTCGGCCCCGCCGGCACCGGCAAAACCTGGTTGGCCGTGGCCTGTGCCGCCGAAGCATTAAAACAAGACCGGGTGCGCCGAATTCTATTGGTTCGCCCGGCCGTTGAAGCCGGCGAAAAACTGGGTTTCCTACCCGGTGACCTGGCTCAAAAAGTCGACCCGTACCTACGCCCGCTGTATGACGCGCTTTACGAAATGCTGGGCTTTGAGCAGGTCGGACGCCTGATCGAGCGCCAAGTCATCGAAGTTGCCCCGCTGGCCTTCATGCGCGGTCGGACCTTGAACGACGCCTATATCATTTTGGACGAAAGCCAAAACACCACCCGCGAACAGATGAAAATGTTCCTGACGCGCATCGGCTTTGGTTCCAAAGCGGTGATTACCGGCGACCCCAGCCAAATCGACTTGCCCAAGGCCCAGGCCTCGGGCCTGATGAACGCACTGGAACTATTGGAAGGCGTTGAGGGCATCGGCATCACCCGCTTTGCCAGCAAAGACGTGGTCCGGCATCCACTGGTCCAGCGCATCGTCGAAGCCTACGACCGCAAGGACAACCCATGATCGTGGTGGTCCAAAGCGACGGCATGGACGTGTGCGAACACGAGATACCCGAGCCCGACTCGATTATCGCCTGGGCCAATTGGGCTTCAGGCGAGCTAACCGACGGCGCATCCGCGCTGGCCGAGAACACCGAACTGTGTGTCCAACTGCTGTCCGAAACGGACATGCAGGCGCTAAATCAGCAATACCGCGGCAAAGACAAGTCCACCAACGTGCTGTCGTTCCCGTTCGAGTCCATGCCAGGGGTCGAATTGCCGATCCTCGGCGACATCGCCCTGTGCCCCGCCGTGGTCGCACGCGAAGCGATAGAGCAAACTAAAACACTGCACAACCATTGGGCCCATATGCTGGTGCATGGTGTGCTGCACCTGCGTGGCTATGACCACATTGACGACACCGACGCTGACCACATGGAAGGCTTGGAACAGGCCATCCTAGGCCGCCATGGAGTGGGCAACCCGTATGAGTCTTAATCTGGCACACCGGGTCTACAAAGCCCTCAACCCCGACCCACAAGACCGCGAAGAACTGCTCACGGTATTGCGTGATGCACACACCGCGAACCTATTGAACGCGGAAGTGTTAAGCATTATCGAAGGCGCGTTGCAGGTCTCGGAAATGCAGGTGCGGGACGTCATGATTCCGCGCTCACAGGTGGTCGAAATTCGCTCGCACGAACCGATTGCGGACTTTATGCCGCGCGTAATCGAGTCGTCGCACTCGCGTTTTCCGGTTCTCAATGATTCGGACGATGTGGTCGGCGTGCTGCTGGCCAAAGACCTGTTGCCGCTGCTGGTGACCGAAAAAGGCGTCAGCGATTTCGCCCTCAAAGAAGTCGCCCGTCCGGCCCGCTTCGTGCCCGAATCAAAACGGCTGGACACGCTGTTGCGCGAATTTCGTGACCAGCGTTTTCACATGGCCCTGGTGGTCGACGAATTCGGTGAGTTTGCCGGTCTGGTGACCATCGAGGACGTGCTGGAGCAGATCGTCGGTGACATCGAAGACGAACACGACACCGACGACGATGATGCCGTGCGCGACTTAGGCGATGGCGTCTATATGGTCAAAGCCGGCCTTGAAATCGAAGATTTTAACGAAGCCATGGGCACCGACTTTGCCGATGACGAATTTGACACCATCGGCGGCATCGTCGTGCATGCGTTTGGGCACGTGCCCAAGTGCGATGAAACCGTCACCGTGGCCGGGCTGCGCTTTGAGGTGACCAACGCGGATAAACGCCGCGTCCACCTGTTCAAGGTCGCCCGGGTTGAAAGCACCCACGCCTAAACGCTGGCTTATCTGGACCCTGGCCGCCCTTGGCGGCGGTCTGCAAACCCTAAGCCTGGCTCCGTTTGATCAATGGTGGTGCTTGCCACTGGCGCTCGCTGCATGGCTGTTCGCCCTCCAACGCGACCCCATCGTTGGCAGTTTTGCCTACGGTGTCGGCCTGTTTGGATCCGGGGCGTCGTGGATTTGGGTCAGCATGGTCACCATCAGCGCCACTCCGATTGCGATCGCCCTGGTCCTTGAATTGGCCTTCTTGGGCCTGCTCGCGTCGACCCTAGCGTTGTGCGGGTGGGGCTACGCGCGACTTCGTGCGCCCAACCCCTGGCTATGTTTCCCGGCCCTAGTGGTGGCCGCCGAAGTCATTCGCACCTTCGCCTTTACCGGCTTCCCATGGCTGTTCGCCGGTTACGGTCTGATCGACTCGCCCTGGGGCTGGCTGGCCTCGGTGGTCGGCGTATACGGCCTCAGTGCGCTGGCGGCGGTCGTCGCGGTGGCGGTGCATCAGCCATCAAAGCTGGTTGTGCTGCTGCCCATTTTGGGGTTGTTAGCCTGGCTGAAACCGCCACCGTTGGGCGCGGATGCGCAACCGATCAGCGTTCGCCTAATTCAGCCCAACGTACCGGCCGAGAAAAAGTGGGACCCGGATTGGCGCACCACGATTCTAAACCGACACATCGAACCGACCCTGACCGCTGACACCGACTGGGTAATTTGGAGCGAAAATGCGGTCCCGCTGTATGGCGCCGACGCCGATGCGTTTTTCAACGAGATGGCCCGCCAGCGACCGGACATTGCGCTGTTTGCTGGACGTCTGATCGAGGCTCCGCCAAACCGCACCCGGCGCTTTTACAACGCCATCGAAGGGTTCGCCGACGCCGGCGGCCGCCACTACAAAAGCCGCTTGGTGCCCTTTGGCGAGTATGTGCCGCTGGAAGGCGCGCTGCGTGGGCTGATTGATTTCTTTGACCTGCCGTTGTCGACTATCGTGCCCGGACACAGCTCGGACCCCTTGCGCGCCGGCCCCACCGCCGTCAGCGCGCTGATTTGTTACGAGGTTGCCTATCCGCTGTTGGCGTGGACGGCGAGCGAGCAGGCCGATGTGCTGTTAACCGTCAGCAACGACGCTTGGTTTGGACACAGCATCGCCCGCGACCAGCACCTGCAGATGGCGCGCATGCGCGCGTTGGAGCTGGGCCGGCCGATGCTACGCGCCACCAATGACGGCATCAGCGCGGTGATCGATGCCCAGGGCCGGATCAGCGCGCGCCTGGACAGCGGCGTCACCGGCTACCTCGATACCACGCTTAATCGAACTGGCATCGACAGTCTGTACCGACTTTGGGGCCCTTGGCCGGTGTGGATACTGAGCCTGGGATTGCTGCTGTCACAATGGCGTGGTCTGGCGCTACCCTCCAGGCGCGCCGACCGCTAGACTGTCGGCTGATTCATCATCGGCCCAGACCCCTGCATGCAAAACCTCTACGATCCCAAAGCCATCGAAGCGCGCGTCCAAACTCGCTGGAACGAATCCGGCAGCTTTAACGTCACCGAAGACCCCAGCAAAGAGAAATACTATTGCCTGAGCATGCTGCCCTACCCCAGTGGAAAGCTGCATATGGGGCACGTGCGCAACTACACCATCGGCGATGTCGTCAGCCGCTACCAGCGCATGCTTGGCAAGCAGGTGATGCAGCCGATGGGTTGGGACGCCTTTGGCATGCCGGCGGAAAACGCAGCGATCGCCAATAAAAGTGCACCGGCGGCCTGGACTTACGCCAACATCGATAACATGCGCGACCAACTCAAAGCGCTGGGTTTTGCCTACGACTGGGACCGTGAAGTCACCACCTGCCAGCCGGACTATTACCGCTGGGAGCAGTGGCTGTTCACACGCATGATCAAGTCCGGCCTGGCCTACCGCAAAAAAGCCTTGGTTAACTGGGACCCGGTCGATCAAACCGTCCTGGCCAACGAGCAAGTCATCGACGGTTGCGGCTGGCGCAGTGGCGCACCGGTTGAGCGTCGCGAAATCGACCAGTGGTTTATCCGCATTACCGATTACGCAGAACAGTTGCTGGACGATTTGGACGGCGTCGAGTGGCCGGAACAGGTCAAAACCATGCAGCGCAACTGGATCGGCCGCAGCGAGGGCCTGACCTTCCGCTTTGCCGTGAATGATCGCGACCAGCAGTTGGAGGTCTATACCACCCGCCCGGACACCTTGATGGGGGCGACCTATGTTGGCATCGCGCCACAACACCCGCTGGCGCTGGAAATGGCCGCCAACAACCCGGCCCTAAAGACCTTTTTGCACGAATGTAGCCAGATGAAAACCGCCGAAGCGGACATGGCCAAAGCCGACAAAAAAGGCATGGACACGGGGTTGACCGTGGCCCACCCGATCAGCGGAGAGCCCTTGCCGATCTGGGTCGCCAACTTTGTCCTGATCGAATACGGTTCGGGCGCTGTCATGGCCGTACCGGCGCATGACGAACGCGACTACGAGTTCGCCACCCAATACGCACTGCCGATCAAAGCGGTGGTCGAACCGATTGAAGCGGACCCGGACTACAACATCAACCTGCGCCCCTGGACACTCAAGAGCGGGCGTTTGATCAACTCCGGTGACTTCGACGGCCTCAACTTTAAAGACGCCTTCACCGCGATCGCCGAGGCCCTGGCCGGCAACGGCAAAGGTGAGGTCACGGTCAACTACCGCCTGCGCGATTGGGGCGTCGGCCGCCAACGCTACTGGGGCTGCCCGGTGCCGGTGATCCACAAGGCCGATGGCAGCATCGAAGCCGTCGCCGAAGACCAGTTGCCGGTGGTATTGCCCGAGTACACCGAATTTGATGCGTCCGGCAGTCCGCTCAAAAAAGACCAAAACTTCATTCAAACGGTCGACAGTGATGGCAACCCAGCCGAGCGTGACACCGACACCTTTGACACCTTTATGGAGTCCAGCTGGTACTTCGCCCGCTATGCCTGCCCGGACGCTGACGCGATGCTGGACGGCCGCGCCAAATACTGGTTGCCGGTGGATCTGTATGTCGGTGGCATCGAACACGCGATCCTGCACTTACTGTACGCCCGCTTCTACCACAAGATCATGCGTGACGAAGGCCTGGTCGACTGTGACGAGCCGTTCAAGCGGCTGTTGACCCAGGGCATGGTGCTGGCGAAATCGTTCTACCGAACGCAGGCCAATGGCGGCAAAGTCTGGTTCAACCCGACCGACGTCGAAGCCATCACCGACAACGACGGCAAGGTCAACGGCTACCGACTGATCGCTGACGGTGAACCGGTCATCGAGGGCGGCGTCACCAAAATGTCCAAGTCCAAGAACAACGGCATTGATCCGCAGTCAACCATCGACGCCTGGGGCGCCGACACCGTGCGCCTGTACACCATGTTTGCGGCGCCGCCGGAACAAACCTTGGAATGGTCCGACGACGGTGTCGCCGGCGCCCAGCGCTTTATTCGGCGCTTGTGGAATGCGGTACACGCCGACTTTGAACCCGGCAATGGGGTCGACGCGGACCTACGCCGTAAGGCCCACGAAACGCTGCAAAAAGTCAGCCATGACTTGGGCGAACGCCTCAACTTCAACACCGCGATCGCCTCGATCATGGAATTGACCAACGCCATCATTGCCCACACCGGCTCCCAAGCGGCGCGCGACGAGGCCATCAGCATGGCCCTGCGCATGCTGTCGCCGTTCGTGCCGCATGCGACCCAAGCGATGTGGGAAAGCACCGGCCAGGCCGGCTTGATCATTGACGCCGAGTGGCCCGAACTGGACCACAGTGCGCTGGTTCGTGACACCGTTGAGATGGTCGTCCAGGTCAATGGCAAGGTCCGTGCGAAAATGCAGATGCCCGTCGGCGTCGACAAAGACAGCGCCGAAAAAGCCGCCTTGGCCGAGCACAATGTGGCCAAGTTCTTGGATGGCCTGACCCTGCGCAAAGTCATCGTCGTGCCGGGCCGGTTGGTCAATTTGGTCGCTAACTGATGCGTGCGCTGTGGTTGGCGTTGGCGCTGGTGTTAACCGGCTGCGGTTACCAGCTGGTTGGCTTGGACAGTGGCGGCCAAAAGCCCGCCGCCCTGGCCGGCGGCCTCAGCGTGTCGATCACCGACCCCTACGCCACCCCAGCCAAGATACTGGCCCGGGCCATTGCCCAGCGCGAGCTGGCAGGGTCTGCGTATGAACTGAAGATCGAACAAATGACGATCGAGCGGCGCGAGCTCAGCGATTTCAGTGACCGCACCGAGTACGAGTTGCGCGCCACTCTAACGTGGGGTATCAGCCGCGACGACGAGCGCTACCTGGTCGGGCCTGAAACCCTGCGCCGGGATGCCCTGCTGGTGTTGCTGGACAGCAACAGCGACTCGCTCGACAGCGACTTGGAGCGCCAGCGCGGTGAGGCTTTGTTCGAAGACTTAACCCGATTAATGCTGGACCGTCTGTACGTTGCCGCCGAAAACGGGCAGTTGGCGACACCGTGAAAATTCGCCCGGATCAACTGCCCAAGCAGCTGGCCCAGGGGCTGGCGCCGGTGATAATGGTCGAGGGCGAGGAAACACTGCTGTGCATCGAGGCGGCGGACCGAGTGCGCGCCGCGGCGCGCGCGGCCGGCTACGAGCGTGAAGTGCTTGATGCTGGACCCGGATTTGACTGGGGCCAGCTGATCGAGGCACGTTCCGGGCTGTCACTGTTCGCGACGCTGACGCTGTTGGAGCTGCGACTGGTCAAAGGCAAACTCGATGCCAAGGCCGAAAAAGCGCTAACGTTTTATTTGGACGACCCGTCACCGGAAAAATGCTTGCTGATCACGGCGCCGAAACTGGAGCCGAGCCAAACCAAGAAAGGCTGGTTCAAACAGGTCGAGCAGCAAGGCTGGCACGTCAGTTGCGCCAAGATCTACAGCGACAAATTCGGTGCCTGGCTAAAAGGCGAGCTGCGCAATCAGGGCGTCGCGCTGACCGACGAAGGATTTGACGCGCTGATGTTGCGGGTCGAGGGCAACGCCTTGGCCGCACGCCAAGAAATCCAAAAACTGCACCTGTTTTTCCAAGGTCAGCCGATGAGCGACCTGGATGTCGCCAAGATTACCGCCGAAAGCGCGCGCTATACCGTGTTTGAACTGACCGATGCTTGCCTGGATGGCAAGGTCGCCAAGGTCGACCACATCCTCAGTGTGTTGGAAGCCGAAGGCGCCGCACCCTTAGGGATCCTACGCTTGATTGCGCGCGACCTCAGCATGCTGACGGACATTCAGAGCCATCCCAACGGTATCCGTGCCGGCGCCCAAAGCGCACCAACCATTGCCAACAAACGCCCCAAGCTGGAACGGGCGGCAAATCGCCTCAGCGCGAATGCGTTGTTGTCATTAAATCAGCAGGCCCTGCGGGTTGACCGAGCGGTCAAGGGCCAAAACAAAACGCCAGCCTGGCTATCGCTTAGCCAGCTGGCGCTGAAAATTGCCGGGGCGCGAACCCCGGCCAGTTAAGGCTAGTTGGACGCCTTAAAGGTCTTTTTGACGGCGCTGACGGATGCCACCACACGACGGTTCTGTTCGCGGCCGGCCGCATTCATGTTGTCGGCGATCGGTTTGGATTCTCCGAAGCCTTTGGCATCAATGCGATCACTCTGAACACCCCGCGCTACCAGCGCGCGCTTGACCGCGTCAGCACGCTTTTGGCTTAGGGTCATGTTAAACGCCGCTGAACCGACGCTGTCCGTGTGACCACCCAGCAACACACGGGTGTTCGGGTACTCGCCCAGGAAGCTGGCAAGGTTGTCGATGTCGCTGACGTAGCCGGATTTAATCGTGGCGATGTTGGTGTCAAATTCAACATCCAAGTTAAAGGTCACCACTTCGCTTTGCAGCACCGGACAACCGGCCGCGTCGACCGCTAAACCCGGTGCCGTACCCAAGCAATCGTCTTGGCTATCGACCACGCCGTCGCGATCTTCGTCCAGTTCACAGCCACTGGCATCGACATTGGCGCCGGCCGGCGTGCCCGGGCAGACGTCCATGTCGTCGTTGACGCCGTCACCGTCAGTGTCGGCGACCATCGGCATCTCCATCATTTTGTTGCCGCCAAGGCCAAACACCATCGACAGGGTGGCGACCACATCTGTGGCATTGGCTTCGTCGGTGCGCAGGCCGCGCAAGTCAGCGCGCAGGTCCAGTGCTTCACTGAGGGCATACTTGACGCCGCCACCAAGGCTGAACAGCGAGTCGCTGTTTTTAGCGCCTGCGCTGGTCTCGGTTTTCATTTCACCGACACCCGCCGACAGATAAGGCGTCCATGCGCCGGTCGGGGCTAGGTGATACAAACCATCGAGCTGAAACATACGGGCGTCAAACGAGGCATTGGTGGTGTCCTCGGCATTGGCTGCGCTGTAGGACAGCTCAGCGCCAAAGGGGCTGTCGGGGTAGCGGTAGCCAACACCCAGTTTACCCAATACATCATTGTCGACATTGCGGTCGCCATCAAAATTGATGAGGCCGGCGCCGACGCTCAATTCCGCTTCGGCCAGCACGACGCCAGAGATGCTCATGGAGCCGATCAGTACGGCCAGCAGAGTTTTCTTCATTCGGTTGTTTCCTTGTGTAGTGACCCAACAAGTTTGGGCCATGACGGCCAGATAATCAGCCGTACCTTGCGCTTAGAACTAGTACCCTAGGGCAATTAAATGACGCATCAGGTGGCGCGGCCAAGCCTGTTTGAAGGCTTCGAGGTCCGTAATACCTAGTCTACGTGCATCCGTCATCGGCAAGGATTGATAACCGCAGGGGTTGATGCCATCAAACGGCGCCAAATCCATATCGACGTTGAGGGCAATGCCATGAAAGCTACGTCCTTTGCGGACCCGCAGCCCTAACGAGCTGATCTTGGCGGCCCCGACGTACACGCCCGGCGCTCGTTTGCGTGCGCTGGCATAGATCCCGCGCTGGGCCAGCACATCGACCACGGATTGCTCCAGCGCAGTGATCAGATCGCGCACACCGATGCGCGCGGCTTTGATGTCAATCAAGGGGTATAAAATAAGCTGGCCCGGGCCGTGATAGGTGATCTGGCCGCCACGGTCCGTTTGCACGACGGGAATGTCACCTGCGAACAACAGGTGCTCCGGCTTTCCGGCCTGGCCCTGGGTATAGACCGGCGCGTGCTCAACGGCCCAAAGTTGATCCGGGGCCGATGAATCGACCCACGCCCGCATTGACTCCCAGCAACTGGAATAGTCTTGGAGCCCTCGCCAATGCAGGGGTATCACAGAACGAAGTGGACCTCACCGGTGTCTTTTAAGTCTTCGAACAGCGCCTTAAGTTGCGGCTCACCGGTGGCCCATATGCGCATACGATAGGACTGGTAATTGCCGTTCTTTGATTCGCTGATGACAATGCTGGTGACGTCAAAGTGCGGGTCGTGCTGGCGCACAATCGCCACCATGGCCGAGTGAAAGCCGTCAACGGAGTTGGCGACCACTTTAATGCCGTAATCCAGCGGAAATTCGATTTTCGGGGCTGTCGGTTCTGTCATTATCAATCCTAGGGCGGCGCGGTTACTGAACCGCGCGCAACACCCAATCCATGGCTTGTTTAAATAGCGATCCGTCAACGACCGCTTCGGTGGCAATCACCGGGACCAACGCCAAGGTCTCGCCTTCCAAAGTCACCGACAGCATGCCGATTTGCTGGCCCTGGGCGATCGGCGCAACCAGCTCCGGCTGCATGTCCAGCGACACCGACAGGCTCTCGCGCGCGCCCTTGGGCAAGGTCAGGTAGACCGCGTCTTTCGGCCCCAGCGACACGACGTCGCGCTCACCACCCCAGACCCGGGCGGTGGTGTCCAGCGTTTGGCCGGCTTGGAACAGCGACACGCCCTCAAAAAAGCGGAAGCCGTAGTTCAGCAGCTTGGCGGTTTCTTGTTCGCGAGACTGGGTGCTTTTGGTGCCCATCACCACTGAAATTAAGCGCATACCGTTGCGCTCGGCGCTGGCGACCAAACAGTAGCCGGCTTCTTCGGTGTGTCCGGTTTTCAGACCGTCGACGCTGGGGTCTTTCCACAGCAGACGGTTGCGGTTGTCTTGCTTGATGTCGTTGTAGGTAAAGGACTTTTGGCTGTATAGCGAGTACAGATCCGGGTGCCCGTAAATGATTTCGCGGGCCAAAATCGACAGGTCACGCGCGGTCGTAAGGTGCCCGGGGGCCGGCAACCCAGTGGCGTTGTAATAGGTGGTATTGGTCATGCCCAGTGCGCTGGCCTGGGCGGTCATCAGTTCGGCAAAGCCGCCTTCGCTGCCGCCCAAAAATTCGGCCACGGCGACCGAGGCATCGTTGCCGGATTGAATAATAATGCCTTTGAGCAAGTCACCCATCTCGACCTGGGTGCCCTCGCGAATGAACATCCGCGAGCCGCCCGTCTTCCAGGCCTTAACGCTAATCGGCACGCTGTCTTCAAGCGTCACAGTCCCCGCTTTAAGGTCCTTTTCGACCAAATACGCAGTCATCAGCTTGGTCAGGCTGGCCGGCGGCAGCGGCTGGTCGGCATTGGACTCAACGATCACGGTGCCAGTGCTGCCGTCGATCAATAGATAGCTGGAGGCGGCCAGGCTGGGCGCCGACGGCACCGGTCGTTTGATGCTGGTCGGAACCGGCACGGTCAGAGTGGCGGCCATGACCCAGCTCGACAGGGTCAACAGCAATGGCAATGTTAGTAAGCGCATTCGATTCTCGTTTAGTTAGTCACGGTAATGGCGTCGATGTCTTGTTGTGCCAAATTCAATCGCGTCGCCTCACCCTGCTCCGCTGAAAACGGCCCCAGTTGCACCCGATACGACGATACATCACCTATGGTAACGGATTGCACGCGGCCTTGCGCGGGGCTCAAACCAAGCTTACCAAGGGTCGCCGTCAGCAGGGATTCGGCGGCCGCTCGCTGTGACACGCTGGCAATCTGCAGGAACTCAGTGGCACTGGGTTGCGCGGCCGTTTCGACCAGGTCCGGATGGGCTAAAATTTCCAGTTGAACACGGGCCGTGCCCAAGGTGTCGTAGCCGATACGCTTGGCCGCGGCCCACGACAAATCAATAATTCGGCCTTTGGCGAAGGGCCCACGATCGTTGACCCGAACGATCACCTGCTGGCCGTTTGCCAAGTTGGTGACGCGCAGATAACTGGGGATCGGCAAGGTCTTGTGGGCGGCGGTGAATTCAAACATGTCATACGGCTCGCCCGAGCTGGTCAAGCGCCCGTGGAACTTGCGCCCATACCAGCTGGCGGTGCCGACTTCTTGGTAACCGCTGGCACTCGGCATCACCTGATATTCGACTCCAAAGACCCGGTACGGACTGACGTTGCCACGGCGAATGCGCGCCTGCGACACCGGTGTTGGCAGCGGCTTATTGGCGACGTCCATGGACCGCAGCGGTGGCCCGTCCTGGCTGCTAACCTGCGCTGGCGGTTTGCCAACACTCATGCCCGATATGGCCGAGCAACCCGACAGCAGTGCTACTCCGAGTAATCCAACTAACCTCATTCGACTTGCCTTGAGCGCTCAATCCGGCGCGATAAATTATTGACCGATAACGCGTACATCAATGAACGGTTGTAGCGCGTAATCACGTAAAAATTGTTCAATGCAACATAATATTCGTCACCATCGGCGCCATCCAGCCGAAACAGCTTGGCACGCGCCGTGTCGCCGCGCTGAACGTCAAACTTAACGCCGGCGTTGCGCAGCGTCTGTAGTGTCGTGTCGAGTTTTAAACCTCGTGAAACCAACGCATTGGGGTTGGACTGTGGCGGTCGCGCACTGACCACAATCGGTTCGCCCTGACGCCAGCCGTGGCGCGCCAAATAGGCGGCGACGCTGCCGATCGCATCGACCGGGTCGTTCAAAATATCGCGGTCACCGTCACCGTCAAAGTCAACCGCATAGGCGCGGTAGCTGGACGGCATAAACTGCGCAATGCCCATGGCGCCGGCGTAGGAGCTATTGAAGCTCGTGGCCTCGCGGTTTTCTTCCAGCGCCAAGGTCAATAATTCGCGCAGCTCGCGGGTAAAAAATTCGCTACGCCGCGGGTAGTCCAGCGCCAAGGTCGTCAGTGCCTCCAGCGCACCGAACGATCCGGTAATCTGACCGTATTGGGTCTCGACCCCAATGACCGCAACAATCACCGATGCCGGCACCCCGAAGTCTGCCTGTGCACGGGCCAAGGCGTCGGCGTGAGTTTGCCAAAACGCCACACCCTGCAATGCGCGCTCGTCGTTGTCAAAAATGGGCCGGTAACGAAACCACGGCATGGCTTCGGCCTGGCGATCAAACAGGTCGAGCACCCGCTGTTGTTTCTCGACCCCGATAAACTGGCGTTCCAGCCAGCCTTTAGGCATCTGGTAGTCCAGCGACCATTCACTCATCAGACGCCGCAAACGTGGGTCGTCGGCATAACCGTCCGCCGACACCCAGGCAGGCATTGCCAGGCACAAAGCCCACCACCATTTCACAGTGACACCATCCGCTTTTCGCGTTGTGTGGCCATAATTAGGCCAAATGAAAGCAACAAGGTCATGGCGCTAGTGCCACCGTAGCTGACCAGCGGCAGCGGCACACCGACCACCGGCAACAGCCCACTGACCATGCCAATATTGACGAACAAATAGACAAAAAACGTCAGTGTCAGCGCTCCGGCCAACAGTCGCCCCCAGGTTTCATGGGCATTGCTGGCTAGCCATAGGCCACGGGCAATCACGAACAAATACAAAATTAACAAGACCAACACGCCGAGCAATCCGAGCTCCTCGGCCAACACTGCAATAATAAAGTCGGTGTGGCTTTCAGGCAAAAAATCGAGCTGAGCTTGGCTGCCCATTAGCCAGCCCTTGCCACTCAGGCCGCCCGCGCCGATCGCTGTTTTCGATTGAATAATGTTCCAGCCGGTGCCCAAGGGGTCACTTTCCGGATCCAAGAATGTCAGCACGCGCTGGCGTTGGTATTCGCGCATACCCAACCACAACGCGGGCAACGCAACCGCCGCCAAACCACCCGCCGCGGCGATCCAGCGCCACTTCAAACCGGCCAGCAAAATGACAAAAATGCCGGACGCGGCGATCAATAGCGAGGTCCCCAAATCCGGTTGCCGAGCGACTAACACCACCGGCACCACCACCAGTCCCAGGGCCACCAGCGCAGTCGGAATGGTGACCGGCAAGCGGTGACGTGAAATCCACAGCGCGACCATCAGCGGGACCAGCACCTTGAGCAATTCCGACGGCTGAAAGCGCGGCAAACCTGGAAAATCCAACCAGCGCTGGGCGCCTTTGGCACCGGTCCCGGCCACCAGCACCGCGATCAGCAACAAAATACCCACCCCGTAGCCAATCGGCGTCAGCAGTCGAATCCAATGCGGCCGTACCCAGGTCACCGCCACCATCAACGAAAAGCCCGCGGCTAATCGAATAGCTTGGCTTTGGACCCGGTCCATGTCTTGGCCGCTGGCGCTGTATAGGACATACAGGCCAAACGCACTGATCGCGATTAGCCCCAGCAGCAGCGGACCGTCCAACCCCATGCGCGCCAGCACCGACGGTTCACGGCGATAGCTTTGCAACCCGGCATCGGCATAACTAGTCATCGAACACTCGCAGCTCGCCATTCTGGTTAAGTAAATATGCGTCCATGACCTGACGCGCCACAGGGCCTGCGGTTGAACCGCCCGAGCCTCCATTTTCGACAATCACCGCCACCGCAATGCGTGGGTCCGTCGCCGGCGCAAAGCCCACGAACAAGGCGTGATCGCGATACTTTTCTTTGATCGACTCGGCGTCGTATTCCTCGTCTTGGCCCAAGCCACGAACCTGCGCTGTACCGGTTTTCCCGGCGATTCGGTATTTTGCATTGGCGCCCGCCGCACGCGCCGTACCGCGGCTGCCGTGCATCACTTTTTCCATCGCCGTAACGACCCGCCCCCAATTCTTAGACGCCATCGAAGGCAGTTCGACCGTCTCTGGGCGCAATGGTTCCACCGCCCCATGCGACAGCGACTGAACCATTTTCGGTTCACGCCACAGCCCACGGTTTGCCAGCGCCGCGGTGCTGGACGCCAATTGCAACGGCGTGGTCAGCCAGTAGCCCTGGCCAATCCCCGTGATCACGGTTTCGCCGGGGTACCAGGCAATGCCGCGGTTGGCTCGCTTCCAGTCGCGCGACGGCAGGATCCCCGAGGCATCGCCCCAGACATCCATGCCCTGCTCGCGACCAAAACCGAACTGCTGCATGAACGAGGATAGATCGTCGATACCGGTGCGCACGGCGAGGTCGTAAAACACGATGTCGCAGCTTTCAACAATGCCATCTTCGAGCCGGACCCAACCGTGGCCACCACGCTTCCAATCGCGGTAGCGACGCCCGGCACCGTCAAGTTGGTAAAAGCCCGGATCAAACACCCGGCGCTGCCAATCCACCGTGCCCGCGTCCAAACCGGCCATGGCCAGCAACGGCTTAATGGTCGATCCGGGTGGGTATTGGCCGCGAATGGCGCGGTTATACAGCGGCAGCTGAGGATTTTCGCGCAGCGCACGGTAGGCCTTGCTGGAAATCCCAGTGACGAATGGATTGGGGTCATAACTGGGGATCGAGACCATCGCCAAGACCCCACCGGTGCGCGTATCCAAGGCCACCACGCTGCCTTTGCGCCCGGCTAAGGCATCCACCGCGGCTTGCTGCAGGGCCACATCCAGATACAGCGTCAAATCCGCACCCGGCGTCGGGTCGACTTGCGACAGCACACGCATGACCCGGCCGCGGGCATTGGCTTCGACTTCGCGCACGCCGACCTGGCCGTGCAACTGAGTTTCGTAAAAGCGCTCGACCCCCAACTTGCCGTGGTATTCGGTGGCCCGGTATTGAGCGGCGTCGACCCGACCCAGTTCTTTCTCGTTGATCCGCCCAACGTAGCCGAGCGCGTGCGTCAGCAGGTTGCCGTAGGGATAACGCCGGGCCAGCCGGGCCTCGATCGAAACGCCGGGTAGCCGATGGTTGTCGACACTGATGAGCGAGACCTCGTCATCGGTCAATTTGGATTTTAAGGTGACGGACTCGAACGGCCGGCGCGAACGCTCGAGGCGCGTTCGAAAACGCTGAACTTGCTCGTCCGACAAGTCAATTAGGCTACGAAGCACATCCAACGTAGCGGCCAAATCATCGATCTGCTCGGGCACCAAGACCAGGTCATTGACAGGTGAGTTGAGCGCCAGCAAGCGCCCTTGGCGGTCGTAAATCAATCCGCGCGGTGGGGCCACCGCCTGGCTTTGGATACGATTTTGAGCGGCAAGCTCAGCGTATTTTTGGTGTTGAATGATTTGCAGGTACGCCAGTCGCCCGACCAGACCCAGGGTCAACGCCACCACTAACCCAAATGCCACCAGCACCCGGCGCTGAAAAATACCGCGTTCTTGGTTGCGATCGGTGAACTTCGAGGTATCGGAGCGAAAGCCCATACTTAGTCCCGGTGGTAGGGATGGCCGGCCAACAACGCTTGGCTGCGGTACAGGCTTTCGGCCATAAAAACCCGCACCAAGGCGTGCGGCAAGGTCAGTTGCGACAGCCCCCAGAGCGCATTGGCGCGGCTACGAATGTCATCGTGCAAACCGTCTGCCCCGCCAATCACGAATGCCAGCGGCTGGCCCTGACCGACCCACTTGGCATAGGCCTGGGACAGTTCGCGCGAACTGAATTGACGCCCACGCTCGTCCAGCGCGATGACCCAGGCGCCCTTGGGCAGCTTGGATTCGATCAAACGCGCTTCGTCGGCCTTGCGGCGATCGCTGTCGCTGTGCTTGCTGGGCGCCAGCAGCTGGGTCACCAACCCCGGCCGCAAACGCTTGGTGTACTGCTCTATGCCCTGGTTAACCCAGTCAGGGGCCTTGTGGCCGACACAGAGCAACTGGTGGTTCATCAGTCCTCGGCGGCGACGTCGTCACCGGGGCGACGGTCCCAAAGGCTTTCCAAGTCGTAAAATTCACGCGTTTCCGGCAGGAAGCAATGGACCACGACCACGCCTAAGTCGACCAACACCCACTCGCCCGAGTCTTGGCCTTCGGAGCCCAAAGGACGCTGATCCGCGTCTTTGGCTTTTTCGATCACGTTTTCCGCCAACGAGCGTACGTGACGGTTAGATGTTCCACTTGCCACCACCAGCATATCGGTGACCGAGGTCTGGCCGGTGACATCGATGGTAACGATGTCGTTACCCTTCATGTCTTCCAGTGCATCCACCACCAATTGGGTCAGCGCTTGGGTGTTCATATTACTCATACAGTCCGTGTTCCTTTATGTAGTCGGCAACCGATTCGGTTACCCATGTTTGCCAGTCGCCGCCGTTAGCGCGCGCATGGCGTACCCGCGACGACGCTGAATCAACCGCCGCAAAGGGCAAGTGGGTCCAGCGCCCTTTCGGGCTCTGTTTAAATTCGTCCAGCGTCGCCAGTCGGCCACGCCAGGCGTTCGGGGGTGCCGGCAGCTCAAAACCCGGCCGGCTCAATACCACAATGCCCGCCAACTCAATCAGTTGCGGGTAAGCGTGCCAGCGCTCAATCGTCGCCAGCGCATCGGTGCCCAAGCAAAACACCAAGGTGTCCACATTTTCACGCGCCAAGTGCGCAAGCGTGCGCACAGTATAGCTAGGTTGGGGAAGTGACAACTCTACCGGATTCACGTCGATGCCCGATTGATCGCGACAGGCCAACGCCAACATGGCCAAGCGGTGATGATCGTCGCCAGGACGGCCTTTCAACGGCGACTGGCGATTCGGGATCAACTCAACCGAACACCCGAGCGCATCACGCACCGCACGTGCCGCCGCTAGGTGACCGCGCGTGACCGGGTCAAAGGTACCTCCCAGAAGCGCCCTCAAGGCCGCGTCTGACCCTCGCCCCAAACTACCCATTTTTGGCTGGTCAGGCCTTCCAAACCGACCGGACCACGGGCGTGAATTTTGTCCGTCGAGATACCGATTTCGGCACCCAGGCCGTATTCAAACCCATCCGCAAATGCGGTTGATGCATTGACCATGACACTGGCCGAATCGACATCACGCACGAACTGGCGAGCGCGCTCGATGGTGGCGGTGACAATGGCGTCGGTATGGCCGCTGCCGTAACGGTTAATATGTTCGACCGCGGCGTCGACGTCCGCCACAACACGACAGCTCATGACCGGCCCCAGGTACTCGGTGGCATAGTCTTGGTCCGAAGCCGGGGTCGCGTGGGCAATGAACTTGCGAGTTTCGTCGCAGCCGCGAATTTCAATCGACCGAGGCGCCAAGGCCGCTGCAATTTTGGGCAAAAATACCGCCGCCACGGCGCTGTCCACCAGTAAACTTTCCAACGCATTGCAGACGCCAAATCGGCGGGTCTTGGCATTCACAACCAGGCGCTCGGCCATCGCCAGGTCCGCATCCGCGGCGACGTAAATGTGGCAATTGCCATCCAGATGCTTAATCACCGGCACCCGGGCGTCACGGGAAATCCGTTCAATCAGACCGCGGCCGCCACGTGGCACGATCACATCGACATGACGGTCGTCTTGGATCAACAAGCTAACGGCTTCGCGGTCCGTAGTATCGAGTACCTGAACCGCGTCCTCGGGCATGTCCGTCTCGCACAGGGCGCGATGAACAATGCGCGCAATCGCCTGATTCGAGTTCAGGGCTTCTTTGCCGCCGCGCAAAATGGCGGCGTTACCCGATTTAAAACACAAGATGGCCGCATCAACCGTCACATTCGGTCGCGACTCATAGATGATGCCAATCACACCCAGCGGCACGCGCATTTGGGACAGGTGGATCCCGGAGGGCAGGTATTTACCATTGCTGGTTTGGCCGATCGGATCGTCCAACGCCGCTACCTGGCGGACGCCCTCGGCCATCCCAGCCACGCCCTTTGCGTCCAGGGTCAACCGATCCAGTAACGCGGCGTCCAGTTGCTGTTCACGACCCGCCGCTAAGTCCAGCGCGTTGGCCGCAATCAATGCCCCCGCCTCGGCTTCGAGCAGGTCGGCCAAACGCAGCAGCGACGCGTTTTTTTGGGCCGTCGATGCGCGCGCCATCTGACGCGACGCGGTGCGGGCACGTTGACCGAGTTGGTGCATGTAGTCGGACAAAATCATTGTATTCAAACCGCGGTTAAATTCAGCGCCCAGTGTAGCAGGAAAGCGTCACGGTTTAAGCGCGCCTCAGGTTGGCGCTTGGAGTGTTGACAGCGCCTCACGTAGCGCATTTAAACGCGCCAGAGGGTTCGGCTGTTCGATCAACGATTGCTTGACCGCCAGGTCAAACGGCAACAATTCCAGCAGCCGCCAGCCGACCTCGGAGGCACTCTCAAAATCGATATCCAACTCCAGCGACACCACCGCAGGGTGCTCGCTCAATGACGCCAGCAAACTGACCAGGTCCGCCTCGGCCTCGCCCGGTTCTATATCCGCTTCGGGCGGCAAATCGACGTGCTCGGCCCACCATAACCCGTCGTCGTCCTGGCTCGGCTGGCTTAGCTCGACCAAGCGATCGCCGACCGCGGTCAAGCCCAAACAGCCGTCCGGCAGCTGGTCAAAATCAACAATCCGACACACGCACCCGCGCGGTGAAAAGCCGTCGCCATCGGGGGCGACCACGACGAACCCTTGCTGATGGCGCATGCACCATTTGACCATCGCCAGGTAGCGCGGCTCGAATATACGCAGCGGCAAACGCCCACCCGGCGCCAGCACCAGCCCCAACACAAACACCGGCAAACGAATTTCACTCATGTCGAGCCCCCCATCGTGGCACCAAGTCTTGTTGAAGGTTGAGCTGCCCTAAAATTCGCGCGACCACGAAATCGACCAAGTCCTGGATCGATTCCGGGGCCCTATAAAAGCCCGGGCTGGCAGGCAAGATGACCGCCCCTTGGCGCGTTAACGACAGCATGTGTTCCAGGTGAATGGCCGAGTAAGGTGTTTCACGCGGCACTAGAATCAACGGCCGACGCTCTTTAAGCGCCACATCCGCCGCCCGTTCCAGCAAGTTATTGCTGGCCCCGGTGGCAATCGCTGACAAGCACCCCGTCGAACAGGGGCACACCACCATCGGCACCGGCGCACCACTGCCGGACGCCACCGGCGCCGACCATTGCTGCTCGCCGAACACGCGTATTTGACCGGCGCGAGCGCCAAAGGTTTCACTCAGAAAGCGCTCTAGGTCCGCCGCCTTCGGCGGCAACTTCAAGTCGGTCTCTTCGCCAAACACGATCCGCGCGGCTTGCGAAATCATGAACCAAACGCGCACGTCTTGTGCCACTAGGGCCTTTAACAGGCCCAAGGTATAAGGCGCGCCGGACGCGCCGGTAACCCCTACCGTCACTGTTTTTGCAAAATCACTCATACCTACACTATGGGGCCATCGTGGCAAAACCTAAAGCCGTGCGGCGCGCGTAACTGTGGCGGCGGTGTAAACTTACTAAGGTTGACAGCACCCACCGCATTGACAACGATAGCGCCGCTCAAATCAGCAGGGACGACTCATGTCAGGACGCAACGCTTTTTACGCCCAATCCGGAGGCGTCACCAGCGTCATTAACGCTAGCGCCTGGGGCCTAATCCAAGGCTGTCGCGCACGGCCCGACACCTTTGGCACGGTCTATGCGGGCCGCGAAGGCATCATTGGAGCGCTGGACGAAAACCTGATTGATACCAGTAAATTTCTGGATGACACCCTGGAACACTTACTCTGGACACCCGGCGGCGCGTTCGGCAGTTGTCGCTACAAGCTCAAAGGCATTGAACAAAATCGCACCGAATACGAACGCCTGATTGAAGTGTTCGACGCCCATGATATTGGCTACTTTTTCTACAACGGCGGCAACGACAGCATGGACACCGCCCACAAAGTCAGCCTATTGGCGTCTGAAATGGGCTACCCACTGACCTGCATCGGCATTCCCAAAACCATCGACAACGATTTAGCCGCGACCGACAACTGCCCCGGCTTTGGCAGCGTCGCTAAGTACGTCGCAACATCAACCGCAGAAGCCGGGTACGACATTGCCAGCATGTGCGGCTCGTCGACCAAGGTCTTTATCATGGAAGTAATGGGGCGCCATGCCGGCTGGATCGCGGCGGCGGCCGGCCTCGCCAGCGAGCGGGCAGAGTTCCCGCCGCACATGATTTTATTCCCTGAGTTGACCTTTGATGCCGACGATTTTCTAAACGAAGTTGATCGCTGCGTGGCCGACTACGGTTACTGCGTGGTCGTTGCCAGCGAGGGCATTGCCTACGCGGATGGCACGTTTGTTGCCGAAAGCGGCGTCAAAGATGCATTCGGCCATGCCCAGCTGGGCGGCGTCGCCCCGGCACTTGCAAAACTGGTCGGCGAGCGCACCGGCCACAAGTACCATTACGCCATCGCCGACTACTTACAGCGCAGTGCACGCCACATCGCCTCCAAAACCGACCTGGACCAAGCCATAGCGGTCGGTGAAGCCGCCGCGCGCTATGCAGCCGAGGGCCTGCAAGGGGTGATGCCGGCGATTATTCGAGGTGACGGCGACAGCTACACCTGGAGCATCCAGCCTGCCGATTTGTCCGACGTTGCCAATCACGAGAAATTCATGCCGCGCGATTTTATCACCGACAATGGCTACGCCATTACCCAGGCGGCGCGCGACTACCTGCAGCCACTCATTGAAGGCGAGTGTTTCCCGCCCTTTAAGGATGGCTTGCCGGAGTATCAGCGCCTGGACTTGGAGCGACTGGTAGCGCGTAAGCTGGCGCCCCGCGCTTAGCTGGCCGGGCCACGCTGGCCGGGCCACGTTGGCCGCGCCTAGCAGGCCGCGCCTAGCAGGCCGCGCCTAAAGGCGATATTGCGGGATACCTCTGCAGCGGCGATAATCTTGCCGCTTCCACTCAAAACATTTAGGTAGGACTATGTCATTTAACAACATTCCCGCGGGCAAAGATCTGCCCAACGACATCTATGTCGCGATCGAAATCCCCGCCAACGCGGACCCGATCAAGTACGAAATCGACAAAGATTTTGACGCGGTCATGGTCGACCGTTTTATGGCCACGCCGATGTTCTACCCCGCCAACTATGGTTTTGTTCCCAGCACATTGGGCGAAGACGGCGATCCGTTGGACGTGTTGGTTGTGACGCCCTACCCGGTCATGCCTGGCAGCATCATCCGCGCGCGGCCCGTCGGCATCCTCGACATGACTGACGAAGCCGGCAAAGATGCCAAAGTGCTCGCGGTGCCGCACACCAAGGTCAGCAAGCTTTACGACCACGTCCAAGAACCCGGTGATCTGGGGCAGCTGTTGCTGGACCAAATTCAGCACTTTTTCGAGAACTACAAAGACTTGGAAGACGGCAAGTGGGTCAAGGTTGACGGATGGCGCGGCAGTGACGCCGCCCGCGAAGCCGTGATCGCATCGGTCGCCGCCTACAAAGGCTGATCCCTACCCGATAGGACAGCGATAGCCGTCACCCTCACCGGTGGCGGCTTTTTTATTGGGGACAATTGGTTTAGCGTTTTCGCTCACGTCCACACCCAGAGTTGCCCATGCCCATGATCACGCCCCCGCCCGCACCCGCACACGAAGAGCACCACTTTATCACCCGCAGCGGCTGGCTTAGGGCCTCTGTACTTGGAGCCAACGACGGCATCGTCTCGATATCTTCGTTGCTGGTCGGTGTGGCCGCAGCCGATCCAAGCCCGCGGGCAGTGGTGGTAGCCGGGGTCGCCGGCCTGACCGCAGGGGCGCTGTCGATGGCCGCCGGCGAATACGTATCCGTGTCCTCGCAAGCCGACACTGAACGCGCTGACATCGCCCGCGAACAACAGGCGCTACTGGAGTCACCCAAGGCCGAGCTGGCTGAATTGGCGGCGATTTACGAAGCGCGCGGCATCTCCGCCGCCACCGCCCACCAAGTCGCGGTCGAGTTGACCGAGCACGACGCTTTGGCGGCGCACGTTCAAGATGAGCTGGGGTTGTCCGAGGTGCACAGCGCCAACCCGATGCAGGCAGCACTGGCCTCAGGTGCGACCTTTACCGTCGCCGGTGCGATTCCCTTGGCCGGCGCACTGATGGCGCCCGCCGATCAAACTATCGCCAGTGTCTTAGCCGTCACACTATTTGCGCTGGCAGTGCTGGGTTTGCTGGGAGCCAAGGCCGGCGGCGCCCCAATCGCGCCCTCCATGGTTCGGGTGCTCGGCTGGGGCATCGCCGCGATGGCGGTCACCGCCGGCATCGGCCATCTGTTTGGGGTGGCCGTTTAGCCCTCGCTTAGCAAAGAACGCAGATCAGTCATCGCCGAGTGCGCGCGACTGATGTAACTGGCCATGACCAACGAGTGGTTGGCAAACATGCCAAACCCACTGCCGTTCATAATGATCGGACTCCACACGGTGTCCTGGGTCGCTTCAAGCTCGCGGATAATTTGACGTACCGAGGCACGCGCATTCTTATCGTCTAGGACACCGGCAAAGTCCACTTCGATCGCCCGCAACACTTGAATCAGCGCCCATGCACTGCCGCGCGCCTCGTAGAACACATCATCAATTTCCAGCCACGGTGTTTTCACCATCGATACCGCCGGTGCCGGTGTCGACTGCTCGGCGTTGGAATCGCCTGCCAAATCCGTGTTAATCCGGACCTGGCCGACGCTGGCACTGAGGCGCTGTGACAACGAACCGAGGCGCGTCTCGACGTCGGACAACCAGCCTCGCAAGTTGTCGGCACGGGCAAAGAACTGCGCGTCCGGTTGGCTGGGGTCCAACAAACTGTCCAGATAACGGGTCAGCGCGCGCTCAGCCTTGCTATAGCTGCCCTCGGCCGACGGAAACCATTTTTCCGAATCAAAGTTCAGGGCCGGCTCGGCGACCACCAGGTGCTCATTTTCGGTCGACTGCGACTGTGACCGGCTGAAATCTTTGCGCAAGGCGCGAGCCAAATCTCGGGCCTGGACCAAGGCACCCCATTCGAAATTGGGCATGTTATCGACCACGATACCCGGCGGAATAATGTCGTTGGACAGGTAGCCACCGGGCTTTTCCAACAAGGTTCGCGTAATGTGCAGCAAAGCGCCGGTGGTCAGGCTGCCCGATTTTGGCGCGCGCCCGTCGTGGGTCGCCGCGACGATCTGCGCCACCTCAAAGCGTTCAGGCTCACGCGAGAACCAAACACCCAAAACCACGGTCATAATGAGTAACACGCCCAGCAATATCGCGACGGCCTTGATGGGCACACGCAAGCGCCGCCCCTTGGCGGACTGGTTTACAGCATTCAAAATGGTGTCGGAATCGTTACTCATTACACAGCGCTACCTTGGTCAAACGGATATGGGGTTACACTAACAGAATGACACGCTTACTGATCCTCGCCACTGCACTCTCAGCCACCCTTGCCAGCGCCGTCGCGCGCGCCGAGCTGTTCGCCCAGGACGAGTTTTTAGCGCCCGGGCAGGCCTACCAATTGTCGGCCCAGCAAGGCGAGCAGAGCTGGTCGTTGGCCATCCGCATTTTGCCCGACTATTACCTTTATGTTGACAAGCTGGTTGCCTTCAGCGCCGCCGACGGCATTGAAACCGCTCTGGCGCTGGAGACGGGGAACTACCGAGACTACCCGGACCCGCTGTTTGGCAGCGTCAAAATCTATCAGGGCGACCTGAGCCTGGCACTGCGGGACAACCCACTGCCGGGGGAGCTTTGGGTCAAGGTACAAGGCTGCTCAATGCGCGGGCTTTGCTACCCGCCGGAACAGCGCCTGTTATCGATCATTCCCGACTAGTTCCGTCATTTTCTTTGTTTTTTCGCGTTTTTTCTCGCACACTTGCGTCTGAATCCTACGGAACACTGACATGGCGCGGTTACTGCTAATTAACGGACCTAACTTGAACCTGCTCGGAACACGCGAGCCCGGGGTCTACGGGCACCGCACCTTGGCCAACATCGAAACCGACTTGTGCGCCCAGGCCAGCGCCATGGGCCACGACCTGGCGTGCTATCAAAGCAACCATGAAGGTGATCTGGTCGATCGTATTCAACAGGCTCGGGACGAAGGTGTCGCATTCATCTTGATAAACCCGGGCGCGTACACCCACACGTCGGTCGCCATTCGCGATGCCTTTGCCGGCGTCGCCATTCCGTTCGTCGAAATTCATTTATCCAACATTCATTCACGTGAGGCGTTTCGCCACCACAGCTACCTGAGCGACATCGCCGCCGGCGTCATCGTCGGCTTGGGCGAGCTTGGGTATCAACTCGGCCTGACCGCCGCTCACGCAAAGCTAGGGAGTCACTGAACACATGGACATTCGCAAGATCAAAAAACTGATCGAGTTGCTGCACGACTCGGACGTTCACGAAATCGAAATCAAAGAAGGCGAAGAAGCCGTGCGCATCACCCGTGGCGGCGGCGCCCCGGTCGCACTCGCGAGCGTACCGATGGCCGCCCCGGCGGCAATTGCAGCGCCGGTTGCCGCCCCCGTTGCCGAAGTCATCAGCGGCCACCAAGTTCTGAGTCCGATGGTCGGCACCTTCTATTCATCGCCGAACCCCGAGTCGCCGGCTTTTGCCGCGCTCGGAACCTCGGTCAAAGTGGGCGATCCGCTGTGCATCATCGAAGCCATGAAAATGATGAACCAGATCACCGCCGATAGCGCCGGCGTCGTCAAAGCCGTGCTGGCCGCCGACGGCGACCCGGTTGAATTCGATCAACCTTTGTTTGTGATCGAATAATGAAGAAGGTCCTGATTGCTAACCGCGGGGAAATTGCCCTGCGCGTTCTGCGCGCTTGTCGCAGCATGGGCATCAAGGTGGTCGCCGCGCACTCCAGCGCCGACCGCGACCTGATGCACGTTCGCCTGGCCGATGAATCGGTGTGTATCGGCCCCGCGCCGGGTGCCAAAAGCTACCTCAACGTACCCGCCCTTATTGCAGCCGCTGAAATCACCCAGGCCGACGCCATTCACCCCGGCTACGGATTTTTATCGGAAAACGCGGATTTCGCTGAGCGCTGCGAACAGTCCGGGTTCACCTTTATCGGCCCGCGCGCGGAAACCATCCGCGTCATGGGCGACAAGGTCAGCGCGATCGCAGCCATGAAAAAAGCCGGCGTACCGACCGTGCCGGGTTCTGATGGCCCGCTGCCGACCGACCCTGCCGCGGTCAAGGCGATCGCCCAGCGTGTTGGCTATCCTGTGATTATCAAAGCCTCATCCGGCGGCGGCGGTCGCGGCATGCGCGTGGTCAACGAAGAGGCCGAGCTGATCAACAGCATCGCCTTGACCCAAGCCGAAGCCAAAGCGGCGTTTGGTGACGAAACCGTGTACCTGGAAAAATTCCTGTTGCGCCCGCGTCACGTCGAAATCCAGGTACTGGCCGACGAGCACGGCAACGCGGTGCACCTGTACGACCGCGACTGCTCACTGCAGCGCCGTCACCAAAAAGTGATTGAAGAAGCACCGGCCCCGGGCATCGACCCGGTCGCCCAAGCCCAGGTCTTTAAGGCCTGTACCGACGCCTGCAAAGCGATCGGCTACCGCGGCGCCGGAACCTTCGAGTTTTTGTACGAAGACGGTGGTTTTTACTTCATCGAGATGAACACCCGCGTTCAGGTTGAGCATCCGGTCACCGAATTGGTGACTGGTGTCGATATCGTCGCCGAACAACTGCGCATTGCCGCTGGGCTGCCGTTGTCCTTTAGCCAGGACGACGTCAAGTTGCGCGGACACGCGTTTGAATGCCGCATCAATGCCGAAGACCCGGTCACTTTCATGCCGTCACCCGGGCTGGTCAAAACCTGGCACGCCCCCGGTGGACCAGGTGTTCGGATTGATTCGCACCTGTACAGCGGCTACCGCGTACCGCCGCACTACGATTCATTGATCGCTAAAATCCTAACCCACGCGGACACCCGCGAAGGGGCCTTGGATCGGATGCAGATTGCACTCTCGGAAATGATCGTCGACGGCGTCAAAACCAACGGACCGCTGCACCAAATGCTGTGTGCGGACGAGGGTTTCCGCGCCGGCTGCGTGTCGATTCACTACCTCGAAAAGAAACTCGCTGAATGAGCGATTGGCGCGTGCTTCGGGTCGCCGTGCCGGCGGCCCAAGCTGAGGTCATCGAGCAAGTCATGGAAGACAATGGCGCCCTCGCGGTGACCATGACAGATGCCGAGGACCACCCACTATTTGAACCGCCACCGGGTGCACGTCCGCTCTGGCCTCGGGTTCAAATCGAGGCCATTTTCGGCCAAGACGAAGACGACGACCTGACCCGGGCGGCGTGCCAAAACGCACTCGCCGGTCACCTCGGCGATGCCGCCCCGACCCTGGTTTCGCAAAACCTCGCTGACCAGGACTGGACGCGGCTGTGGATGGACGCGTTTAAACCCATGCGCTTTGGTCAGCGTCTGTGGATTGTGCCGAGCTGGCATGAATGCCCGGCCCCGAACGACGTCAACTTGCGGCTTGACCCGGGCTTGGCGTTCGGCACTGGCACCCACCCGACCACCGCCTTGTGCCTGGCGTGGCTGGACGGCCAAACCGAGTGGCCGGGACGGGTGTTGGACTTCGGCTGCGGCAGCGGCGTACTCGCACTGGCGGCCCTGGCCCTGGGCAGTCAGTTCGCCGACGGCACCGACATCGATCCACAGGCACTGACCGCGACCCTGGATAATGCCGAGCGCAATGGGCTGTCTGAACGCATCGCCGTGCACATGGCCGAGGGTTTCAGCGCCGCCCCCTACGACTTGGTAATGGCCAACATTTTGTCTGGCCCGTTGGTTGAATTGGCCGACACCCTGTTGTCGCACCTTAACGTCGGTGGCCAATTGGTGCTGTCGGGGTTATTGGAAGACCAAGCGAAAACTGTGATGGCGGCCTACCGGTGCGTCACCTTCGACGCCCCCGCCGTGATCGACGGCTGGTGCAGACTTTCGGGTAGGCGCACACACTAAACCTGTCTATCGGTCCACGGTCTGCGCCCGCGTTACGCGCTAGCCTACGGCCATGATTGATAACACAGCACAACCCACTGAAAAACCCGATGCCGGTGCCCACCGCGCGACTCCCTTATTCGGCTGGCTTAGCCTTTCGTGGTTGCTGCTGTGTGTGCTGGTCGGTTCCGCGATGTATGCGTTCTTGGCCGCCTCCGGCCAAGGCTGGACGCATCCGATACTGTCCGATGCGCAAACTCGGGCTTGCCAGCTGATGTCCTGCGCCCCGCTCCCAACGCCACGCTCCGAACAATGGCAGGCCCTTACGCTGGCCCAGCACGGCCCGCAACTGCAAGGCCAGTTAACCGCCCTGAACGCCAACGCCGCCCAGGCACCGCGACTGCGTCTGGAACTTCAAGACCCGGCCGGCATCATGCGGGTGCGCGAATTAACCCCCGCTGATTACCGCGTGCAACGTCAGGGCGATGCGCTGCTGGTGAACATCGATTTGGCCTCCGACATGACCTACAAAACCCTGAGCTGGCAGACCATTCCCGACCCCGCACCGGAAAAATTGGAGCTCGCGAAACATCCCTAGTTGGCGTAAACTTCCGCCTCGAATTTGAGGCAATCGCATGCGGATCGGCGACTTCAAACTGGATGGGCAGGTTTTGCTAGCGCCGATGGCCGGGGTTAGTGATCGACCGTGCCGCCAAATCAGCGTCCGCTATGGGGCCGCGCTCGCGACCACCGAAATGCTTATCAGTGACACTCGACACTGGCACTCAACCAAAAGCCAAACCCGACTGAACTTCGCTGACAACCCAGGTCTGGTGTCCGTGCAAATTGCCGGCAACGACCCCGCGCAGATGGCGCATGCGGCCCGCGAATTGGTCGGACGCGGTGCCGACCTGGTCGATATTAATTTTGGTTGTCCTGCCAAAAAAGTCTGTGGCGCCGCCGCAGGCTCCGCGCTGCTGCGCGACTTGCCGCGCATCCAAGCGATTTTAGACGCCGTAATCAGCGCCGTTGCCGTGCCCGTCACGGTCAAGACCCGAACAGGCTGGGACGACGACACCCGCACTGCCATAGACTTTGCGCGATTGGCTGACGCCGCCGGCGTCCAAGCCATGACCTTGCATGGGCGCACTCGCCAACAGCACTTCAATGGGAGCGCCGAACACGACACCTTGAAGCGTGTGCGTGACGCCACCGATATGACCCTGATTGCCAACGGCGATATCTCCAGCCCAAATGACGCCTGCCAGATCATCAAAGCCACCGGCGCCGATGGCGTCATGATTGGGCGCGCCGCCCAGGGTAACCCCTGGCTGGTTCAGGCCTGCGACGCGGCATTACGCGGCCAACCGGCACCGAGCACGCCCGACGCCCGCGAGCAGCACGCAGTCATCCGCGAACACCTGGACGCCCTGCATACCTTTTACGGTGAATTTCAGGGCGTCCGATTTGCCCGAAAACACCTGCGCTGGTATTGGCAGACCCTGTCACTGCCGGCCGCCGAGGTGCAGCACTTCAATGCCCTGCAGTCGGCACAGCAACAGCTCGACTGGCTCGATAGCTGGGGCTGCGCCGCATGAGCAGTCCGCTGAGCTTTCGGCAAGCGGTAACGCTGGCACTAACTGACTACTTTCGCTCGCTCGAGGGCGAACCGCCACACCAACTGCATGCGCTGGTGACCAATGAAGTCGAAGCGCCACTGTTGGAAATGACTCTAGAATTAGCCGGTGGCAACCAAACGGTTGCGGCCAAAATGTTAGGGCTGTCTCGCAACACCCTGCGTAAAAAAATGGCCGCCCACGGCCTGCTCTAAAAGGAAGAACGATGACCGGAATGATCACACCGAAACGCGCGCTGTTAAGTGTCTCTGACAAAACAGGCCTGGTTGAGCTGGCCCAAGGGCTGGTCGCACGCGGTGTTGAGTTGCTCTCGACCGGCGGCAGTGCCGCGGCGCTGGAGGCAGCGGGGCTGCCCGTCACCCGCGTCAGCGAGGTCACTGGGTTTCCGGAAATCATGGGCGGCCGGGTCAAAACCCTGCACCCGAAAATACACGGCGGCTTGCTCGGTCGGCGCGACATCGACGCCGATGTCATGGCCGAACACGGTATCGGTGCGATCGATCTGGTGGTGGTCAACCTGTATCCATTCCAGGCGACCTTAGCGCGCGGTGCCGACTACGCCGAGGCGGTTGAGCAAATCGACATTGGCGGCCCGGCCATGGTCCGTGCTAGCGCTAAAAACCATGCCTGGGTGGGCATTGTGACCTCGCCTGACGACTACACCGATGTCCTCGCGGCGGTCAGCACCGGCGGCATGGACTACCCATTGCGCCAGCGTCTTGCGGCCAAAGCATTTGCCCACACGGCCCAATACGACGGCGCCATCGCCCAGTGGATGGCCGAGCAAACGCAGCCCGCCGATGCCTCATTCCCCAGCGCGTTGACGGTTAACCTAAGTCAGGGTGAGGGCCTGCGATACGGTGAGAACTCGCACCAAAGCGCGGCCTTCTACCGTGACGGCACCCCCGGCGCACACGTCGGTAGCGCCAGCCAGCTGCAAGGCAAAGCCCTTAGCTACAACAACATCGCCGATACCGATGCGGCGCTGGAATGCGTGCGCGAGTTCAGCGCGCCCGCCTGTGTCATCGTCAAACACGCCAACCCCTGCGGTGTCGCCGTCGCCGGCAGCATCCTTGATGCTTATGAAGGCGCCTACAAAACGGATCCGACCAGTGCATTTGGCGGCATCATTGCGTTCAACCGCGCACTCGACGTCGCCACCGCCCGCGCCATCATTGAGCGCCAGTTTGTCGAGGTCATTATCGCCCCCGGAATCGATGACGATGCGCTGGCCGTGTGTGCCGCCAAAGCCAACGTGCGGGTGCTCAGTACCGGCGATTTGACGACCCCTACCCAAGGCCTCGAGTACAAACGCGTCAACGGCGGCATGCTGGTCCAATCGCGCGATGATCAAAGCACCAGCGAATGGCGTGTGGTGACCGATGTCCAGCCCAGCGCCGAGCAAAACCGGGACCTGCAATTCGCCTGGACGGTGGCCAAATACGTCAAGTCCAACGCCATTGTCTACACCAAGAACGAATGCACCGTCGGTGTCGGTGCCGGTCAAATGAGCCGCGTCTACAGCGCCAAAATCGCCGGCATCAAGGCCGCTGATGAAGGCATTACCGTGCCCGGCAGTGTGATGGCCTCGGACGCGTTTTTTCCGTTCCGCGACGGCATTGACGCCGCCGCTGCCGCCGGCATTGCCGCGGTCGTGCAACCTGGCGGCTCGATGCGTGACGACGAAGTCATCGCCGCTGCCAACGAACACGGACTGGCCATGGTATTCACCGGCATGCGCCATTTCCGCCACTGATTAAAAGGATCGAACGATGAAAGTATTGGTTATTGGTGGCGGCGGTCGCGAACACGCCTTGGCGTGGAAACTAGCCCAGTCCCAGGACGTCAGCGAAGTCTTAATTGCACCGGGCAATGCCGGAACCGCCGGCGAACCGAAATGCCGCAACATCGCCGTTGCGGTTGACGACATTGCCGGGTTGGTCGCCGCCGCCCAGCAATCCGGTGTCGAACTCACCGTGGTTGGCCCCGAGGTCCCCTTGGTGCTGGGCGTTGTCGATGCCTTTGAGGCCGCAGGGCTGACCATCTTCGGCCCCAGTCAAGCGGCCGCCGAACTGGAGGGCTCCAAAGCCTTCACTAAGGATTTTTTAGCGCGCCACAACATCCCCAGCGGCCGCTATCAGAACTTTACCGAGATCGAGCCGGCCCTGGCGTTCTGCGAAACCATGGGCGCGCCGCTGGTTGTTAAGGCCGACGGGTTAGCCGCCGGCAAAGGCGTCATCATCGCCGCCACCGTGGCCGAGGCCCAGGACGCCGTGCGCGATATGTTGGCCGGCAATGCCTTTGGCGAAGCAGGCCACCGCGTTGTTATCGAGGAATTCTTGGACGGCGAAGAAGCCAGCTTCATTTGCATGGTGGACGGGTTGGACGTGCTGCCCATGGCCACCAGCCAGGACCACAAAGCCGCGCACGAAGGCGACAAGGGGCCAAACACCGGCGGCATGGGCGCATACTCGCCGGCTCCGTGCGTCGACGACGCCATGCACGATGCGATCATGCAACAGGTCATCATGCCGACCGTTCAGGCCATGCTGGCCGAAGGTCGGCGTTACCGCGGGTTTCTGTATGCCGGTATTATGATCTGCGATGGCGTTCCTAAGGTCTTGGAATACAACTGCCGCTTTGGCGATCCCGAAACCCAGCCGATCATGATGCGCCTCCAGTCGGACTTGCTGCCGGTACTGTTGGCGGCCTGTGAAGGCCGACTGCCCAGCCAACACATCGATTGGGATCCGCGCGTTGCGCTGGGGGTCGTATTGGCGGCGCCCGGCTATCCGGGGAACTACCCCAAGGGCGCTACGATCAGTGACCGCGGCCAGGACAGCGATGATCAAAAGGTCTTCCATGCCGGCACCGCCGCCGGCGATGGCATCGTCACCAGTGGGGGTCGCGTGCTTTGTGCCACCGCACTCGCCGACACCGTCGCCGAGGCCCAAGCCGCCGCCAACCGGCGCGCTGGCGAAGTGGACTTTGACGGCCGCTGGTTCCGAACCGACATTGGCCATCGCGCGATTTCGCGCGAGGCTTAAGGTGAAAGTGCTGCTCGGGCCCGGAATGCAGGCCTTAACCGTGCCGCTGACCGAGCTGGGCATCGAGTCGGCGGTGGCGCTGACACCGCAGGCCGCCTGGGGCTGGCACAACGCGGTCGATGACAGCCCTCGGCTGTGGGTCATTGGCGAGGCGCATTGGCTGAGCCAGTTCAGCGACGCGCCCTGGGCAGGGGTCTTTCACCTAATTGCCGTGATTAGCGATGGCATACCGCCTGCGTTGGACGGCCAGTGCATGGCCTTTACCGGCCCGATGCCACCCAATCGCCAGGCCGACTTCATTCGCGCCCTGCAATGGCCCCAAGCCAAAAGCCTAGACGGCACCTTGGTGTCGTCTACGCGGGGCCTAGTTAATTGGCTGGGACGCGGGGGGTTGCCGCCGCAATTGCGCCAGCACCAAGGCAGTGTCGCCGTGCCCGTAGTAACCCAGGCACCACCACGGTGGCCGGCGGCGCAATGGCTGCGCCCGGGTGATGCCGACGCCATCTTGCCAATGCCGCTATTGGTGCCCGATCAATGGCATGCCCAGCGCGCAACGCTGGATGCACTGGCGCAACTGCGCGTACGTTTGAATGCGTAAGCTGGCCGATTTAAGCGCTCTGCCCGGCGGCATTGCGCGCGGTTTTCGGGCCCGCGGCGGCACCGTAATCTTGGTCCGCCATGGCAATGAGGTCAGTGCTTTTCGCGACGCATGCCCACACCTCGGCTTGGATTTAGCGTGGAACCCGGATGCCTACATGGACGTCGACAACGAGTACATCCAGTGTGCAACGCACGGTGCGCTGTTTGAACCGACCACGGGGGAATGTGTATTTGGCCCCTGCATCGGCGATCGCCTCGGCGCCGTGGCGATCGAGATCAAAGACGACGCCGTCTGGATCGACGGTTAGTCCAAGCGCACCGGCGTGCCCAGGGTCACTCCTAGCTCGTCGATCTGAGTGAGCAACTGATAAAACTCAACCCCTTCAGACTTTGCCAGCGCGACTTTTTGCGCGTAAATCGGATCAATATCAGCAGCCGCTTCAACCTGGCGAATGCCGTTATGCATGACCACGTACATCAGCCCCGCACGCTCACCGGCAGCCACGCGGCCACGCAATGCATCCAAGTGTTTGTGTGCCCGCACGCTCTTGGCATCTGGAAACGCGCCCCGGCCGGCTTGATCCAGCGCCAAGGTCACGCCCTTGATTTCCAACCACCAGCATTGATCCGCACTGGCGCCGCGAAAATCCACCCGCGAGCGCCCGAGCGTTACCTCGGGTGACCATTCAAACCCATTAAATGCCGGCCATTGGCCGGCTTCCAGCCCAGCCTTAACCCAGGCATTTGCGCGCTGGGAGTCAATGCAGGCCCAGCCTGTGTCGGTCTTGACCGTGACCCAGCGGCCCTCGGTCTTGCCGCCTTCACGGGGCTCATAGCCGATGGACGATCCGGGCACCGCAAGCCCCGTCATCGCCCCGGTATTCGGGCAGTGCAGGGTACGGTTGGACTCAACGTCAGCCAGAAAACGCTTGTAGCGCCGCACCAACACATCCTCCTTCAGCGTCCATGGCAGCCTCATCGGCGTGCCTGCAAGTAGCCTCGGATTCGTGACACCGCTGCTTCCAGGCGCGCACGGTCATCGACGTAGGCGACGCGTAAATGCGTGGCCGCAAAAGTCGGACCAAAATCATGCCCCGGGGTGGTCGCCACGTTCGCGTGCTCCAACAGTTCGGACGCCAGCTGTGCACTGGAGTCAGACAACTTGGAAATATCGAAAAACAAGTAATACGCCCCCGCTGGCGTATCCGCCAACGTAAAGCCCAGCGCCGTCAGCGCGTCGATCAAGTAATCGCGCGCCTGCGCCAACTCCACTCGGCGCGCCTCAAACACGGCAATCGCCTCGGGCTCAAAGCAGGCGAGCCCCGCGGCCTGCGACAGGCTGCTAGGACTAATAAAGAGGTGCTGGGCCAAATTGGTTACCGCACCGGACAAGCCGGGCGGGCACACCAACCACCCCAAACGCATCCCGGTGAGGCCAAAATATTTCGAAAAACTGTTAACAATCCACGGGTCGCCGATCGCCAGCGCCGTACTTGGGTCCTGGCCGTACACCAACCCCTGATAGATTTCATCCACGATCAATGGCAACTGACGCGTCTGACACAGCTGATACAAAGCCGCCAATTCGGCAGGCTCGATCAGCGTTCCGGTCGGATTCGACGGTGAGGCCACCAGCACCGCACCGGTTTGATCCGTGGCTAGACTGGCGACCTGATCGGCACGCAGCTGGAATCCGTGCGCCGCGGACGCCGGCACCAGCTGAGTATCGCATCCCAAAATGCGAGCGATCTGACGGTTACAGGGGTAACTCGGATCGGCCGTCAGCAGTGCCTGACCGGGGTCCATGGTGGCCGCCATCGCCAACACCAAGGCGCCGCTGGCACCGTTAGTCACCACGATGCGTTCGGCCTCGACGGTGATCCCAAACACCCGTTGATAGTGCGCCGCGATGGCCTCGCGCAGGGCCGGCATTCCGGCCGCCTCGGTGTATTGCGCGCGCCCCGCCGACAGGTAGGCATGGCAGGCCGCCGCGACGGATGGCGCGATTGGAAACTTGGGTTCGCCGACCTCAAGGTGAATGACATCATCGCCATTTCGATCCTTTTGGTTGGCTCGGCCAACGATTTCCATGACCTCAAATGGCGCAACTGCGCGTGCACGCTTCGAAAGGCCAATTGCACCGATCGAGCTGCTAGCCGTAATCTCTGACAAATCTGCTACCTAATGGTTGAAATGTAACCGTCGCGACACTATACAGTAGCCCTCCTTGGTGAGACTAAAACGGGCACCAAGAGGTTAAGGAGCACGATCATGAGCCGCCAGGCCACAAAAGACGATTCACTGTTGGGTGGGTTCACCCCTTACCAGCAGGGCAAAAAAGAAGACTACATGAGCGCGGACATGCAATCGCATTTCACCGCCATCCTGAATGACTGGAAGAACCAGTTAATGCAGGAAGTCGACCGCACCAAGACGCACCTTTCAGAGGACGCGTCGAATTTTGCTGATCCCAGCGATCGCGCCACTCAAGAAGAAGAGTTTAGCCTTGAGCTTCGGACCCGGGACCGTGAGCGCAAGCTGATTAAAAAGATTGAAAAAACCGTGCAGCTGATCGACGACGGCGACTACGGCTATTGCGAAGCCTGCGGCATCGAAATTGGCGTACGCCGACTCGAAGCGCGCCCAACCGCGACCCTTTGCATCGATTGCAAAACTCTGGCCGAAATCAAAGAAAAGCAACTGGGTAACTAGGCCCTCACGGATGCCCGCTGGTCGGTTTGCACCCTCGCCCACTGGCCGTCTACATGCGGGATCCTTACTCACAGCCACCGCCGCGTGGCTGCATGCGCGACAACGCAATCACACGTTTTGGCTGCGCATTGATGACATCGACCCGTTGCGGGACGACCCCGAATCGAAAGCCTCATTCGCCCCGGTACTGGCCGCTCATGGCCTGTGCTGGGACGGTGACATCCAATTCCAGTCCCGCCGGACCGATCTGTATCGTGATGCCCTCGGGCGACTTCAAACCTTTGTGTGCGCCTGTTCGCGAAAATTAATTGCCGAGCGTGGCGGTGTTCATGGTCAAGACTGTCAATCAGCGCCGGGCACCCACGCCACGCGTTTGACGCCTTGCTGGGCCGATTGCTACACCGATGGCTGTCGCGGCGACCAAGCGATGACGTGGCTGGATGCGCCGGTGCTGTGGCGGCGTGACAACCAACCCGCCTATCACCTGGCTTGCGCGGTCGATGAAATCGAGTTGGGCATTACCTCGGTCATCCGCGGCGACGACTTACTAGAGGCGACCTCGATCCATCGCACATTGATTCAGCAACTTGGCACCACACCGCCCGAATACGCGCACCTGGCAGTACTGCGCAATCCAGAGGGCCAAAAACTGTCCAAGCAAAACATGGCAACGCCCATCGACCCCGCGGCCTGGTACGCCAATCTGTGCGCCGCGCTCGGCCACCTGATCCCCGGGCACACGCCGGAGGGCGCGACCGCGGAGGCGATTTTGGACAACGCGCTGCATCATTTCCGCCTGGACCCGCTTAAATGACCGACTTGGAGCTGGTGTTTTTAGCACTGATCACGGCGCTGGCGGTCGCTGCGGTGCTGGCCCGCGCAACCCGGCGGCGCAAGCTGCGCGAGCAGCACCGCTTACTCAATCGTCTGCCGATGGCGAGTTTGGCGCTGGACAGCGCGCAACGGATACGTCATTGGAACCCACAAATGGCGCGGTTGACCCAACTCAGCCCCAGCGCTGCCTTAGGGCGCTCGATCCAGCAACTGCCCGAGCCGTGGCAAGCCGCCCTCGGCGAATTCGTGGCCTCCCCCGGCGACGTCAGCCAGCGATTTGGCGCCGGTGCGCTGCATGTGGTGCTGCATAAAGGACTGGCCAAGGGGGTCGACCCACTGGTCACGATCATCTTGATCGAGGACCGCAGCGCCCAACACCGCCTGGAACAAGAGTTGGCGCACACCAACCGCCTCGCGGCGATTGGTGAACTGGCCGCGGGGGTCGCCCACGAGATCGGCAACCCGATTACCGCCATCGACTCACTGGCCCAGTTGCTGCCACCCCAAGCCGCCGAGCAAGCGCAACTGATTCGCTCGCAAACCCAGCGGATTAACCAAATCATCAGCGGGCTACTGAAATTCTCGACCAAAAGTGACAGCAGCACGACCCGTCAACCGTTCTCCACACACACCCTGATCAATGACAGCCTGCGTCTGTTCAAACTGGACCCGGAGCATGACAACGCCCACCTCGACGTTGACTTGGGCTCGGACTTGCAGCTAGTTGGCGATCCGGTTGGACTGTCGCAGGTGCTCATCAACCTGCTGCGCAATGCCGCTCAGGCCCAACAGCCCGGAGTCGCGCTGAGCATTCAAGTTCGCGCCGATAACGACGCCGCGCGTTGGCAACTGACGGTCACCGATAACGGCCGTGGCATCGCCCCTGCGTTACAAGCCCGGATCTTTGAGCCCTTTGTCAGCACCCGTACCGACGAAGGGGGCACGGGACTGGGTTTGGCGCTGTGCTATGGTATCGCCAGCAGCCACCATGGCACGATTACGGTGGCCAGCCCCGTCGCCAACCATCGGGGCACGACCATGACACTGACATTGCCCCGGAGCTGACGTGGCCAAAATTCTGATCGTTGAAGACGAAGCCATCATTCGCAAAAGCCTTCGCTTACTGCTGACTGGCGAAGGCCACGAGGTAACCGAGGCATGGAATGTGGCCACCGCCGCGGCTAACACGCTGATTGACTTCGACTTAGTCATCTCCGATTTGCGCTTGCCCGGTGGCAGTGGCCACGCCTTGATCAACCTGTCCGCCCCGACCCCCGTGCTAATTTTGACCAGTTACGCCTCTATTACCGCGGCCGTCGACGCCATCAAACACGGCGCGGCCGACTTCATGCCCAAGCCTTTTGACCACGGCGAGTTGCTGACCAAGGTCAATGCCATTTTGAATAACCCCGCGGCGCGCCAACTGCCGGCCGAACTCAGTGGCCATGGCATCATTGGCGAGTCGGACGGGATGAAGATGCTGTTCAGTAAGATTAAACGCGTCGGCAAGACCGACGTCACCGTATTGATCAACGGCGAAAGTGGCACCGGTAAAGAACTGGTGGCCAAGGCCATCCATATGCAGAGCTCGCGCTGTAACCACAATCAAATCAGCGTTAACTGCGCGGCCATCCCGGAAACGCTGATCGAATCCGAGCTGTTTGGCCACCAAAAAGGCGCGTTCACGGGCGCCCATGCGGAACGCGTCGGGCTCATCGAGACCGCCAGCGGCGGTACCTTATTTTTGGACGAAATCGGCGAGTTGCCACTGGAGGCCCAGGCGCGACTGTTGCGCGTACTGCAAGAAGGCGAAATTCGCCGAGTCGGCGAAGTCCAGCCACGCTCCGTCGACATCCGCTTGATCTGTGCCACCCACCGTAACCTGAGGCTGATGGTCGAAAACGGCCAGTTCCGCGAAGACCTGTTTTACCGCCTGAACGTGGTCGAGCTCAAGGTGCCTGCGCTGCGCGAGCGCGGCGCGGACATCTTGATTTTGGCCCAAGCGTTCTTGCAGCGCGTGGCCAAAAAGTTCGACCGCCCGGGTCTGCGGCTGTCGCCTGAGGCCCAAAGCGCACTGGCCAACCACCAGTGGCCCGGCAATGTACGCGAATTGGAAAACGCCCTCGAGCGGGCCGGAATTTTGGCAGAAAGCGACTGGGTTTCACCGGATCACCTAGGGCTCGAACACATCACCCATGCGCCCGTGGCCTCCACCAGCGGCGCCACGGTGGTCAGCGATGACGCTGAGGAAGCTCAGCAGAACATGAGCCTGGAAGACTACTTCCAGCATTTCGTGCTGGCCCACCAAGACGCCATGAGCGAAACCGAGCTGGCGAAGCGACTCGGCGTTAGCCGTAAGTGCCTATGGGAGCGCCGCCAGAAGCTCGGAATTCCCCGCAGTAACAAACGCCAGGCCGGATAATGTTACCCACAGTAACACTCTCGGTAACACCAGCTGAGGCGCAGGGTAACAGCTCGGACTTAAGTCAAACTTTAGGACCGCCACAGCCCCCGAAAAATGGCGTTTCTCAAAGTTGGCACGCTCAATGCTATGTGTTTCATGCCTAACAAAAATAACAAAAGGCAAACGGGCTGCAATAAAAATAATAAGCCGCCTAGAAAAGCTATACGGAGCGTAGCGAAATGAAGAACACACCAAATAAAAATAATAACGGTGTTACATCTTCCAAGAGTTGAGCGAAAACAAAAAGAACAAGCAAATAATAGAAGAGGGCCCTGCCCTCTTTTTTATTGCCCGCAATTTGGTCATCCGCTCGAACCCAAGTAGACTGCTCAAAACCAACAGGTAGGACCACCCCATTAGCGCAACCGTAATACCACCTTCCGTCCACGGCATTGAAGAGCACCGACTGAATTCCGGCGCTATCAGCATCATGGAACAACTCAACACCGCAGGGTACGACGCCTATTTGGTCGGCGGTGGCGTGCGCGATTTTTTGCTGGGCAAAATCCCGAAAGACTTCGACATCGCCACCAACGCGACCCCCGAACAGGTGACCGATATATTTCGTCGCGCCCGCATCGTTGGACGACGCTTTCAAATTGTCCACGTTCGCGTCGGCCCGGAAGTGTTTGAGGTCACCACCTTTCGCGCCGGCCACGAAGGCCACAAGGGCAGCGACGCCATTCAAAACGAAGCCGGCATGCTGACCCGAGACAACATATGGGGCAGTGTCGAAGAAGACGCCAAGCGCCGCGATTTCACATTGAATGCCCTGTATTACAACCACAAAGACCGCAGCGTGTACGACTTTGTCGGCGCCTGGGAAGACGTCAAAGCCAAACGCTTACGCATTATTGGCGACCCCGAAACGCGCTACCGCGAAGACCCGGTTCGGATGCTGCGCGCGATACGATTCATGGGTAAATTGCCGCTCACCATTGACGAAAAAACCGAGCTGCCGATTATCGACCACGGTCACCTACTCAGCGAAGTCAGTAGCTCACGCCTATTCGACGAAGTCCTGAAACTGCTGCAAGCGGGTCACGGCGCCGATACCTTTGAGCTACTGTGGGAATTTGGCCTGTTCCAAACCATGTTCCCCGAAGCCAGCGCAATACTCGAAGCCCAGCAAGACAGCACCTACTGGGACCTGATCGAACAGGCGCTGGAAAATACCGACGCCCGAATCCAAAGCGGGCGCACGGTCAACCCGGCTTTTCTATACGCCTGTTTGCTGTGGCCGGCGGCGCATCAGCGCTTTAAGCAATACCTGCAAAGCGGCATGGAACCGACCGAAGCCATGGCCAAAGCCGGCGCGATTACCGTTGATGCTAACGCCACCACCGTTGCCATCCCGCGCCGATTCGCCCAGGTCACCCGGGAAATTTGGGAGATGCAGTTACGCCTGCCGAACACCCAAACCCGGCGCGCCCTGTCGTTGCTGCGCAACCCGCGCTTCCGCGCCGCCTACGACTTTTTGCTGCTGCGCGAACAGTCCCAAGAAATCGACCCGGGTCTGGGCCGCTGGTGGACGGACTTCCAAGTCGAAAACCCCGACGTCAAACCCGAACGCGAAATACACACCCGCGAAGAGCGCCCGCGCAAACGCCGACGCCAATATCGCAAGTGAGAGAGATCGAGGCCATGGGCCTCGCTTGGCTCAGCCTAGGCTCTAACCTGGGCGATCGCCGTGGCCACCTCAGCGACGCCCTGGCTACCCTGGGCAGCCACCCCCAGTGCCGCCTGCTAGATGTTTCAGCGCTGTATGAAACAGACCCCGTGGGCGGCGTCGAACAAGACGATTTTCTGAATATCTGTGCGGTCATACGCACGTCGCTAGAACCGCTTGAACTGCTGGCACTTTGCCAATCCATCGAAGCCGCCCATTTGCGCCAGCGCCGCGTTCACTGGGGACCACGCACCCTCGATATCGACATATTGATGATGGACGTGGATCACCACAGCCCTACACTGACCCTGCCACACCCGCACATGCAGGACCGCGAATTTGTGTTGCGCCCGCTGGGGGACATTGATCCGCGCATGACCTGCGCGCTTGCCTATCCCAGCGGCCCCAGCGACGCGGTTCGTACAATCGAAGCCAAAGGATGGTATTCGCCATGAAACGCACTACGATCGCCACGCTGCGCGCGCTTAAAGGCGCCGAAAAATTCAGTTGCGTGACCGCCTACGACGCCACCTTTGGCCACTGGGTCAGCGAATCCGATGTCCAGGTCATTTTAGTCGGCGACTCACTGGGCATGGTGCTGCAAGGCCGTGACTCGACCGTCGCAGTGACCCTGGACGAGATGGCCTATCACACCCAATGCGTGGCCCGTGGAAACCACTCGTGCTTGCTGATGAGCGACGTGCCGTTTATGCAGGCGGCCACCGTCGAGCGCGCACTGGCCGCAGCCGAAGTGTTGATGCAAGCCGGTGCCGAAATGGTCAAGATCGAAGGCGATGAGCGCTTGGTGCCGGTGATCAACGCGCTGAATGCGGCCGGCGTACCGGTCTGTGTACATTTGGGCCTGACACCGCAATTTGTGCACCGCTTTGGTGGCTATAAAGTCCAGGGCCGCGATCAGGCGACACGTACTGCGACGCTCAGCGCCGCTCGCGCGCTGACCGAGGCCGGTGCGGACTTGGTGCTGCTTGAGTGTGTACCCAGTGACCTGGCCAAACAGGTCACCGAGGCCATTGATGTGCCGGTCATCGGCATCGGCGCTGGCGCTGACACGGACGGTCAGATCCTGGTGCTGCATGACATGCTCGGGTTTAACCCGCACCGCCTCGCGCGCTTTGTCAAAGTCTACCCGGGCGCCCCACTGGCGGCACTTAATGCCTATGCCGACGATGTCGCCCGCGGTAACTTCCCAGCCCCCGAGCATCAATTTCTGGACTAATCCCGATGACCGAGATCGTCACCTCAATTCAAGCGCTGCGCGAGCGGCTCAATAGCCATCGTAGCCGCACTCAGTCGATCGGCTTTGTGCCGACCATGGGCAGCCTGCACGCCGGGCACATGGACCTGATCCGCGCCAGCAAAGCGGCCTGCGACATCACGGTGGCGTCTATTTTCGTCAACCCCATGCAATTCGGGCCAAACGAAGATTTTGATGCCTACCCACGCACGTTGGACGACGACAACGCCAAACTAAGCGCCGAAGGCGCCGACTATTTATTCGCACCGACCGTGCGCGAGATGTACCCCAACGGCGTTAACACACAGGTCGACGTGCCGTCACTGGCCAACATTTTATGCGGTGCGGCGCGACCAGGGCATTTCGCAGGCGTCGCCACGGTGGTCTCGAAACTGTTCAACATCGTCCAGCCAGACCATGCATTTTTTGGCCGCAAAGACTTTCAACAGCTGGCGGTCATCCGCCAGATGGTCCAAGACTTGCTGATGCCGCTGAACATCGTCGGTGTACCGACCGGTCGCGCTGACGATGGCTTGGCCCTCAGCAGCCGCAATGCCTACCTGACCGAGTCGGAGCGCGCAGTCGCACCCGCACTATTCCGGTGCTTAACCGGCGCCCGCCAACGTATCCTGGACGGCGCAACCGATTTTGCGGCCATTCAACGCGATGTCACCGACGCCTTGACCGGCAACGGCTTTCGGGTCGACTACGTTGAGGTGCGTTGTGCCCACGCGCTGTCGTCGGCCGGGCTGGCCGACCGAGATTTGGTGATTCTGGTCGCCGCTTACCTGGGCAAAGCCCGCTTGATTGATAACATCGAGCTAGAAAAACCCTAAAGATCGAGGTGTCCTCGCCGCTACCTTTAGACCGGTGTTTGCCGCCCGTCTAAGGACAAGTTGTGTCTGTACTCTCTGCTATTAAGTGCCCCGTTGTCATGGTCGATGCACAAGGTCGCATCGTTGACAGCAACCAACCGCTAACACCGGGCAACGCTTTCATCGAACCCGCTCAGTTACGCGCCGGCACTTGCGTGCACTTAAACGACACACAAAAAGGCTTTATCGAGGTCGACGGTGAGCATTTTGTCATTACGCTACAAAACACCGAGGGTCGTTCGCGTGTGGTTCAGGCCTTTAACGCCATCGCCCAATGCCAGTTGGACTTTCCCAACCAACTCAAGGGCGACCTTGGGCGTGCCTTGGCAGCCGCCGTCGCCACGCTAAATGAAGCGCTGCGCCAGTCACTTGATTCCGCCACCAATGTTGAGGGCAGCGCGGCAGACCTGGCTCGACGTGCCGACAATTTGACCACGCGCACCCAGACCGCCGCCGCCCAGCTGGAAGAAACTGCCGGCGCCACACGTGAACTTGAAAGCACGATCCGCGGCAACCTAGAAGCCTCTGAGCGGCTGGTCGAGCAATCCGGCGAACTGACCGTTCAAGCCAACCATGGCCAAACCGCGCTGGGCAAAACCTTGGAGCAAATGGAGAACGTAAAGGCTCAGGTCGCCAAGACCGGCTCGATCCTAGAGGCCATCGACCAAATCGCATTCCAAACCAATCTATTGGCTCTTAATGCTGCGGTTGAAGCCGCACGTGCAGGCGAAGCCGGGCGTGGCTTTAGCGTCGTCGCCCAAGAAGTCGGCGCCCTCGCCGGGCGCGCCTCCGAACAAGCCAAAGGGGTGCGCAAGCTGCTATCCGGTGTCACCGAAGCAACCGAGCAAGGGCTGCGCGAAGTGACCGACGTGCAAGGCGTGATGGGATCAGTGTTCAGCCAGATTTCGGCGTTTAACGAGTCGGTACAAGCGATCCGCGTCGCCAGTAACGAACAGTCACTCGGGGTCACCGCCGCGGCCGACAGCGTCGGCCAGATATCAGACCTGAACGAGCAAAACCGCGAGTTAGCCGAACAGCTTAATGAGCTATCGGCCACGCTGACCTCACAATCCGGATTTATGCGCAATAGCCTAGAAGTGTTCTCGACCTGCCAGGGCTTTTCACACCCGATGCACCGCGAGGCCGCGGTTATTTGCAACGCGGTCGCCACACAAGTCGGCCTGGCCTTTGAAGCTGCCGTCCGCGACGGCCACATTACCGAAAGTGCCTTGTTCAGCCCTGAATATCGGCGCGTCGCGGGCACCGATCCGGTGCGCTTTTCGACCGGTTTTGACAGCCTGTGTGACCAGATACTGCCGCCCATTCAAGAAGCGGCGCTGGATGACAATGACTGGTTGATTTACATGATTGCCATCGACCCGCAGGGCTATGTGCCGACACACAATGACAGGTTCTGCCAACCCTTAACCGGCGACCCGAAAAAAGACCTGGCGGGCAATCGAACCAAGCGCATATTCGAAGACCGTGTCGGCAAAACCGCAGGTTCACACCAACGCGACCACATGATCCTGACCTATCGACGCGACACCGGCGAAGTTTTGACCGACTTATCGTGTCCGGTTTTGATTAACGGCCGCCATTGGGGCGGCGTGCGTTGCGCTTACAGTTTGGCCTAAATCCCTATCCGTCTGTGCCCGAGCGATCGCACATACCGCGTCAAACTGGTCCAAAAAAGCGTCCAATACGACCGGATCGAAGTGAGTGCCACGGCCCTCTATCATGATTTCACGGGCCGCCTTGAAACTCATCGCGGGTTTGTACACTCGGACACTAATCAAGGCGTCGAACACATCGGCTACCGCCATTAAACGCGCGCACAACGGAATCACATCGCCGGCCAATCCATCCGGATAACCCGTGCCATCCCAACGTTCGTGATGCCAGCGGGCGATTTGCTTGGCATAGTGCAAAAACGGCAGGCGTGCGTTGACCTGACGCTCGGCGCGTTCCAATGCTTCGGCGCCCATCGCAGCGTGATGACGCATGGTCAGCCACTGTGCCGCATCCAACGCCCCCGGTTTCAACAGCACCTGGTCAGGGATGCCGACCTTGCCGATGTCGTGCAGGGGAGCGGATTTAACCATTAACTCAATATTGCATTCGGTCAATTCGTCGCGATCCCGCGGCAAATGTTTCAAGTAGTCCGCCAGCAAGCGCACATAGGCTTGGGTGCGGGCAATGTGATGCCCCGTGTCGCCGTCGCGCACTTCGGCCAAGCTGGCCAGCGCCGCAATGGTCGCCGACTGCATGGTTTCGTTCTCGCGCATACGCGCACGGATAACGGATTCCAACCGAACGTTTTCATCTTCGAGTCGCTCGCGCGCCTGTTTTAGCTCGACCTGAGCGTCGACGCGAGCGCGCACTAAAGAGGGCCGCAAGGGCTTGGCAATGTAGTCAGCCGCACCCATTTCCAAGGCCTTTTCTTCATCCTTCACTGCACCGGCGCCGGTAATGAAAATAACCGGGATTTTCGACACCCGAGGACGTCCGTTGAGCGCCTTGAACACCTCGTAGCCACTCATGTCAGGCATACGCACGTCCAGCAAAATAACGTCCGGGTACGGCGGGGACTGCGCCGCCACCAACCCCGCTTCACCGTGATCGGCGATGCGCACTTGGTAGCGCCCATCAAACAGTCGCCGCAGACTTTCACAGATGCTGGGGTCGTCATCGATGACCAAAACAGTCGCAGGCTCATTCACAGTGAGCTTCCTTCAAATGCTAGTTTCTCATGATCTATGAAACTGCCCATTAATGCTCGCGTCAACGGTCATTGGAGCGAGGGGGCGAAACAAGTGTTTCAGACCAACGACAGATCCGATGCCCGAGTGACCGGCCCCACCGTCAACGTTGCCCGGCTCATTCATTCGTTTTTGGCAGTTGCATCGCGGCGCCCTGAGCACTAGATTCTGCCAAGCCAGGGGCGCCGAAAGGCTGAGACGTACCCTTTGAACCTGAACCAGATAATGCTGGCGTAGGGAGGTCGCAAGTCAATCTGATTTGTCCCCTCTCGTGCGCCGATTGGAGATGTCATGACTGATGCAAACACGCTACATACCCTTCGTACTACTTCACCCCTTGTTCACTGTATAACCAACTATGTAGCCATGCAGTTTTCCGCCAACACCTTATTGGCCGCCGGCGCCTCCCCGGCCATGGTTCATGCGACCGAGGAAGCCGCCGAGTTCACGCCCATCTGCGGCGCCCTATCGATCAATATCGGTACGCTGTCGACGCCGTGGCTTGACGCCATGCGTGCGTCAGCCCGCGCCGCAAACGCACAGGATCTGCCCTGGGTGCTGGACCCCGTGGCCCATTTCATCTCGGCCTACCGGCGCGACGCCTGCGCTGAACTGGTTGCACTGAAACCGGCCATTATCAAAGGCAACGCCTCGGAAATTATGGCCTTAAACGGCACCCAATCCGCCGGCCGCGGTGTCGACAGTGGCGATTCAGTCAAGGATGCAAAGCACGCCGCGCGGATGCTGGCCAATCAAACCGGCGCTATCGTGATGGTCACCGGTGAGGTCGATCATGTGACCGACGGAACCCAGTGCGCGGATATCAGCGGGGGCAGCCACTGGATGCCGCGCGTAACCGCCATGGGCTGCTCGCTGGGGTCGCTGACCGCCGCTTACGCGGCCATTACCACGCCCTTTGATGCGGCAGTCTCGGCGGCCGCCCATTTCGCTGCTGCCGGCGACTGGGCGCAATCGCGCGCGGCCGGGCCCGGATCATTTCACGCGGCATTTTTGGACGGTTTGGCACTTATCGGCGATGACCAGCTAGCGCCGTGGGTGACACGGGGATGAGCGGCCTCTCCGATCAGCTCAAACTGTGCCTGGTGGTCGGGAGCCAACCGGCCAACGGACTGGGGTTACTCGACACCGTCGAAGCGGCAATCCGCGGCGGCGTCAGCATGGTCCAGCTGCGCATGAAGAACACCTCGACCGAGCACCGCATCAAGGTTGGACGCCAACTGCAACCGCTGCTGCGGGCCGCCGCTGTGCCTTTGATTGTTAACAATGACGTCGAAGCCGCAGTCGCATTGAACGCCGACGGTGTCCACGTCGGCCAACAGGACATGCCGGCGGACCAGGCTCGAGCACGACTGGGCGATGACCGAATTATTGGCCTTTCAATTAATCATTTGAGTCAGCTACGCGCAGTCGATCCGCGCGTGGTCGACTACGCCGGCCTGGGCCCGGTATACGCCACCACGTCAAAGCCTGATCACGCCGCACCGACCGGTCTGGATGGCTTGGCCGCGCTGGTCCAAGCCTGCCCCATCGCGCACATCGCCATTGGCGGCATCAACGACACCAACGCCGGCACAATCGCCGGCACCGGCGTCGGCGGAATCGCCGTTATTTCGGCTATTTGCAGCGCCCCAGACCCCTGCCGCGCCGCCCAAGATCTGCGGAGCGCCTATGATTCCTAACATTCTTAGCATCGCCGGATCCGATCCCTCGGGCGGCGCCGGTATCCAAGCGGACATCAAGGCGATCAGTGCCAACGGTGGCTATGCGATGTCGGTAATCACCGCCTTGACTGCGCAAAACACCCAGGGCGTGCGGGCGGTTTACCTGCCCCCTGTCGACTTTATCGTTGAACAGGCGAATGCCGTCTTCGACGACATTTCCACTGACGCAGTCAAAATTGGCATGCTGGTCAATGCAGACATCACCCGCGCGATTACCACTATTTTGATCGAACGGGCGGCGACAACTCCCGTCGTTGTCGATCCCGTGATGATCGCCAAAGGCGGCGCTTCGCTACTGGATCCGAGTGGCGTCGATAGCCTCATCACCCAGTTAATACCCCAGGCGACGCTGCTGACACCGAATCTGCCCGAGGCGGCGTTCTTGCTCGGATGCGCCCCGGCCCAGACAGAAACCGAAATGGAGATTCAGGCGACTGCGCTGCGCACCATGGGCGCCAACTCGGTACTGCTAAAGGGCGGCCACCTGGACGGCCAATTTAGCCACGACTGCCTAGCAACCGCCGACGGCATTGACTGGCTGCAAGCCCCTCGCATCCTTACCCGCAACACCCATGGTACCGGCTGCACGCTGGCGGCGACTATCGCCACCAACCTCGGCCATGGCCAGTCGCCGGCGCTGGCCTGCACCAACGCCAAGCGCTACATCCACGCCACCATCGAACAGGCCCACCAACTCAAGGTCGGCAGCGGGCACGGCCCGGTTCATCACTTTACGGAGTCACACTCATGCCACTAATTTCGACCCCCACCGCCCTGCTCATTATTTCTATGATTGCCGGCGGCACCGCACTGGCTGGGTTTTGGTACCGCGCCCGTGCAACGACCACACTGACGGGCTCGACGCTGCAACTAGTGTCGACCCTATTGGCGACCGCATTGGGGGCTTGGATCCTATTTGGCCCGCCAGAAGCGGCTACCTGGGGTGGCGTCGGGGCGATCATTGGCTACGCCCTTGGCGTCGCCGCACCGCTGCTGCTGATGGCGATAATCGCGCCACGCCTATTCGCACACAGCGACGCCGGCAATGGGGTGTTCGGCTACGTGTCACAGCGCTATGGCAAAAGCATGGTTTATGCCGCAGCCGCTGCGATCGCGTTTTACCTCATCATCAGCCTGACCGCCGGCCTCACCGCGGTCGCTAAACTGGTGCAAATTTTCGCGCCCATCCCGCTGGCTTGGACGGCCACAGCGGTTATTGTTGCTACCCTGGCGTACAGCCTACCGGGCGGTCTGCGCGTTTCTATGTTTACCGATCGCATCCAAGCCTGGATCGCAGCCCCGCTGATTGTGGCGGTGCTGTTCGCCGGATTCAGCCTAATTCAGTCGCTACCTGCGCCCAAGGTGGACTACGCCCAGTTCGACCTGACCTCCAGCACCGGCCTCCAAGCCGGCATCACGTTTTTCATTGCTGTGGCCTTAACCAACCTGTTCCATCAAGGCCAGTGGCAACGTGCTGAAACCGCGTCCAGCAACGGCCAGCTTCGCCGAGCACTGATCATCAGCGCCGCCATCGCAGCGCCGATTGTGTTGGCTTTTGGCGGTTTTGGATTGCTGTTTGTCGCCACCGGCGGCGCCGGTGATCCTTCAACCGCGCTGTTTAATGTCGTCACCACCGGCAGCCCGCTGTGGTTATCCGCCATGCTGATTCCGCTAGGGGTATTGCTGTTCATGAGCAGTGCTGACTCGGCCATCACCGGATTGACCAGCCTGACACCGAACCCGCGGGTCGGCGGCGCGGTCGTGATTGCTCTGAGTCTGCCGGCGGCATGGGTCGCCGCCCAAGGCTTGAGCGTGCTGTATTTGTTTTTGCTGGCTGACTTGATCTGCTGCGCGATCGCGTTCCCGGTTTTCTACGGGCTGTACTCGCGCCGCCACTCAACTCGAGCTGCGCTGATGGCGTCCGCCACGGGCTTGGTCGCCGGGCTAGTGTATTTCCCGCTGCCCGGACAACCACCGACTCATCTGATGGAGGCTTTTTTGGCCGCGGCTGTATTGCCGGTCGTGGTGTGTTTGCTGATGTCGACGCTAACCCGGGACCTGCGCGAGACCGCGGCGACCTGAGTCCGTTTAGGGCGTATACTCGCGCCCCAAACCGAGGACGACACGCATGACCGACACCCTGACACTGACCGAGCAACTGGCCCAATGGAACCGACGCGCGACCGCACCGATGCACGCGCTGAACCGATCCATGGGCAACAGCGAGGGGTGGGCGACCACGCTAGTCGCTGCGTGCGCGGATCCGAAAACCCAGTCCGCAGCCAGTTGGTTGCTGCTGCAACACCTGGCCGCCGACGACGCCGTGTTGAGTGGCGCCGACAGCAGCGCCTTGATCGGTCACTTAACGATGCTGTCAGCCTGGGATGCGCAGCTTCACGCTTTACAAATACTGCCGAAATTGGTGATCGCGGCCGACAAGGCCGACGCGGTTAACAGTTTTGTGATGCCGTTATTGGCATCAAACCGCAAGCTAGTTCGTGCCTGGGCGAACTATGGACTGGCCATGGTCGCGGCCCAACATGATCGCTTCAAAGCGGGCGCCCTGACCACCTTGGGCGAAGCCTTGGAGCGCGAAACCACCGGCTCCGTGCGCGTCCGGGTCAAACGCGGCATTGCCCTGCTGACTAGCTAGTCCGTCACCGCCTGCTAACCGACGGTTAGCGGGCGTCACATCGGGGACTGACAGGCGCAGAATTTGCCAAATTGGTCTGACCAATTTAGGGTGACAAAAAACCTAATAAGACATCCGCCCTCATGACAACCACCACTATCGCTTCGATCCAGGTCACCGCCGTCAGCGTGCCGATGACGCACCCGCATAAAACCGCCAGTGGTACGATCAGTGCCTGCCCGTTGTTGCTGATCGACGCAACCTCCGCGTGCGGCGCAACCGGCCATTCGATTTTGTTTACTTACACGCCTGGGGCTTTAAAACCGACCGGCGATCTGGTGCTGGGGTTGGGCGAATTGATCCGCGGAAAAACAGCCGCGCCCAAAGACATATTCGCCTTTTTGAACAGTAAACACCGTTTACTGGGCACCCAAGGATTGGTCGGCATGGCGATTGCCGGCATCGATATGGCCCTGTGGGACTTGCTGGCACGGCGCACTCATCAGTCCTTGACTGAACTGCTTGGCGGCAGCCAAAAACCCATCGCGGCCTACGGCGGTGTCGGCTTCGACGGTGTCATCGGTTCGGCTAATGCGGCCGAGGCGTTCGTCCAACAAGGCTTTACCGGAGTCAAAGCGAAAATTGGATACGCCACAGTGGCGGAGGACCTGGCCGTCGTTCAAGCCATGCGCGCCGCCGTTGGTGAAAACGTCAGCATCATGGTCGATTACAACCAGTCATTAGGGCCGGCTGAGGCTATCGCGCGGCTGTCCGCACTGGCGGACGAGGGCCTTGAATGGGTGGAAGAGCCGTCACTGGCCCACGACTATCAATCGCTCGCTCATATTCGCACAAACGCCAGTATGCCCATTCAGGCCGGTGAAAACTGGTGGGGCATCCAGGATCTGCAACATGCGTTAGACGCCGGTTCAACCGACCTGCTGATGCCAGACATCATGAAGATTGGCGGCGTCAGCGGTTGGCTCAATGCCGCGGCGATGGCCGAGGCCAAGCAGTTGCGTGTGTCCAACCATCTATGGCCCGAAATCAGCGCTCGAATGCTTGAATGCACGCCGACTGCGCACTGGCTGGAATACGCGGACTGGTGGAATCCGATTTTGAAGTCGCCATTACAGATCGAGAATGGTTACGCAATAACAGGTGACGCCTTAGGCGCCGGAATCGAGTGGTGCGGCGACGCAGTTGAACGCTACCGGGTGTAGTGGTCAAAGAAACGCCGGGGCTTCGGCATTGAAAAACGGCGCGCCCCCACAACATGGGGTGGCACTAAAAGCCCGGCGCCCGCGGAGCGGCTGACCCACAGGATGTGGGAAATGCCGCGGAGGCCATGGATGGCCGAGAGCGGCCCGGCTCACCCTACTCTCACGTTCGAGTAGCCCATCGAGCAGGCATAAAAAAAGGCCCGACCCCCACGACGTGGGGATCGGACCTTTGCATTAAAAGCCTGGCGATGACCTACTCTCACATGGGGAGACCCCACACTACCATCGGCGCTAATCTGTTTCACTTCCGAGTTCGGGATGGGATCGGGTGGGTCCAGACCGCTATGGTCGCCAAGCAAACTTTGGGCAATGAGCTTTCACTCATCCCCGAAATACGCGTCATCTAGAGTTAACTCAAGAACAGTCCAAGCCAATTGGCATTCAACGGTCTGCTTCGGTGTTGTATGGTCAAGCCACACGGGCAATTAGTACTGGTTAGCTCAACGCCTCACAACGCTTACACACCCAGCCTATCAACGTCGTAGTCTACGACGGCCCTTTAGACCCCCTAAGGGGTGTGAGAACTCATCTTGAAGGAGGCTTCCCGCTTAGATGCTTTCAGCGGTTATCCCGTCCGAACTTAGCTACCCGGCAATGCCACTGGCGTGACAACCGGAACACCAGAGGTTCGTCCACTCCGGTCCTCTCGTACTAGGAGCAGCTCTTCTCAATTCTCAAAACGTCCACGGCAGATAGGGACCGAACTGTCTCACGACGTTCTAAACCCAGCTCGCGTACCACTTTAAATGGCGAACAGCCATACCCTTGGGACCGGCTTCAGCCCCAGGATGTGATGAGCCGACATCGAGGTGCCAAACACCGCCGTCGATGTGAACTCTTGGGCGGTATCAGCCTGTTATCCCCGGAGTACCTTTTATCCGTTGAGCGATGGCCCTTCCATACAGAACCACCGGATCACTAGGACCTACTTTCGTACCTGTTCGACTTGTCAGTCTCACAGTCAAGCACCCTTCTACCCTTGCGCTCATGGAACGATTTCCGACCGTTCCGAGGGTACCTTCGCGCTCCTCCGTTACTCTTTGGGAGGAGACCGCCCCAGTCAAACTACCCACCACGCGCTGTCCCTGTACCGGATAACGGTACGAGGTTAGAACCCCAAATTTGCCAGGCTGGTATTTCAAGGTTGGCTCCACCGAAACTAGCGTCCCGGTTTCATAGCCTCCCAGCTATCCTACACAAACAAATTCAGAGTCCAGCGCGAAGCTGTAGTAAAGGTTCACGGGGTCTTTCCGTCTAGCCGCGGATACACAGCATCTTAACTGCGATTTCAATTTCACTGAGTCTTGGGTGGAGACAGCGTGGCCATCGTTACACCATTCGTGCAGGTCGGAACTTACCCGACAAGGAATTTCGCTACCTTAGGACCGTTATAGTTACGGCCGCCGTTTACCGGGGCTTCGATCAAGAGCTTCGCTTACGCTAACCCCATCAATTAACCTTCCGGCACCGGGCAGGTGTCACACCCTATACGTCCACTTTCGTGTTTGCAGAGTGCTGTGTTTTTAATAAACAGTCGCAGCCACCTGGTCACTTCGACCGGCCTCAGCTTAGGGAGCAAGTCCCATCACCAAAGCCGGCGTACCTTCTCCCGAAGTTACGGTACCATTTTGCCTAGTTCCTTCACCCAAGTTCTCTCAAGCGCCTTGGTATTCTCTACCTGACCACCTGTGTCGGTTTCGGGTACGATTTCTAATTACCTGAAGCTTAGAAGCTTTTCCTGGAAGCATGGCATCAACGACTTCATCTCCGTAGAGACTCGTCATCGCTTCTCGGCATTAACAAGATCCCGGATTTACCTAAGATCTCTGCCTACAAG